>CALVHS010000072.1 GCA_944328665.1 uncultured Clostridia bacterium | reverse complement strand
CTAAAAAAGTTCCCAAAACGGAAGACTTTGTATTCGAAAAGAAGATCGCCGAGCAAAAACTTGAAAAGCTGAAAGAGAGTCTCTTGTCGGGAGACGGTTTGATCGCCGGCATTCGTCCCGAACGTTTCAAGATTGAAAAGTACGATGCCTCGGGCGATAGGAATGTACAGGGCGGGTTTATCGTACAACCCACGGTATGCGAACTGTTGGGCGGAGAATACAACGTGCATTTCGATTATTGCGGAAAAGATATGGTCGGGCAAATGGACGCAAAGACAAAAATCAGTACAAAAGATACGGTTTTTGTTCAATTTTCCGCGGAAGACATCTATTTATTTGATCCGATAACTGGAGATATCATTCAATAAGTGATTAAATATGGATAAAATCACGCAAAAATGGAAAGATTGATATTAAAAGAGTCCTTCATGGTTAATCGTCAGGTGAATAATGCTTGATTTTAACAGCTTATATGTTTGATTTCCAAAAGAGGAGTATAATATTTGAGTACTAAGAATGTAAGTTTAAAGTCGATAGCTTCATATTTTAATGTTTCGATCAATACTGTTTCACATGCCCTGCGTGACATGGATGATGTTTCCGACGAGCTGAAAACAAAAATAAGACAAAAAGCGATTGAACTGGGGTATATGCCGAATCGCGTTGCCCAATCGATGAAAAAAGACGAAAGGCCGGTTATAGCAATCGGACTCGGTTCATTTATTAATTTGTATTTCAGTGCTTTCTGTAATGAAATAGTCAATATTTTTACAGAGAAAAACGAATATGGTTTTCTATTTATTTACGAACATGAGATGAATACAGATGTGATCAAGCAGTGTGTATTGCAGCGAGTGGATCTGCTGGTGACGCATGCGGATATAGCAAAAGATGTTGAAGAACTTGCTCGCTTAAATAATATTCATATCGTGCTTGTCGGAAACAATCTGCATAAGAACGAATATTTAGACATGGTTACTCCCGACAATGAGCGGGGAAGTAAATTAGCTGCGCGCTATCTTGCGAATTTCTGTGGGGCAAAGAGATATGTTTATATAGGTATAGACTATTCTCTTTCTGATTATAGATACGCAATCTTTCAGGAAGAACTTCGGTTGCTCGATAAAGATTGCGATGTTGTTTTTTTTAATTCAGAAAAAAGAAAAGTACAGGAATTATTTTCTCTTATTTCTTCAGGTTACACCAATTTATTTTTTTACAATGATATGACCGCATATAGGATATTGGCGGAATTAGATAAAATGGCATTGGATATTTGCAAGCTGTATCCAGATTTACACATTATCGGTTTTGATGGGTTATGCAATATCATCTACGGTATGAAACAGATTGCGACTATCTGCATCGATTATCGCCAACTCGCAGAGACGACGTACAATGTCATAAAAAACAGGTTGGAACAGCCTGCTATACCTCGTCAGAATGTGATTTTCCCCGTTTTTTTGCATCAAGGAAGAGTTAAATAAAAATTTATCAGGAGAGAATGATGAACCGAATTTTACCGGCCTATCCTTTATGGATTATGGATCCCATGTTTTCTGTGTGGTCTAAAAGTGAAATGCTCAATGCCAGTGATACAATGTTTTGGACAGGGCAGATACGGCGAACTTATGGGTTTGTCCGATATAATGGAACGACCTATTGTTTTTTGGGCAGGCGCGATGATGCCGTTTCGTTGGAACAGACGGATTTAGAAGTTTTTGCGTTTTCAACCAGATATACGTTTGAATGTGAAGAATTTATATTGAAGGTGGATTTTTTGTCCCCTCTTTTATTGACCGATATTCGATTGATGTCGCGTCCGGTTTGTTATACCGCATACTCGATTGAACCCAAAAATGCAAAACCGGACGATTTATCTATAGCATTGGCATTGAGCGAAGAATATTGTTATAATAAAGAGCGGGCATCCGTTATAGGGGGCGTTTTACCGTGTAAAGGATTTGAGGCTGCCTATTTCACCCGTTACAGAAACTGCGTTCTTTCGGAAACAGATGATACTGTAGCTCCCGATTGGGGCAGTACATATTTAGCTGGTGAAGAGAGCTTTTTCGTAACAGAAGTTGCGTTGAATCGATATACTTCTGAAGGGGTAGCGCAGTATATTCGTAAAGAAACAGAATATAATTATTTGCTCAGTATAAACAGATCATTGAATGGCATATTTATGACTGCATTCGATGATTATGTGTCGATTTTTTATTTCGGCGAATGGCTGAAAGGATTCTATTTCAAAGATGGATCTACAATCATCGACGCGATGGAAGAGGCTGCTTTGGACTATAAAGATGTATCGCGAAGGTGCACAGAATTTGATGTGCAATTAAAAAACGA
Source organism: uncultured Clostridia bacterium (assembly GCA_944328665.1). Lineage (GTDB taxonomy): Bacteria > Bacillota > Clostridia > Christensenellales > Borkfalkiaceae > Borkfalkia. The sequence continues at coordinate 10,852 of CALVHS010000072.1, read as the reverse complement.
TTGTCGGCGTATAGGAGAAGGATATTATTTGCTTGCATGTGCGGCCCTGCGACAGAGCATTGGGGCGCATAAATTAGTACAAAATAGAAAAGGAGAACTGTTGTTTTTATCAAAAGAATGCAATTCGAATGGATGTATCGGAACAGCAGACATCAGTTATCCATCTATGCCGCTCTATTTGCTTTATAATCCTGAACTTGTCAATGCCATGTTGGTAGGGATTTTTGAATTTGCAAGAATGCCTGTTTGGCCGTTCGAATTTGCGCCGCACGATATAGGAACTTATCCATGGTGTTGCGGGCAGCAATACGGGGTAAGTAAAATTAATGATAAATATGGCTGTGGTTTGAATTGGATCGGAGGGAAACCAAACACGAAGCAGATGCTATATCTCCGTCCGGCCGGTTGTAAAGTCTATAATATAGAAGAGCAAATGCCGGTCGAGGAGTGCGGTAACATGCTAATTATGACTGCGGCAGGTATGGTCGCGGGAGGAAGTATTAAGTTAGCAGAAAAGAATTTCGATCTTCTTGCGAGTTGGGTGCAATACTTGGAGAAGTATGGGTTTAAACCTAAAAGTCAATTGTGTACCGATGATTTTTCAGGGCATTTGGCTAATAATGTAAACCTTGCCATTAAAGCTTTGGTCGGGATAGAAAGTTTTTCCGTTATTTGCGGCAAATTAAAAAAAGAAAGGATGGCAGCACAATATAGAGAAAAAGCAAAAAAATTTGCTGCGGCCTTAAAGAGGGAGGTAGGAAAAGATATTTGGCCGCTTGCATATGAGAAGGAGGATACATATTCACTAAAATATAATATATTGTTTGACAAGTTGTTCGGGTTTCATTTGATAGATCAGGAAATATGCGAACGTGAAACGAACTATTATATTGAAAAGCAAGAATATTTTGGCACTCCTTTGGATAATCGTGCAAGTTATACGAAGTCAGACTGGATCCTGTGGGTGGCAACCTTAACCGACGAACAGGAAAAGACGGAAGTATTATATAAGCCCGTCTTGCGATATCTTGCCGAAACGCCTTCGAGGCTGCCGTTCGGAGATTGGTACTATGCGGACCGTGGCGACATTGTAGAGTTTTATAATCGAGCTGTGCAGGGAGGGGTTTTTGCGCCTTTGCTTCGTCAGAGCGGAAAAATGCAGGTAAAATGATATGAAGACCGAAATGGAAAGATTTATAAAGATACAAATACTGACGGAGTTGGAAGACGCGGTAGGACGTGAGAACTGTTCAGTCCGTGAGATCGACAGACTGACGCACAGCGTAGACTATTTTTGGCTTTCGCGTATGTGGGCGGACAGGGGGCGGCGAATGCCGGAGGCAGATTTTATCGTTTCCCCGAAAGATGCGCAGGAGACGAGTAAAGTAGTCAAGATCGCAAATTATTATAAGATACCCATCACGACGTGGGGTGGAGGTGGAGGCACGCAGGGCGGGGCGATCCCGGTTTGCGGCGGTATTTTGCTTGACACGAAACGGATGGACAAGATCTACGAGATCAACGAAGAGGGAATGTACATAGAGTGCGGCGCGGGCACGATCTATAAACATCTCGAATGGGCGGCGAACGAGCGCGGATATGCGACGATGCACTATCCCTCGTCGCTGACCTGTTCCACGGTGGGAGGGTTCTTGGCACACCGCGGAATCGGGGTAGTGTCCACGAAATACGGGAAGATCGACGATATGGTCCTGCAAATGGAAGTAGTATTGCCGAACGGAGATATCATCCAAACTTCTCCCGCGCCCAAGCATGCGGCGGGGCCGGATCTCAACCAAATTTTCATCGGCAGCGAAGGGACGTACGGTATCATCACGAAGGCGCAGATGCGCATATATGAACAGCCGGAAACGCGCAGATTCCGCGGATTTCTGTTCAAGGATATGCACGGCGCGTTTATGGCCGGGCGAGAGATTCTGCAAAAATTCAAACCGTCTGTCATGCGCCTATACGACGATGCGGAGACAGCGAGCCTCATCAAAAAGATCGTGGGGGTAGAGAAACCCGGCGCGTTCATGAATGTGGCGTACGAGGGTGTGAAAGAGCTGGTAGATGTCGAAGAGTGCATCCTGCTCGACACATTCAAAAAGTACGGAGCGGAAGATCTGGGCAGCGGGTACGGAGAAAAGTGGTGGAAAGAAAAGATCACCTTTTTCTATCCCGGAAACATGATGGACTTGCCGCAGATGTTCGGCACGATGGACACGATCGCGCCGTACGATAAGATCGAAAAGATTTATTGGTCAATGAAAAAGGCGGTGGAAAGCAATTTTCCGCAGGCGAAATTCATCGCGCATTTTTCGCATTGGTATGAATGGGGGTGCATGATCTACGATCGGTTTATTATCGAAGGGAAAGACGTGCCGCAAGATCCCGAGGAAGCGATGCGGTTGCACAACGCGGTGTGGACGCTGGGCGTGCGAACGGCAATCGAAAACGGTGGGGTAGTCAACGATCACCACGGCGTGGGGATCAAACTCGGCAGATTGATGAAAGAACAATACGGCCCCGCGATGCAGGTTTTCGAAGGGTTAAAAAAGAGCCTCGATCCGAACGGCATCATGAACCCGTATAAATTGGGGCTGTAAGGAGGGGGCGGAAGGATGAATATTTCAAAAAAGGCGCGCACGCATATCGATGCGTGCAGGTTCTGCTGGATGTGCAGGCATATCTGCCCGATCGGGAACGCCACGGGGCAGGAGCGCAACACGGCGCGGGCAAGAGCGCTTGGGCTTTCGCTTGTGGTACGCGATGCGGAGAAAACGGAGGAAATAATAGACAACATTTACGAATGCTCTCTCTGCGGCGCGTGCGTCAAGGAGTGCGTCACGGGTTGGGATCCCGTCATGTTCATACAGGAGGCGAAGACGGATGCGGTGTTAGCGGGTGTCATTCCCGCATACATAGAAAAGATGCTCGAGGCAAAGGAGAAGACGGGCAACGTATACGGCGCGGTACTTTCAAAAGGGTTCCCTGAGCGCGAAATCGGTGCGGAGGTATTGCTGTACCTTGGGCAGGACGCGCGGTATAAAAGCCCCGCTTCCTGCAAAAATGCGGCAGCCGTTTTGGACAAGGCGGGTATACGATACAATTGCCTGAAAGAGGAGCCGGAGAGCGGGTATGCCATGTGGTTTCTGACGGGCAACACGGCGGAAACGCAATCGGCGGCGAAGGAGTGCGCGGCGCAGCTCAACCGCTATAAAAATGTGATCGTATACGATCCGGCAGATCTCTCTTTCATCAAGCGGCAATACAAGGAATGGGGGATCGCGGTCACGGCGGAGATGGTTGGTTTTTCAAATTATCTTCTCGAGCTGATCGGGGAGAAGAAATTGGAGGTGTGCCGTTCAAAACGCGCATATACCGTGCAGGACAGTTTTCATAGTGCGCGGGAGTTGGAAAATGCGGAGAGCATGCGCAAACTTGTCGCGCAATGCGGCGAAAACAGGGATATGCTCTGCTGTGGGAAGGATACCTTTTTGGCGGGCAATCTCATTATGAACGAATACATGCCCGCGGCGATGCGCGAAGTGTCGCGGCGCAGGTTGGAGAATGCGAAAAATATCGGCGCGGAGACGGTGGTGACAGAGAGCCCTGCGGAGTATGAACAGCTCCTCGCGCTCGGCGACAAAGCAGTTCGCGTACTCTCTGCGGAAGAGATGGTTCTTGAAAATGTGAAGTGAGGGAAAAGAAATGGATCTGAAAAAGAGTTATACCGAAAAATACGGGTACGAGCGTATCATCACGGCGAGGAACAGTGTTCTGACGTATGAAGAGATCGATATGCTCAAACTTGCCGAAGGCAAGAGCTGTTCTATATCGGAAGCGGGCAAAGAATTCGCGCTCATGGTATTGAGCGGTACGTGTACGGTGAAAGGCAGCGGGTTCTGTTTTGAAAGAGTCGGGAAGCGGAAGACTCCGTTTGACGGCGTAGCGGAGGGCGTATATATCGGGAAAGATACTCCGTTTACCGTCACGGCGGTCGGCGGTGACGTGCGGATCTGTGTAGCAAAGGCGCCGGCGGAAAAGACGATCCAACCATACCGCATTGATGCCGAAGAGGTGCGCACCAAGACGCTCGGGGAAGGCCCGTTCGAACGGTTCGCCGCATTCAATTTGGACGAATGTCGCGAGGCGCAGCGGCTGTACATTGGCGAATTCTGGGCGGAAGACGGGAACTGGGCGAGTTTCCCGCCGCATAAACACGATGTCGACGATATGCCTGCTGAAGGCGCACTGGATGAGGTTTACTATTTTGAGTTCGATAAGCCGCAGGGTTTTGGCGTGCAGATGGTGTATTCCAAAGAGGGTGACATCAATGAGGCATACAAGATACGGACGGGCGATTTTGTAGAGATCCCGAAGGGGTATCATCCCTGCGCGGTCGCGCCCGGATATCGATGCTACTGCCTGTGGATCATGGCGGGGAACAATCGGGGGCTTTTCAGCACGACACAGGAAGAACACACGTGGATCAACGAGAGTTATACGGCGAAGAACGACAAATGATATGAGGTATGTACTGGGCATAGATTTCGGTGGCGGAGCGAGTAAAGCGACACTACTTTCCGCCGAAGGGAAAGCCATGGCGACGGCGACGACGGAGTATCCCACGGCATACGGCGACGGCGGCATGGCGGAGCAGGATCCGCGCGATTGGTACAGTGCGGCATGCCGCAACATCCGCAGCGTTCTTGCAAGCGCAAACGTGTGCGGGGAAGAGGTGTCCTGTGTCTGTTTCGACGCGGCGACGCACACTGCTGTGCTTTTGGACGAAGAGTTCCGCGTTTTGCGGAGGGCGATCTATTGGACGGACACGCGCAGCCGCAAACAGGCGGAACGGCTGCAAAGAGAATACGGAGCAGATATATTCCGACGGTTCAAGCACTACCCCGATACGATCTGGACGCTCCCGCAGCTTTTGTGGGTGAAGGAGAACGAGCCGGAGATCTGGACCAAGACAAAGCGTGTTCTTTTTGCTAAAGATTATGTGCGGCACTGCTTTACGGGCGATTTTGTGACCGACTGTATCGAAGCGCAGGGGAGCATGTTCTACGACTTTGACGCGGCATGCTGGTCGGCGCCCTATCTTGCAATGCTGGGGCTGACAAATGAAAATCTGCCGCGCCTCGTGCGGCCGTTGGATGAGGCGGGAAAAATATTGCCGAATGCAGCAAAGGCCAGTGGGCTTGCCGCGGGCACACCCGTAATCTGCGGCGCGACGGATACGGCGATGGAAGTGTTTGCCGCAGGCGCGGTGAAAAGAGGGGATATGACGGTCAAGCTCGCCACGGCGGGGCGCATCTGCTTGGTGACGGATAAGCTCATCGCGGACGAGCAGCTCGTCAGCTATTCGCATGTGGCGGAGGGGCTGTATTATCCGGGAACGGCGACAAAGTCCAGCGCAGCATCACTGCGCTGGTTCCGCGATACGTTCGGCGGGGACTATGCGGCGTTTGACGAAATGGCAGGCAAAATCCCCGCCGGCAGCGACGGGCTGCTGTTTCACCCGTATTTGAACGGGGAACTAACGCCGTACGGCGATCCTGCTCTGCGTGGAGGATTTACGGGCGTTTCCGCCGCGCATACCAAGGCGCACTTTGCCCGCGCGGTCATGGAGGGCGTAGCGCTCTCGCTGAAAGATTGCCTGCGCTATCTGAAAGAGAAAGGATACCCGATATCGGATAGCGGCGTTATCCTCGGAGGCGGGGCAAAGAGTGCGCTGTGGCGGCAGATCACGGCGAACGCGCTCAACTTGAGGTTGGTCACGGTAGAGAACAGCGATTCGTCTTTCGGTGCGGCAATGTGCGCGGGGGTAGCAGCGGGTTTTTTCTCTTCGTTACAGGCGGCAGCAGAAAAGTGCTGCAAACGTACGGGCATTGTAGTGCCGGAAGCAAAAAATGCCGCCGTCTATGAAAAGTTATATCCCCGCTATAAAAAGACAGCCGAGTTTTTCGGGAGCCTTTCCTATGAAGGATAAAAAGATCATCGTCGCCGTCAAGTATTGCGGCGGGGACCTGAACCCGTTCGACGGTGCTGCACTCGAATGCGCGCTCGCAAGCGGGTGCGAACACATCACCGCCGTAACCATGGCGCCGCCGGGTACGGCGGAAAAGCTTTCGCAGCTCACCCGCCTGGGCGTACGCGCCGTGCTTTTGACCGATCCCGCCTATGCGGGCGCGGATACGCTGGCGACGGCAAAGACGCTCGCGGCGTTCATAAAGAAGGAAAAGCCCGACTTCGTGTTTTGCGGTCGGCAGAGCGTGGACGGGGACACGGCACAGGTGCCGCCCTGCCTTTCCGTGCTGCTGGGGTTTGAAATCGTGCCGTCCGTGATGAAGATCGCGGGAAATACGGTCTGCCTGCGCAACGGAAACAAATCGCAATTGACGGGCGGGCAGGTCGTAACGTTCGAGCGCATGGCAACATTGCGGTTTCCGTCCATCCGCTCAAAATGCTCACCCGTTGAAATCATAGGGAACGACGTACTGCAGCTTACCGCCGGAGAATGCGGGCAAAAGGGCTCGCCTACACGCGTGATCCAAAGTTTCGAAAATGTGTCTGGCAGAAGAAAGTGCACGTTCATCCTTCCTTCCGAACTGGATAAGGTGATCGCGGAATTTTTTCAAAAAGAGCGGAAAACGCCTGCGGCGTACAGTGGGCCGAAACTTAAAAAGGTATTTTATGTCGGAAACGTCCGAATGGAAACCGAACGCATCGCGGAATGCGCGGAGGAAATTCCCACAGCAGGAAAGAGCGCAGAGGGAATTGCTCGGGAAATAAAAGAGCGCGGCGCAAAAATCGTGCTTTGGTCGGACGAACCACTGATGCGCGTACTCGCCCCGCAAGTCGCCGGTTTTTTGGATGCGGGGCTGTGCGCGGACTGCACGGGGCTGGAAACGGACGGGGAACGGCTGCTGATGACCCGGCCTGCGGCAGGAGGCAATATCACGGCAAAGATAGAGTGCCGTGCGCAGGTAACGATGGCGACGGTCCGCACGGCGGGCGGCGCAGACAACATCGTGTTTTCTGTCGGACGCGGCGCAGAGAACGCGCTCGAAAAAATCAAAAACGCAGCGGCAAAACGAAACGCGCGCCTTTGCTGTTCGAGGGCGGTCGTGGACGACGGGCTGCTGCCGTATGCGTGTCAGGTGGGACTTACGGGGCAGGCGGTTGCGCCGAAGGTCTATGTGGCGTTCGGCATTTCAGGCGCCGTGCAACATTTGTGCGCGGTGGAGCGCGCGGGCACGATCATTGCAGTCAATCAGGATAGATATGCCAGAATCTTTGACTTCGCCGATTTCGGCATTTTGGAGTATATAGACAATGTTGAGTTATAAACTAAAAATAGGCTTGCTGCCGATCCGCCGCTGGATCAAGGAACCGCCCAAACGCATCGGGATATTTCAGTCTGATTATGCGGTGGAAAACAAGCGGAAGATCGTTCCGTATATAAAAGAGCATTATGGTGACGAGCAGACGGAATTCGTCGATATCGACTGGCTCAACGAGGAGGGCGTGCTTTGCCTCGATTCCGATTGTGCAGCGGTAGCAGACTACTTCAAAAAGCAGGAGATCAACGCGCTGTTTATCATCAACTGCAATTTTGGCAACGAAAACTGCGCAGGACTCGTTGCTAAACACTTGCATGTTCCTACGCTGTTGTGGGGACCGCGAGACAAAAATTTTTCAAATAATATTCGCTATACCGATACGCAGTGCGGTTTGTTTGCGATGAGTAAACAGTTGAAACGTAACAACGTCAAATTTTCTTACATCGACAACAGTGATGTTGAGGAAAAAGTTTTTGACGAGGGGATGCGGCGTTTCTTGGGTGTGGCGTGTATGGTGAATAATTTCCGGAACCTGCACATTCTTTCGGTCGGGACGCGCATCAAACCCTTTAAGTCTATCATGTACAATGAATTGGAATTGTGCGAAAAATTCGGCATTGACATTACAGCATTTAACCTTGCCGAGGCGGTGCAGGATCTTACACGGTTGTATGCGGAGAAACAGGCGGAACTTGAAAAGGATCTCGTCCGTCTCAAAAAGACTTTCGACTGCGGTAATTTGGACGACGAGTATCTCAAAAAAATGCTTGTAATCGTGTACTATTATGAGGAACTCGCAAAAACGAACGATTGCAACATTATCAGCGGCGAATGTTGGACGGGTATTACGCTCGGTTGGGGTGCGAATCCCTGCCTCGCTATGTGCCTTTTGGCGGACAAAGACATTTACGTTACTTGCGAATGGGATATCCATATGACGATTACGAACGTTCTGCTTTTGTCGGCGGCGCGAGGTAAAGAAAAGCCGATACAGGGAGAGTTTACCTGCCGCCACCCTGAAAATGAGAACGCCGAACTTTTGTGGCACTGCGGACCTTTCCCTATGAAATATAAGGCAGAGGGCGAAAAGCCGTACCTTTATAATACGAAACCTTCGTTTCGTTTGAAAGACGGGCAGTACACTATTGCGCGTTTTCAGGCGGAGAGGGGGAAATACTACCTGCTCGGCGGTTCATTCCATACCTGCGAAGGACCGAAAACGTTCGGAACCTATCTATGGGCACAATTCAAGGATTTACCCAAACTTGAGCGCAAACTTATCGAGGGTCCGTATATCCACCATATGAGCGAAGTGCCGGGCGATTATACGGAATATCTGAAAGAGTTTGCTAAATACATCGACGAAGTGGAATTTGACGCTTTGGAGGGTTAAATATGTTAGTCGGATTGCGGGAAATACTTGACATTGCGGAAAAGGAAAGCGTCTGTATCCCTGCGTTTAACGTTTACAATCTTGAAACGGTGAAAGGGGTAATGCGCGCGGCGGAAAAGATGCGTTCGCCGGTTATTTTACAGATTTATTCCCGTTTGGTTACGAACGGAGCGGCGGAAGGACTTTCCGAGTTGATTTGCGGGTTTGCGGATAGATCAAATTTACCTGTCTGCTTTCACTTGGATCACGGTGCGGGCGAAAAGGAAGTCGTCCGTTCATTGCGCTATGGCATGACGGGGATCATGATCGACGCTTCTACTCTACCATTGGAGGAGAATATAGTCGCAACGAGGGGCATCGTTCGGCTGTGCGATCACGTGGGGGTTGCGGTGGAAGGAGAATTGGGGCATATCGGAAAAGCCGCAGACGGCGATGAGAGCGTTACACACGAATATACGCGTCCCGAAGAGGCGGCAAGATTCGTTTCTGAAACAGGAGTCGCTGCGCTCGCCGTGATGGTCGGTACGGCGCACGGGAAGTACAAAAAATTACCCGTGCTGGATATTGACCGCATCGCACGCATCAAAAAGGCGACGGCTATTCCGCTTGTCCTGCATGGCGGGAGCGGTGTGCCTGACGATCAGATCAGGAGTGCGGTCGCCGCAGGGATTCGCAAGATGAATTTCAGCACCGATCTTTGTTGTGCGTTTCTGGATGCTTGCCGGTTACGGGATAAAAGCATTGTAGGTATAGATCTGTTCATGGAAGAACCGATAAGGGCTGTGGAGAAGTTTGCGCTTGAAAAAATTGATGTTTTAGGCTCGGGCGGTATTTTATGAAGAAAGTGGTAGGGCTCGGTGCCTGTGTTTATGATACGCTCATCAGCTGTGAAAACTATCCGAAAGAAGATACAAAACAACGGGCGGAAAATGTTTTTGTTTCAGGCGGCGGTCCCGTTTCCAACGCGCTCGTCGTTATGAGCAAGCTGGGCGTGCGGGCGGAATACATCGGCGTGCTCGCGAAAGATGCGGCAGGAGATTATCTTTTAAAAGATTTTGCCGATTGCGGTGTAGGCACAGCAGGTGTCGTCCGCGCGGGCAGCCGCTCGTTCACCTCTTATATTCTGCTTTCGGAGAGCGGCAATACGCGCACCTGCGTTTTTGACCGCGGCGATGTGCCCGACGATCCGCTGCTGCTCGATTTTACCCGACTTGACGGCGCAGATGTGCTGCATTTGGACGGCAACAGTCTTCAATGCGCTCTTGCGGCGGCGAAGTACGCGCAGGCGCACGGCATAAAAGTCAGTCTTGACGCCGGCGGGTTATATGAAGGGATCGAAAACCTGTTACCGTATATCGATATTTTGATCCCCTCTGCGGAATTTGCGCAGGGGATCACGGGTAAAAAAGATATTGCAGGAGCAATGCAGACGTTGCAGAACAGGTATTCGCCGGAAGTGCTTGTCGTTACGGATGGGAAAAACGGTGGATTTTATTGGGAAGAATGCCCGAAACATTACAATGCGGTAAAGGTCAAAGCGGTGGATACGAACGGTGCAGGCGATACCTTTCATGGCGCATTTTTAGTAGCTTATTTACAGGGTAAAACTGTAGAACAGAGTTGCTGCTATGCGAGTGTCGTATCAGCTTATAAATGCACATATTTTGGTGCGCGTCATTATCCGCTTAACGAAAGAATTATGAAGAATTTTTTTTGAATTTTTAGTTATCAAATATTAAAAATATAGTTGCATCAGAAAGATGACAAAAATGGATGAATAGTAAGTATGGATCGATTGACTGCAAGAGAGATTGAGCCGCGCGGGTGGCTGAAAAGGCAGCTGAAAATTCAGGCCGAGGGGTTGTCAGGCAATTTAGATAAAATTTGGCCGGATATTAAAGAGAGCAAATGGATTGGCGGAATGCGTGAAGGTTGGGAACGTGTTCCGTACTGGCTGGACGGCTTTATTCCGCTCGCTTATTTACTCAAGGACGAGGACATGATCTCGCGCGCAGAACGCTACATTGGCAGAATTTTGAAAGGACAGGATGAAGACGGTTGGAGTTGTCCTTGTACGCAGGAGGAGCGGAAATCATACGATATG
>CALVHS010000071.1 GCA_944328665.1 uncultured Clostridia bacterium | reverse complement strand
CGCTCTTGGCTTCCATGTGCGTCCATGCAGCCATATCGGTATCGCAGATCCCGTTGAAGCCCCATTCGTTTTGAATGACATTTGTCATCATCGCCTTGCTGGCGCCCGTCCAGACGCAGCCGACGCGATTGAAGCCGCCCATCAATGCATTTGTGGAATTGCCTTCTTCGTAGAACTTGGTGAAGCACCCTTCAAAGCCGCGCAGATAGATCTCACGCATCGCCTGTTCGGTGAGGAAGGTAGCGACGCCTGTCCTGTTCATTTCCTGATCGTTGAGGGCAAAATGCTTTACGTAGGTGATGAGGCCCTTTTTGCGGGAACCGCGCACCTGATAAGCGACCATCTCGCTGGAGAGGAAACCGTCTTCCGAATAATACTCGAAGTTTCGGCCGGAATACGGCGTGCGGTGGATGTTTGCGCCGGGCGCATAGTGGTGGTGTACGTTCAGCCACAGGCCGTCTTCACCAAACGCATCGCCAAACTCTTCCACGAGCTCTTTGTTGAAGGTGCCCGCAACGACGGGTTCGGTGGGATACTGCGGCGGTTTGAAGTCCGTCATCGGGTCTTCGTCCGCAAACGTATAGCCCGCGTAGTTTTCAAAATAGCTGTTCTTGTTGAAGCCCGTGGGCGTATCTTGCAGATAATTGAGCGGTTTGCCGACGGACGGGATCTCGACCTTGCAGGCCCGGGCAACTGCCGTCAGCATGTCGTCAATCGACATCTGATCGATGAGCTGTTCCCAATACGGGTTATCGTAATCCTCTCCGATCATCATCGCCAGCGTATAACCTGTCGTCTGCTCTGTCTTGAAGGCGGAAGTGTCTGTATTGGAACTCTTTTCATAGGTGAACTTCAGATCCTCGATCATCTTCTGCGTGGCAGACAGCTGCAGCGGTTCGGGATACGTAGCGTTCCAATCCGCACGCGTGAGGTAGGTGACGAAATCGCCGTAGTAGTTGAGATCGGCGTCGTCAAACTGGTTGGTGACAAGGCGTTTGGTCGTTTCGCTGTATCTGAAACTTTCGGTATCGGTGCTGCCTAAAGACCACAGCCATGCGCTGTCGGCATCGCCGGAAACGGTATTCCCGTCCGCGTCCGTCATGCCCGTGGCGCCCTTCGCCGCGAGGATATTGTTGAGCGCGTCGTGGCTGTCGGAGCCGATGGCGAGGTAATAGTCGCCCTCTTCGAGGATGTAGCCCTTGTTCACGACGTGATCGTAGGTAGCAAGCTGATATTTATCGACGGTAACGACCACTTCTTCCGTGGCGCCGGGGGCAAGTTCTTCCGTCTTTTCAAAGCCGACCAGCTGTACGGCCGCCTTTTCGATGCCGTTTGTGCGGTCAAAATCGGTATATTCGCTCTGGCCGTACACTTCGACGACGCTCTTTCCGGCAACTTTGCCCGTATTTTCAACGGAGACGGTCAGCTCGAAGCTGTCTTCATTTTCTCTCACGCCGACAAGGGTCTGTTCAAAGGTCGTGTACGAAAGGCCATAGCCGAAGGGATAGACCACTTCGTCTGCATAGTTCCAGCTGTTGCCCTGCGAAGCGTACACGCCGGCAGCGCCCGTAGCGTTGCCGCGGCCGAGAACGGCGTCTTCGTACCTGGTCTCATAATACTTGTAGCCGACGTAGATGCCCTCCGCATATACGACATACTTGGAATATCTGCCCGCATTCGAGGCGCCGCCATAGGCTTCCTGCAATGCGCTGTCCAGATCATCCGTATTTGAGAAAGTGAAGTCGCCGAAGTTCTGCATGGCGGGAGAAGAGAGCGAGCTCGCCGCATAGATATTTGCCAGCTTGCCGGAAGGGTTGATCTCGCCGACGAGCATCTCTGCGACCGCGTACATACCGTATCCGCCGGGGCCGCCGATCCAGATGCAGGCATCCACGCCCAGTTCGTCCAGCTCGTTCAGCCCGATCATGTTGCTGGTATTGACGAGCAAGATGACCTTATCGAAGTTGGAAGACGCCTCGCGGATCATTTCCTTTTCGATGGTCTGCAATTCCAGGTAAGGCTGGTCGCCGTCGGCGGCGATGTCGGGGTTGGGGTCTGCGCCCTCGCCGCCGTCACGGGAGATGACCACGATGGCGGCATCACCGTAAGACTCGTACGAATCGCGCACTTCTTCGGTATACACCGACATGGGCGCCTCGAGCACGTTGCAAACAGTGGGCATCGCAGTGCCAAAACCGCCCGGATTCCTTACGCGCGTGCCGCTGACGCCGCAGTTTTTATACGCTTCGTAGAGAACCGGGTTGACAGAGAGCATCCCGTTCGCCTCGAACTGCTCTTTCAAGTCGATATTCGTGCCGCCGGAATTGGAATCTTTTGCCTTCACGAGATCGACGCTCGACCTGCCGAACACAGTCACCTTTGCCCCCTTGGAAAGAGGAAGCGCGCTGTTTTCGTTTTTCAAAAGCGCCGCGCCCTCGGCTTCGAGCCGCTTAGCGACGTCTGAGTTGTGTTCCCAAACTTCTTCGGCGCTCGAATAGTCGCTTTCATAATAGATCTGCGTTTCGGTCGGGTCACCCGTTTCCACCAACTTCGATCCCGAAATGTTCAAAAATCCGTTGATCTTGTTGGCATACTGCGATGTGATCACCGTTGCTCCGATGCTAAAAGTAAGCAAGAATGCCAAGATCACGGTCAGAACCCGCCAAATCTGTGCTTTACTTTTTGGGGATGATGCCATAACTTACCTCCATTAAATATTTATCGGCCTTGAGGTATTCCGATGGCTGCATTATAGCGTGTTTTTTTGTGCTTGTGGGGGAAATGGCAAAAACGCGCGCGCTTTTGGCAAAAACAAACGCCGAGCAGTTTCGGGCACGGCGCGGGGAGATCATTGTTCCTTTGGTTTGGCGGGCGGGCAGGGCAGCAGTACGTTCAATATAAACATCTCGTTCTCCTGCCCGATCTGCATGGTGCCGCCGTATTTCTGCGCCGCGTAGCGGATGCTTTTGGTGCCGAAGCCGTGAAAGTCTGTATCGCCCTTGGTGGTGAAGGGCAGCCCGTCTTTTAAGGGAACGGGGTAAGGGCAGTAATTTTCCACATGCACGGCGATCATGGCGCCCCGCCGCGCCGCCCGCAGCGCCACGCACCGCTTCGCCC
>CALVHS010000070.1 GCA_944328665.1 uncultured Clostridia bacterium | reverse complement strand
GTACTCACCATAAAGGAGTTGCCCAAAGCTGCGATAATTGGATCCTGGTCCGCTTCGCACGTTTACCGCTGTTGTATTACATGTGTAGGTCTCACATTCGCCACTGCCAGGGTTGTCCGGTTCCTTGTCGACAGTGGGTGCCACAGCAAGGGCCGAAACCAACATCAGTGAAGCACAAACAGCAAAAGCCAAAACAAGTGATACTACTTTTTTCATTTTCATAATTTCATCTCCTTAAAAACATAAGTGTAAGCCATTACCTCTCTAAAGTACATGTGCTTACGAGCACACGCTCCTGATTGTACCTTCACCCCACCGGATGGGCGTCGGACGTTTTTCCCTGGCAAATATTCGCCTTTCTACTTATATAAACAACCTAACCTATAAAAGTGCAACATCTCCCGGCAAAATATTGCCGGGAGATGTTGATTCCCAATGGCTTAACAGCCTATTTCCGTCTTTTGCGTTCGTGCATTTCATGCCCCGCATCAGATGCCAGCTTCAGCGCGGTGATGACCTGAAATGCGGATCTTCGCTGCTCTTCAGCCATTCCATCTATGCACATAACAAGGTCTCCCATACTTTTCCCATAATACATAGGCCTGTTGAGTGCAGCAAGGTCAAATCTCACGCTCGATCGCCCGAACAGGAAATCGAGGGTAACCCCAAAATATTCAGCCAGCTGTATCGCCCGCTCCATGGTCGGCAGCGCCTTGCCCGTCTCATATGCGGAGATCGTGCTGGTCGAAACGTGCAATATATCTGCGAGCTGGCCCTGGTTTAGCCGTTTTTCTTCACGCAGCTCACAAAGCATTTCTCCAAATTGAGGCATTGCATGTCCCTCTTATCATGGTAATGCAGAAATTATGCCACAAATTTTTTATTTCATGTTAATATTGTAATATTTCAGAAATTTATATTGAAAGTTGTGACAAAAACCATTTATAATATAATTTACTTCACCATAGTTTGAAGAGCGCGGCTGATGCGCTATGCCTTGCGTTGCATATATGCCGGTGAAATTGTTTTATACATATATAGATATTTGGTGCCCGCCATAGAGGCAAATGCTCAGGCAGGGAGTGAGAAATGTGTTTTTCGCCATGGCGTTGAGTGACAACGAGAGCAGCTGCCAATTTTTTGCTAAGCTCTACATAAAGCACAGGGGTTTGATGTACGGTACGGCTATGAAACTGGTGCACGATCCGGCAGTTGCTGAGGACATTGTGCACGATGCCATTGTAAGGCTTATCGATAAAGAAGAAACTTTAGTCTCTTTGGATTGTTGCAGTTTGAAGACCTATATTGTTTATACTATTAGAAGCCTGTCATTGAATTACCTGCGCAAACAGAGCAAAGAAAGGCTCCGTACAGTTGAAATAGATCCTGAATGTGAAGACGCGGCTTTCATAGACCGCTCTCCACGGCCCGAGGAGGTGCTGCTGATGAAGGAGCAGAGAGAAAAACTAGCTAAGATCTGGGAAGCTCTGCCAGAGAGTACAAAGGATCTGCTGGCCGGGAAATACATATTAGGTCTGACTGACCGAGAATTGGCCGAGACCTTCGGGTGCAGCCCAGACAGCATCCGCATGAAACTGACACGAGCAAGGCGTCTGGTACTTGAAAAGATCAGGGAGGGTGATTTTAACTTTGAACCGGCGTGAACAGTTGATTGAAAATTACGAAGATGCGCTCATGGCCCTGTTTATGGACCACGTGGCGGAATATGAAGGCGAAAAGCTTACGGAATGTTCTGAAATTATAGAGCCAGAAGAATTCTCTATATCTCCCGAGCTGGACAGGCGATGTTTGGCCGAGATAAATAACGCGGAGTATAAAAGGAAGCTGCGCAGCTTTAAGAAGCATGCCTACAGCGTCGTCAACAAGGTCGCCATTGTGGTGCTTGCTTCGCTCGTCCTCTTCACGTCCGCCTATGCCGCTTTTCCAGAAGTAAGGGCTAGCACCTTAAATCTGCTTATTGAGATATCCGAGCGCTCAACCGCTTTACGATTCGGCACAGCTGAAACAGAAACTGCAGATGCAGAAAACATAATAAGCGGATACTCGTATTCCGGAATCCCCGAGGGCTTTACACTACAGAGCAGCGAACAGACGTCTAAGGGCCTCAGGGAGTTCTATAGCAATGCAGACGGGGACTATATCCTGATAAAATTGAATTACGGGGACAGCGGAATATTAAACGTAAATACAGAAGGCGCGAATTCGGTCGAGGAATTCACTCTTCCAGACTTCCAGGGACTTCTGATAGACAGAGGCGCAGAGTTCATTGCTGTTTTGTCGGACGCAGCCCATGAAACGTTCATCACTCTAACTTGCAATGGACTCGCAAAAAACGATGTACTCGGCATTGCTGAGTCGTTTACATATAACAACAACTAATGTCAGGAGGATAGTATATGAAAAGATTTATTTCCTTCGCGCTTTGCTTTGTTCTTGTTATTTCGTTCTCCGTGATAGGGGCCTCTGCGTACAATATAGGAGCAGATGCCGAATTGATCAGTCCAAGGTATGAAGTGATCAGCAACGTATATATCTCCCTCGATATTTCTTCCTCAGGAAAAGCGTCCTGTTATGCGGATGTCGATACAAGCCCCGCATATTCTTGCGATCTAACTGTTGAACTCCAGGAAAAAAGCGGCAGCAGCTGGACGACGATCAAGACCTGGACAGCAACTGACGACGGCACCGGCTATACCTACGTTGACGGCACATGGTATGTATTGCCAGGTGCTTATCAGCTAAAGGTTACAATTGAGGTATATAACTCAAGAGGCGTTCTTGTTGAGGCCCCAGTCGAGTACTCAGACACACGTTATTATTGATCTCATATTTGCTTCATTTTTGGCCCCTCTTGTTTTCTAATGGAGGGGCCAATTTCATGGCCAATTGAGCCGTACCTAAAGAGAGGTGGGATATATAGTGGAGGAGTAT
Organism: uncultured Clostridia bacterium; assembly: GCA_944328665.1. Lineage (GTDB taxonomy): Bacteria > Bacillota > Clostridia > Christensenellales > Borkfalkiaceae > Borkfalkia. The sequence continues at coordinate 657 of CALVHS010000070.1, read as the reverse complement.
AAAGCGGATATCATCCGAGAATTAGAACTTGAACACAATCGGTGCCAGGCATATTTCGACTTGATGTACAGGACTCTTCAGTTTGTGTTTGTTGCGATCGTCGCCCTTGCAGTATGCGCTTTTACTAATGATGCAGACCCAGAATTAAAAAATCTTATTCTATGCTTGCTGCTGCCCATTTGCATATACGTTTTTGGGATCATGTACACGTACAACGCATATGCGCTGACCGTTTGCGGAAAGCGGGCGGAAATGTTGCATTCGGAAGCCTTTGCTCATATTGCCAAGTGGCAAAGTGAGCGCGGCAAAAACTCCATATCCATAAGCGTGTTGTCAAAATATGTGGTAACGGATCGCAAAATTACACTCATTGCTTATGGTGTCCCGCTTGGCTTCTACTTAGTTATGCCTGCGGCAAGTTACTATGTTGGTAATAAGTATTATGCAGGTTACCCAGATACATTTTTAAAGACCTGCCCCATTATTTGCTTAATATTATATTATGCTTTAATGGGGATCATATTATGGGCTATTGCGAAAGATTTTTTTCTAAAGCAAATACAAAACAGGCTTACCGAGGCTCCCCCATCTGATAAAGGCGGAAAAGCATGATTTGAGTTTGTGTTAGCCCGGATATAAGCGGTCTGCCTTTACTTT
>CALVHS010000069.1 GCA_944328665.1 uncultured Clostridia bacterium | reverse complement strand
TTATCTCGGTATTGACCAGCTGGCTGGCCTGGACCATGGTTACGGCGCAGATTCCGCAGGCCGCGGCTCAAGACGGAACTTTTCCCAAGGCCTTTGCCAAAGAAAACAAAAACGAGGCTCCGTCGGTGTCTTTGGTGGTAACATCCGTTGCCATGCAGCTGTTCTTGTTGTTGGTTTATTTCTCCAACAATGCTTGGAACACCATGTTGTCTATCACCAGCGTCATGGTCCTGCCGGCCTACTTCGCTTCCTGTGCTTATTTGTGGAAACTCTGCGAAGACGGCGAATTTCCGAACAATCTGATTTACAAACGCTCCGGCGCATTGTTTACCGCCATTCTGGGCGCCGGCTACGCCCTGTGGCTGATTTATGCCGCCGGACTTAAATACCTGATGCTGGCCGTTATCATCATAGCCTTGGGAATTCCCGTATACATCTGGGCTCGACGTGAAAATGCCCCCGAACAACGGATATTCTCGCATCGGGAATGTGCTTTTGCCGTTATCCTGATTATTATTGCCCTGGCAGCGCTGTATGCGCTTCTCCGCGGTTTGGTCCAAATTTAAATACGCGGATTACCAAATAAAACCTCTCCGTTCGGGAGAGGTTTTATTTTTACCATTTATTATAATGAATCTTTTCCGGCTTAAACCGGTCTTTCGGCTGCGGCGGCGTTTTGACCGGATACCCGACAACCACCAAAGCATTGGGTTTGACATTTTCAGGCAGTCCAAGCAGTTTTTGAAATTCTTTCATTCTATCCTCATAAGGATAAATCGCACACCAACAGCCGCCCAGTCCTTTACCGTGAATAGCCAGCAAAAGATTTTCAACCGCCGCTGAGGTATCAACGACCCAAAAACTGCTCTCCAGCTGTTGATTAACATCTCCGCAAACGATAATCGCCACCGACGCATCCTTCAAAAACGACGCATGAGGATGAATTTCAGTAATTTTTTCTTTAACTTTTTCATCTTCAACCACCACAAACTCCCACGGCTGCCGATTACAGCCCGACGGCGCATACATAGCAATCTTCAGTAGATCCTCAATATCGCTGTGCGGAATTTTTCGCCCCGCCTCAAACTGACGCACTGAGCGTCTGGTCAAAAGCCCTGCTTCCAAAAACATCTACGCTTCCTCCTTTTCTTCTGCCGATTTTCCTATCGGTGCGTGCTGTTCCGCTTCGGCCATTTCTTCCCGAACCTCCTCGACAATTTCCTCATGAGTTTTTAATTGTCCGGATTTGTCGGAAAACAACTTCAACGTCCGCAAATAGCGGCGGCGAACACCGCGTTGATAATCAAGTATCATCTGATAAAACAAACGCTCCTGTTCATCAACCGCTGCCTCGACCTTACGCTTGGCATCATAAGGCTTAATACTATCAACAGGAACAATATCTTGCACCATTACCTTACACAGATTTCGGGCAATTTCCGCAACGCCTGACCGGACAAAATATTTAGCCTTTGCCAATCCGCTGGTATCAAGAATCTGCACAACCCCAAAATCCAAAATAAACACACTGGGTGCCCTGTCCGACAAAATATTAACATCAGCCCTAACAGCCGGCAAAATAACACTGGCAACTTCTTCCTCCAGATAGATTTTGCTCGGAACAACTATCGTCAAATGCAGCTTTTTTTCCATCAGACAAATCCTTATATTTTAAACAGCCTTGTCTTTCATGCCTTCGGCTTTTTTCAGGACATCTTCTATTGTGCCGACCATATAAAAGGCTTGTTCCGGAATATCATCATATTTTCCTTCCAAAATTCCCTTAAAGCCTTTGATGGTATCTTCCAGTTTAACAAACACCCCGGGCGTACCCGTAAACACCTCCGCGACATGAAAAGGCTGTGACAAAAAGCGCTGAATCTTGCGGGCTCTGGCTACCGTAAGCCTGTCTTCATCCGACAACTCATCCATACCCAAAATAGCAATAATATCTTGCAAGGACTTATATTTTTGCAAGACCTCTTGCACACCGCGCGCCACTTTATAATGTTCTTCCCCAACCACCGACGGATCCAAAATACGGCTGGTTGAATCCAAGGGATCAACTGCCGGATAAATACCCAATTCGGCAATCGAACGCGATAACACGGTTGTGGCATCCAAGTGAGCAAATGTCGTAGCCGGCGCCGGATCGGTCAAATCATCAGCCGGCACATACACTGCCTGCACCGAAGTAATAGAACCGTTCTTGGTCGAGGTAATACGCTCTTGCATCGCACCCATATCCGTCCCCAAAGTCGGCTGATAACCAACCGCCGACGGAATACGTCCCAACAAAGCCGAAACCTCGGAACCGGCCTGAGTAAAGCGGAATATGTTATCAACGAAGAACAACACATCTTGATGCGCCTCATCACGGAAATACTCAGCTTGGCTTAATCCGGTTAAAGCAACACGGGCACGGGCTCCTGGAGGTTCGTTCATTTGCCCATAAACCAACACAGTCTTAGATTTATCGCCTTTAAGATCAATAACGCCGGATTCAATCATTTCGTTATAGAGGTCATTACCTTCACGGGTTCTTTCGCCCACACCGGCAAACACCGAATAGCCGCCATGACCTTTGGCAATATTGTTAATCAGCTCCATAATCAGCACTGTTTTGCCGACGCCGGCACCGCCAAACAAACCAATCTTACCCCCCTTAGCATAGGGTTCAAGCAAATCAATAACCTTAATTCCGGTTGTCAAAACTTCCGTTTCCGTTGATTGATCAACAAAAGCCGGTGCCGGACGATGAATTGGATAATAATGTTTGGCTTTTATCTCGCCGCGACCATCCACCGGCTCGCCGATAACATTAATAATGCGGCCCAACATTTCTGGTCCAACAGGAACGCGAATTGGCTCATTGGTATTATAGACTTCCTGCCCTCTAACCAAACCATCAGTTGCATCCATGGCTATACACCGAACAACACCTTCACCCAACTGCTGAGCCACTTCTAAAATCAAATTACGTCCGTTATTATCGCAGGCCAAAGCCGTTAAAATCGGTGGCAAATCATTAACACTGTCAAACTTAACATCAACAACCGCTCCCGTAATTTGGCTGATATGCCCAAGCTTTCCAGTTCCTCGTTCTTTGGCAATATTCTTTTCGGTTTGAGCCGCATCTCGTACGGCCTCTTCCTTCACCTGACGAACGGCTCTCTGCGTCCCCTCATTGGAAACGGTTTTCTTCTTCGTCACTTTTTTAACAGTTTCTTTAGCCATCACAAACTCTCCTACATCTTTTCCCAAAATACAAACTACAAAGCCTCGGCACCCGAAATAATTTCAATCAATTCTGTCGTAATTGCTCCCTGCCTCAAGCGGTTATACCTCAATGTTAATCTGGAAACCATATCATTCGCATTACGGGTAGCATTATCCATTGAGGTCATTCTG
>CALVHS010000068.1 GCA_944328665.1 uncultured Clostridia bacterium | reverse complement strand
ACCAGGGCGATGTCCGCCGAGTTGGAGCGGAAGGCCTCCAGCACACCCTCCTCACTGTCTATGAATGCCGTCACCGTGAAATATTCACTGGCGTCTATCTGACTGATGAGACGCGATCCTCTTCGGTTTCGAAGTTGAAGAAGAAATCACCTGCCGCGTTTGCGTAGTCCTCCGCCCGGTCAAGGCAATAATCTGTATCTTCGACGCGGCACACGGGACGAACATACCCGTTCACTTCCAAATCGGTTTTCGGAAGCGATCCGATCCCGAAGAAGTCATCGCTCCAGTCTGGAGAAAGTCCAGTTCCATTCCATGTAAACATTGAGATTCCCACCAGGGTTTCCCCGTCGAAAAAGTACGTCATGCAACTTTCCTCCAGTCCGTTTTGGTGCGGTAAATCGCGGCATATCTGGCTTCCCGCTTACGTTTGATTTCCTTTTCCTTTGCGGCTTTCCGTGCTTCGCGGTCCTTGATCCAGCCAATTAGGCCAGAGACTGCGAACGCAAGCAGCGTGATGATATTGAAGATAAAAAGAGCAGCAACTAAATAAAGCACTTGCGAGAAAAACACGTGAATACCTCCTTGTGGCCGTTATCTTCTTGCTAAATATGCAAGAAGAGACTTCTTTTCTTCCCTGCGGAAACTCTCATTTTCTCTTTGGATTTGCCTTTTGCGGTTCAAATCATCGATTTTTCGACGAAATTCCGCGTATTGCGGACACGCAGAATGGCAAAGCATTTTTCTTTCCATGCAATTCATGCACGGGCTTCCCATTTTTATTCACTCCTGTTTTTTTAGATTGCGAATTAAAAGAAAAAGCGTTTCTCGAACGATTCTAGGCGATTAAGGCCCGAATAGCATAGCAACACTACTCAGGCCTTAAACACACCTAGAAAACGCGGAGAAACGCAAAGAACATTATTCTACGTCAAGAGGCGTCATCTTGTTTCTGATACAAAGGGATTTTGATTTCGATTTGCGCACGCTCCGCCCACGCCAGCAGTGTATTCGTTGCTTCACGAGTGATTTCAGCGTCCTCTTTGATGATCTCAATATCCTCTTGCACCTGTTCCATTTTGGTTTCCAAATTCGACAATCTGGATTCCATACTGTCCATTTTGGATTCCATACTGTCCATCCTGGATTCCATGCGGTTCATCTGGCCTTGCATAGATTCAAGGATGTTTAAGATTTTTTCTTCGTTCGTCATACCGACTCCCCTTTCCGTTTCGAAATTGCGTTTTTAAGGACATTCTAGGCGGTTACGTTGGAATTAGTAAACGGATACCAGCGAACCGCCTAATGCCCCTAGAATAAACGTAGAAAGGCAAAGAACAATGTTTTAGCTGTAGCGAATGGTTTCGATTTCCATTTCGTTCCCGTCGTCGTCGACTGAAAAGATTTTGTAATAAGTATATTTGTCGAGATCGGCGGCGGTAACGTCTTGTTTCTTCCCTAGCATTTGCGAAATTTCTCGATGAAATTCGACATCGTGTTTCGCGCTGTCAATGGTGTCGTAAAGAATGTTCAGCACTCTAAGCGGTTCTTCTTTCGTGATATTGTAGATTTTGATTCGATATTTGATAGCGATTCCCCCTTAAACAATTTTCAAATGCTTCCCCCTTTCCGCGCCGTCGTTGATTGCGTTCAAAATCTCGACAAGCTCCGTGACAGAATCCAAGAGCAGATCGAGTTTCTTTTCCAGCGTCAACTCAGAAATCGGCGTGACGTTAGCAGCGGCAGGGTTTTCTTTTTCGGTCTGGACGGGCTTTTCCGTTTTAGACTTCGGGCCGGGTTTCTGCTTCTTGACGAATACGCCGCCAAAACTCTTCGACGGCTGTTTGCCAATGTAGTTGCGGACGGTGTGGTAAGACACGCCCAGAACCTGCGCAATTTCGGAATTACTCATGCCACGCTTGCGCAGATATGCGGCTGTAGCCTTTCGGATTTCGAAAGCATACTTGTGGGACGTGGCGTTGACGGTTGCGGAAATGATTTCGTTCTTCATGGTGGTATTTTCCTTTCGGTTTTATTTTCAGCGCTTGCTTGCGCTAAATAACGGACGAGCCGCCAGGGTAGCAAATCCTAACGGCTCTTTCATTCCTGCGCCTTTCTTTCCCCTAGGCCAGGCTTTTGAATGGCTTATTCCAGCGGTGAAAAGGGCCACCACGCCCCAGGAAAGACTAGAATAAGCCGTGACATTATTCTAGCCTAGCCAATCCCAAAAGTCAAGGGGAAAAGGCATTTTTACAATGTTCTTGCGCAACACTTCCTTTCTGTTTTTGCTTGCGGTTTGGTACTCAAATCAACTCACGCTATGCGTGAGTAGTTTTCAATACCAAATCATAGGCGGCGGATCGTTTCCGCAAGGGATTCTCTTGCCCTTTCGGTTAGTTCCGAAAGGAATGCGTTTCCAACGGCAACACTACAAAAAATCGTCGTTTCTTTTTGACGCAGTTTTTCCACGAGCTTTTCTGCGTCATGTTGCGACATAGGGCCGTATGCGTTCCAAATTTCACCGGATGACATGAATAGGGTTTTCCGGTTTAGGACTACAAAAGTGTTTCCGTTTTTCATTTTGTTACCGCCTTTCTGTTTCAATTTAGGGCATAAGGTAGCGCACAACAGTTTCCCATTGTGCGCTATTGTTACGCCTTAAACCGTTTTCGTTTTCGTGTTTACATGGCAGCCGCTACTAATTTCTTCAGCAGGGCTTCCATGTTCTTCTTCTCATCGTCGGTTGCATGGGAAGCGCGGATCGCTTCCAACAAGTCGGCGGAGGCGGTAGTAATGGCGGCGGTTTTGTCCGCGCTTACAGGTTCTTTCTCTTCCTTTGCGGGCTTTTCCGTCTTTTTGGCGGCGTTAGTCTTTTCGCGCTTTTTGGCGGCGGCCTCTTTTGCGGCCTTGCGGGCCTCTTTAAGGTCGCTTGCCGTCACGCGCCCTGCGGGCTTGCCGGTCAAGATTCTACCGCCGAACAGCAGGAACAGGCCCATGAACCGCTCGATACGGTTCGATTCTGCCCCCTGCTTGCTTTGCTCCAGCATTTCGCCAAAGATTGCAAAATCCGCATACCGCACTTTGTAGAAAGGCTCTTTTGGCGTTACCCATTCCCCGCGCTTATCTTTATGGGCCTTGCCCTTGCGGTATGCCATAGCATAGAACAGGGATTCAGCCAGTTTTTTCACGGATTTTTCAGCGTTTTCTACCATGACGGCGGCTTGCGTGCCCTTTTAGGGGTTACCTTTTGCGGCTTCCCGGGCGTCCATCATGATACCGATCTTGCCCATAAGGGCCGCACAATCGTTGTACAGGTTCTCGACGACTTCTGCAGCCACGTTGCAAGTCTCAACAAGGGCAGACTTGCTGTAAGTCGTTTCGCCCTTTGCCAGACTTTCCGCATAGTTGCCAAACGCGCCCTTGATGATTACCGCTTTATTGTTGGCGCTTTCTGCCTGATATGCGGCCTTAATGGAGCTGGAAGGGCGGGTGACCTGCTTTTCGTGCTTTACAGTGGCGGCGGTTTTGGTGGTTTTTTTCATTGTGACAACTTCCTCTCAAAATTTTTTGCGCTTACAAGCGCTTCAGAAAACGGCTCGACTTGCGCCGGGCCGCTTGATTGAAACACTTGAATACCGTTTTTCGTGATAAAGGAACACAAACAGGCTTTCAGCTAAACCTTACAACTGTTACTTTTTGGTGCTTTCCAGCTCCCAAAATTTCCCGGATAACTACGGGAGACAAGTCTTGCGGGGGCTATTGCCTTTCCCTTTTATTTCAGCGGGATTTTAGGCCCGCTCGCGCGTTGCTTGTCACGCGCTCCCCTTTACCTTTAACACGCCTTTGCTATGGGCGTGAGTGCGGCCGCCGCCGCGCGCCGGGGTAATGCGCTGTTCAGTTGTCAAGGTTCACCAGGGCCCACGCGCGAGCCGCGGGAACAACCGCGGAAAGTCGAGCTATAAAGGCGCGTTGTCTAGGCCTTGTACTAGGCATAGGATAGGGCCCCGCCTAGTTAGGGCATATTGGGTGAATGACGTGTACTAGGCTATGACGCCGCCTAGTGGCTCCAATGGGTTTATAGGCTTGCTGTTTGTCGTGGGCTTTGTGCGTGTCTTTCCGTGACAGGGACCGCGCTCCCGTTGGAGCCGCCCGGTTTACTCCCCGGCGCGGAAAAACTTTCCGTTGCTTTTCCATCCCGCCGGATGAACGCTTTGCCGGTTCCCCGTGTGGGCTGTCCGCGTCGTTCATCGTGGCTATATCATATCACGGCGTATGCAGTTTGTCAACGGGTTTTTTGAATGTTTTTCATCGAAATTTTGTTCGAACACGATCTACGCGTGGGATAATGTATTTTTTATATTTCTATATATGCGTGAAATACTTTAATTGAATAAAGCGTTTCCCCGGTACCGGCAGCGGTGCACTATGGGGAAAGCGCAAAGTGGGGGAAGTATAATCTGGAATGTGGAAAAATGTGGGGGAAGTGGGATTTG
>CALVHS010000067.1 GCA_944328665.1 uncultured Clostridia bacterium | reverse complement strand
CCTGCGTTGCGAACGGGTAGAACGAGGAAGAATACATGTCCGTCATCCCGTATTTTTCAATAAAGTCGGAAAAATTTTTCGTGAAGCGCTCGCCCGAATAGGTCAGCCCCGCCGCGGTCGAAAGCCCCGAACCGCCGCCGATGAGCACGCATTCCGCATCGTCGAGAAGCGAACGCAGCTTATTGATCCTTGCCGAAAAGTTCTCTTTCATCGGGAATGACGTCCTCCTTTTGCGGCACATCGGCCGCCGCCGCACAGCTGTGCCCGCCTTTTTTTCGCCCCGTATCACTTCCCGATGACGGAGAAGCGTTTTTGGGTGTTGTTTGCGTTTTCGATCTCGTCGATCATGGCGATGGCGTAGTCGGCATAACTGATACGGCTCTCGCCCTTGTCGTTGACAAAATATTCCTCGCCTCCGAGCAAATATTCGCCCGTCCTCTCGCCGTCCGCCACGAAGTCGCCTGCGGGAGAGAGATACGTCCACTGCACATCGGAGCGCTTACGGAGTTCGGCAAGCGCCTCTCCCATATTGTTTGCAAGCGGCCTGAACACGTCGGGGAAGCTCTCCAAATCTTTGACCTGCACGGTGTGTTCAGCGTTCACATACAAGCTGCCTGCGCCGCCAACAACCAGAAGGCGCACCCTCGTGCCGCTCAGAATATCGCACAGGTGCTTGAGCGACGTCTTGTGGAGAGGAAGCGTTTCGGGTGTCCATGCGCCGAATGCATCGATGACGACGTCGAACCCGATGAGATCTTCACGCGTCAAATCGAACAGATCTTTTACAACCGTCTTAGCCTTGGCGTTCTCGACTTTGTCATTGCCGCGCACAAAGCCCGTCACCTCATAACCACGAGAAACAGCCTCGTTTACGAGCAGTTTGCCCTGCTTACCCGCCGCACAAATAACAGCTACTTTTTTCATGACAGAAACCTCCAAGAAATTTTGATTTGTTGTAACCAAGTCAAAGCAAAAGGGACACGCCCTGAAAGGCGTCTTTTGCGCGCCTTGCTGCTCATCCTCATTGCAATACCGCAGTGGGTATTGCCGCTTCGTCTATCGCCCCAATCCATCGCAAAATGCGCTCTTTCAGGGTGCGTAGCAATCGCAAGCGGGTAGATTGCCGCAGATGCAAGGCAAAGCCCGCAGGTAATATAGAGACATATTGCCAAGGGCTTTAACGATGCAGATGTGGTGAGATACCCGCTTCCGATCGGGTCCTCTTTGCTTTGACTTGGTTAACCCTTGCGATCACGGGCACAGTATAACAAACACGGAAAAAATTTTCTCGGAAGTTACCTTTCTATTATCTGATAATAGATTTGTTACTTGGTTTTGTTTTTGAACCATTGACTTATCGAGGCACTTTTGCTATAATAAAAGAAAAAAGGAGCGCTCGTTATGCTGACAAAAGAAGAATTGCCCGAATGCCCCGTGGCGACGACCGTACAGCTCATCGGCAATAAATGGAAGCTGCTCATCCTTCGCAATCTCATCTATAACGGGGCGCAGCGGTTCACCGATTTCCCAAAGACAATCCCCGGCATCAGCAAAAAGGTGCTGACGGACAATCTGCGCGCGCTGGAGAGCGACGGGCTCGTTGAACGCAAGGTGTTTGCGGAAGTTCCGCCGCGCGTCGTCTATTCTCTGTCCGACCTCGGAAAAACATTGAAGCCTATCCTCGACGCCATGTTCGATTGGGGAACGGACTACAAGAACAGCTTATAAATGAAAACTTAAGTTGAATACACATAAAAACGGGACGCTCGCGGCATTCCGTTTTTTCTTTTAAGCGAGTCAAATATATTTACTGCGGTCCATTGAATTTTCCCCCAAAAATTTGCATGCACAAAAAAGAACGCGCAGACGCCTCACATATGGATGCGTTCAAGAAAATTGTCCGATCGGTATCTGTATCTCATACTTCCATTGTAAAATGCCCGTCAATTTGATCATGCGGATGACATACGGCACTTCGGCTCTTTCCTTGCTTTGTGCCGCATCGACGAGTTTGGAAAGGACGCTTTTATAGGTTTTGTCCGTACATTCCGCACACAGGTATTTTCCTTGCGGCAAAGTCAATAATTCCTTGCCGCCGTCGTGCCGTAAGCAGACGGCAAACATTTTTTGTTCATCGTTCTTTTCATAAATGCCGGCAACGTCTTCGAACGAGAACAGAGCCTTACGGCTCTCCCCCACCTGTGCATAAAAATGCCGATGATAATCGTGCAGGTCTTCGATCGTGGGCGAGATCGATTTATCGGAAAGCAGTATGGTGCGGGGCGGAAGCTCTTTTATCGCAATGCCTGCCGGCGCTTCATCCCGCTTGCTTTCATAATATTTTTTTACATGCAATATGCGATTTTTGGCTTCCTGCAATTGCTGTATTTTATCGTCAGCCCGCCGCAAAGCCCCGTCAAATTCCTCGATGAGCCGCTGCATGTCATTCATGTCAAGCATGGTTTTGATATTTTTCAAGGATATGCCCATATTGTGCAGAGCGACGACGACATGCAGGCGTATGATATCTTGATCCGTATAATACCGATACTTTGTCCATTGATCTGTTTTTGAAGGCTTTACCAGCCCTACGCGGTCATAATGGCGCAAAGTTTCCGTTGTGATCTTTGCAAGGCCGGCAACTTTTCCGATAGAATAAAATTTTTGCTCCATATATCGTCAACCCCTTGACTTTTGTGTAACACAAAGGTATATACTCATTGTATCACAAAGATCCAAAAAAATCAAACATGTATGGAGGTTAAAAATCATGCGTAAAATTTGGACGGTCTTAGCGGCGTTTATGTTCTCTGTCTGCGGAATATTTATTTTAAGCAGTTGCGGCGGAGAGGAAAATTTTGTTGCCGACAGCTATTCTTGCGAAGGCAGTACTGTGACCGATATGCGGATCGATGTTGCAGACAGAGAGATCGATATCGGCAAGTCGGAAGACGATAAGATATACGTTGACTTTTTCGAGAGCGAAAAAGAATATTATGATATTGCCCATGTTGACGGCACTTTGACGATCCGATTGGTATTGGACAAAGAATGGACGGACTTTATCGGAACAAAGCCCGATGTGCAATACAGGCGCATTTTCGTTAAACTTCCTGAAAATATAATAAAGGATCTTGTTGTAAAAACAACAAATGCTGATGTCAATATGCAGCCGACGGTCATAAGCGACAGCCTCTCTTTGAACGTCAACGGGGGCAATATAACCTTTGATACGTTATCTGCAGGAAATAATACAAAGAACCTCGGAAAACGGCGTGTTTTCCGAGGTTCTTTGCAGTGGACAGCATTTTTATCCACGAAATATGGTGTGAAGAATGGGACTTGAACCCACACGGATTTCTCCATACGCCCCTCAAACGTACGCGTCTGCCAGTTCCGCCATCCTCACAAGCATAAATAATTTTACCATAAACGCTTCACGAAGTCAAGTCAAAAGTAGAGAGTTTTATAACATTTCCAGAATTTTTTTACTTTATTGACATACTCCCTCGTTTCTCCGATGGGAATACAAGACAGCGACTCACCGTCCGCACTATACCGTGCGTCGAGCAACCAACGCCGCACCCTGCCCTCCCCCGCGTTATATGCGGCAAGCACTTCTTCCACGCCGCCGAATTTGCCGAAAAGATAGCCGAGGTAGGCGCAGCCCGTCTCTATATTGCTCTCCGCGTCCGTGAGATCCGGCATGCTTTTACCGGATATTTCCGCGAGAAAGCGCGCCGTAGAGGGCATGACCTGCATCAACCCCACCGCACCGGCGGCGCTGACGGCATCGGGACGAAAATTGCTCTCCGCCTTGATGATCGCATAGACGAGCGACTCCTCCAAACCGTAGCGATGCGAGCATGCCGTGATCTGTCCGGAAAATTTTTTAGGGAAATATGCCCTGGCGCAAAACAGCGCCCCGCCTGCCGACAAGCAGGCGCACACCGCACAAAGAACGATCCATTTAACGATCCGAGAGAATGTCATGAACGACTTTCCTTACTTTACCATACAGCGACGGCAGATCGCCGTCGTTATATAGTACAGTATGCCCGCCCGGAAGATTTTTTTCATAATCCCATTGATTTTGCATCCTCGCGATCACTTCCCCTTCAGAAAGCCCGTCGCGCGCGCATACGGCCCGTATGCGATGTACTCTGTCACGCATGATAACGATGATATGGTCGAAAAGATCTTGCATGCCGCTCTCAAAGAGCAGCGGGATCTCAAAAAAGACAGCCCCGCCTTTTACAGCATCCGCTTCGGCAAACAGGCGGCGCATGATCGCAGGATGGGTGACCTCTTCCAGCTGTTTTTTTCGTGACGCATCGTGAAATACGATTTCCGCCAATTTTTTTCTGTCGATCTTATCTCCCTCGGCGCAATCCGGAAAAGCGGCGCAAATCCTCTTTTTTACATCCTCTTCCGCATAGACCGCTCGTCCCGCCTCGTCGGCGGAAAGAACGGGAAAACCCAATTCCGCCACGGCTTTCGCCGCGGCGGATTTTCCGCTTCCGATCCCTCCCGTAATGGCGACATAGATCTTTCCGTTACTTCGCTTCATACCAATTTTTCCCGCAATGAACTTCCGCCACGAGCGGCACCCTCAACTGCACCGCATTCTCCATTTCTTCCCGCAGGATACCTATCACCGCTTCTTTTTCCGAGGCAAACGCGTCGATCACCAGTTCGTCGTGAACTTGCAGGATGAGCTGTGAACGCAGCCCTTCCTTTTGCAGGCGCCCGTGCACACGCAGCATGGCGACCTTAATGATATCCGCGCTGCTGCCCTGCAAAGGCATATTCATGGCGGCACGTTCACCGAAAGAACGGATGTTATAGTTCGCGGAGCGGATCTCGGTGATGAAGCGCTTTCTGCCCAAAAGCGTCGTCACAAATCCATTCTTGCGGGCAAAATCGACGTTATCCTCCATATATTTTTTCACGTCGCTATACCGCTCGAAATAGGCGCGGATATACTCGCCCGCCTGCTTCGGCGAGATCCCGAGATTGCTCGCCAAGCCAAAATCGCTGATACCGTAGATAATGCCGAAATTGACCGCCTTGGCAGCGCGCCGCATCTGCGGCTCGACCCGCCCGAGCGGGACATGAAACACCTGAGAAGCCGTCAGCGCATGGATATCCTCCCCCCTGCGGTACGCTTCGATCAGCTCCGCACAGCCGGAAAAATGGGCAAGCAGGCGAAGTTCGATCTGTGAATAATCGGCATCGATCAGGATCCTGTCCTCCGCGCGCGCGATAAAGAGCTTTCGCAACTCACGCCCTTCCTCGTCGCGGACGGGTATATTTTGTAGGTTGGGATTGACGCTGGAAAGCCGCCCCGTCGACGTCTGCACCTGGTTATATGTCGTATGCACCAGGCGGTCTTTCGTCCCGATCAACGGACGAAACCCTTCGATATAGGTGGAGAGCAATTTTTGCAGATGGCGGCAGCGCAGCACATCCCGTACGATCTCATGGTCGTCTTTAAGTTTTTCGAGTACGTCCGCGCTCGTGGAATAGGTGCCGCGCTTGCTCTTTTTGGGGAAAGGGAGCCGCAGCTTGTCAAACAGCACCGTCCCCAGCTGCGCGGGAGAATTCAGGTTGAACCGCTCCCCCGCCTGCGCATAGATCTTTTCGGCGACCGTCTCGATCTCACGGCGGTATCGGATCTCAAACTCCGCCGCCATTTGCACGTCGACCTTCACGCCCGCGCATTCCATATCATACAATACGTCGCTGAGCGGAAGCTCTACGTCGCGATACAACGATGCGATCTCTTTTTCGGCAATCAGTTTTTCACGGAGCGTTTCATATAGAGCCAAAACCCCGCTCGCCGGCCGATCACGGTCTGCCCCGATGCTCAGCAGCACGCCGCCGAGGTCGTCATCCTTTCCCGAATAGTCCAAAAGATATTTCAAGAGGGCGGCGTCCTCACTGCGAGCAAGGGGCGGCGGCTCGACGCCGCGCTCCGCCAGCAGATGACGCATGTTCTTTCTGCCGTAAAAGACAAAGGTATACGGACGGCTGAAAACGAGCGACAGCGCGCGGCCGATCTCTTCTTCCTCCATGCAGTCGTCGAGCAGATCCTCCCTCTTTTTGAGGATATATTCCGCGCCCTTTCCGTCCGATAAATAAAAATTGCCCGCAAGACAGACCGCGCAAATTTTTTCTGCGTCGCAGAATTTTTCCGCGAGTTCTTCCGCTTTTTTGATCGCCGTGAGCGTCACGCTTTCCCGTTCCGTCCGTACCGGCTGCGCGGGAGCCGCATCCGCAAACATGCCCGCCTTCATCAGCGAAGTAAATTCAAGCTGCACAAACTGCTCGCGCACCTCTTCGGAAAAAGGCATCCGCACCATACAGGCATCGAGATCGATCGCAAGATCCACATGTCTGTCGATGCGGGCAAGTTCGCGGGACAGATAGGCGCTTTCCCTGCCCGCTTCCAGCTTTTTGCGAAGAGGCTCTCCCAACGCAGCGAGGTTCGCATATACGTTGTCGAGATCCCCGTATGCCGCGATCAGAGACGACGCCGTCTTTTCTCCGACGCCGGCGACGCCCGGGATATTGTCGGAAGCGTCCCCCATGAGCGCCTTCATGTCGACGACCTGTTCCGGATCGATCCCCGTCTTTTCTTTAAAATTTTCTGCCGTAAGCCGGTCGAGTTCGCTTACTCCCTTCTTGGTGATGCAGACGTCCGTATGCCCGTTGACGAGCTGATATGCGTCCCTGTCGCCCGTGATGATGACGGAATGTGCCGTCTTGAATTTTTCCGCGAGGGTGCCGATGATATCATCCGCTTCATACCCTTCCTTCGAACACATGGCGATCCGCATGGAAGAAAGAAGAGATCTCAGCATGGGCACCTGCACCGCAAGATCGTCCGGCATCGGTTTGCGCGTGCCTTTATATTCATCGTACATCTTATGGCGGAAGGTCGGCGCCTTGAGATCGAAGGCGACGACCAGCCTGTCCGGCTTCAAGTCGGCGGTAAGTTTCAGCAAAAGTTTGGTAAACCCGAACACGGCGTTTGTGGGGACGCCCGCCCTTGTCGTCAGCATCTTCGTCGCATAATATGCGCGGTTGAGCAAGCTGTTGCCGTCGATCAAAACAAGTTTCAACATCTGTTCCTCCCCTCGACAGGATACGTTGCGGTATGCTTCGAATGAAAAAAAGTTCCCGCGCTTACCGAAGGGCGCGGGAAAGCGTTCAGCGCAGGATGCGGATCTTGCCGAGCAACGGCAGTTCCTTCTCCTCTGCTTTTGCGGCGGAAACGATCCCCAATATGCAGAGCACCAACATCAGCACTTCAAAGACATATAAGAGGACGGAAAATACGATCCCGACCGCAGGGATCCAAGAAAGCAGCCCGAGCACGGCGCTGCCGATCACGGCAGAAAGCAAAACCACCAAACTTTGGTTGGCATGGAAGCGGGCAAACCTGTCATTCGGATACATGATCAGGGGCAGGAAAAAGAGGATCCCGAACAGATATGCGATCGCACAGATCACCTTTTTTTGCGTGTCGTCCTCGTTCTTCTGTCGTCCGTTTTCCTGCTGCGCAGGCATATTTTCTTCCTGCGGACGCACTTCCTTCTGTGTTTGCTTGTTCTCTTCGTCCATGATAAAAACCTCTCCTATCGTTTTTTCGGAGCGGGCAAAGACTGCCGCTCAAGAATTGGTCAGGTCAAGATATTCGTCGTAGGTCACGTTCTTGTCGAACACCTTTTTTCCGCCTTCTATATCTATGATACGGTTGGCGACCGTATTCATCAGTTCCTGGTCGTGCGAGGTGAGCAGCATGCACCCCTTAAAATTTTTCATACCGTTGTTGAGCGCTGTGATAGATTCAAGATCGAGGTGGTTGGTCGGTTCGTCAAAAATGAGGAAATTGCTCCCTTCCAACATTATTTTGGCGAGCATACAGCGCACCTTTTCTCCGCCGGAGAGCACCTTTGCCTTTTTGAGCGCTTCCTCCCCCGAAAAGAGCATCCTGCCCAGCCAACCGCGCAAAAACTCTTCATAGTGGTCGTTGGAAAACTGGCTCAGCCATTCAACGAGCGTCAGCTCGCAATGGTCGAAATACTCGTTGTTGTTCTGCGGCAAGACGGACAGCGTGATCGTCTTACCCCATTTGACCGTGCCCGCATCCGGTTCCGCCTTGCCCGTCAAAACATCGAAAAGCATCGTGATCGTCGTGCTCTTGTCGCTGACGAAGCCGATCTTCTCGTTTTTCTGTACGATAAAATCGAGATCTTCGAAGTACCCTGCTTTGGTCAA
Source organism: uncultured Clostridia bacterium (assembly GCA_944328665.1). Taxonomy (GTDB): domain Bacteria; phylum Bacillota; class Clostridia; order Christensenellales; family Borkfalkiaceae; genus Borkfalkia. Next base: position 5,842 of record CALVHS010000067.1, on the reverse strand, counting down.
CCCCTCAACGATCAGGATGTCGTTGCCGATCTCCCTTTCAAACTTAAAATCGATGAACGGATATTTCCGCAGCGAGGGCTTGATATCGTTGATGGTCAGCCGCTCCAGTTCTTTTTTGCGCGAAGTCGCCTGGCGGGATTTGGATGCGTTCGCCGCAAAGCGGGCGATAAAATCCTGCAATTCTTTGGCGCGCTGCTCCGCCTTTTTGTTCTGGTCGCGCATTTGGCGAGCGATCAGCTGGCTCGTCTGATACCAAAAATCATAGTTGCCGAGGAACAGGCTGATCTTGCCGAAATCGACGTCGCAGATATGCGTGCAGACCTTGTTGAGAAAATGCCTGTTGTGCGAGACGATGATGATCGTATTTTCAAAATCCAAAAGATAATTTTCCAGCCAGCGCACCGTCTTGATGTCAAGGTTGTTCGTCGGCTCGTCCAAAAGCAAAATATCCGGGTTGCCGAACAGCGCCTGCGCCAGCAGCACCTTGACCTTCTTTTTGGCGTCCAATTCCCCCATGAGCGCGGCATGATCCTCTTCATGGATATCCAGCTCATTTAAAAGGGTCGCCGCCTCCGATTCCGCCTCCCAGCCGTTCAGTTCGGCAAATTCGCTCTCCAATTCGCCCGCGCGGATGCCGTCCTCGTCCGAAAAATCCGCCTTGGCATACAGCGCCTCCCGCTCGTCCATCACTTCGACGAGGCGTCTGTGCCCGAGCATCACGGTGCGCAATACCGTCTGGCCGTCGTACGCGTTTTGGTTTTGCATCAGGACGGACATGCGCTCGTTTTTGTCTATCGTCACTTCCCCTTTGTTGGGCTCGATCTCCCCGGAAAGAACTTTCAAAAAAGTAGATTTGCCCGCGCCGTTTGCACCGATGATCCCGTAGCAATTCCCTTTGGTAAATTTCAGATTGACATCCTCAAACAATTTTTTGCTGCCGTACTGTAAGCTGACGTTGTTGACCTGTAACATATCGACCTCTCGTCAAGTATTCCCTGATTGTCCTACCATAGTATACCATATCTGCAAAAAAAGCACAAACATTTGCGGCGAAAAACGGCGGGCTTTTTATCCCGCCGTCTCACGATTTTCTTTTTCATCCCCTTTTTTGCGCTTGCGCACGCAACAATTTTGCCGAAATGCGCAGCGGGATCTGTTTTCTTTCTCCGTCCGTCATGTCAATAGAGAAGAACCGCTGTTCACGACCGGCTGCGCATCCTTGTTCCCGCACAAAACGACGAGGAGATTGGAGACCATGGCGGCCTTACGTTCCTCATCCAGATGCACGATGTCGTTGTCGCCGAGTTTCTTCAATGCCATTTCCACCATACTGACCGCGCCGTCCACGATCTTTTGCCGCGCCGCAATGATCGCGGACGCTTGCTGACGCTGCAGCATCGCCGCCGCGATCTCGGGCGCGTAAGCGAGATGCGCGATGCGCGCCTCCATGATCTCGATCCCCGCGATCTCGACGCGGCTTTGGATCTCTCGGCGCAAAATATCGGCGATCTCCACGGAGGAGCCGCGCAGTGACTTTTCATCCCCGTTCTCGGAAACGTCGTAAGGATACTGCCTGGCGACTTGCCGGATCGCCGCATCGCATTGCGTGGAGATAAAGGCGACGTAATTGTCCACATCAAAGACGGCGTGCGCCGTATCGACGATCTTCCAGATCACGACCACGCCGATCTCAATGGGATTGCCGTCCTCGTCATTGACCTTTTGCTTTTCGTTGTTGAGCGTCATCGCCTTCAGGGAAAGTTTTTTTCCCATGCCGACAACGGCGCCCGCCGCGGGATTGATCGCGCTGCAAAAGGGATTGACCCAAAAAAACCCTTCCTTTTTGATCGAACCGTAATATTTGCCGAACAGCGTCAGGACGAGCGCCTCGTTGGGGTTGACCGTCTTTAAGCCTCCGAACATAAAAAGCCCGACGATCGCGACGACGGCGCCGGCAAACATAAACAATGCCGTCATCGCGCCGCCCGCGGCAAAACCGAACACGCACAGCGCGATCCCCGCAGCGACGAGCAAAATATCGACGCAAAGCATGCCCCAGCCGCTTTTCGGCATAAGCACCCTTTCTTCCGTCTGCCTTCCCGTGTTTTTCTCTTCCATAAAAAGACCTCCCGCGATATGATATCATTATGATATCATATCGCGGGAGGTCTGTCAAACATACAGACATTTATTCTTGCCCTCGATCGTCACGTTCATGCGGACGGACACAAAGGGCACCGTCCTCTCCCGCCTTCTTCTTGCAAAGTTTACGCCATTTTTTCATCAGCCACGCCTCGATCTTATCCCCCTTTTTAAACAACAGGATAAAGACGGCTATGACTGCGGCGGCAAGCAGGCACCATATCGCGATGCCCCACCATGTATCGAAAGGGATGAGGCTGCCATTGAGCGAATAGCTGGTCATAAAGACGGAAGCGGAACGCGTGATCAGCTGCAAAACGATGAAAAACCGCAAGGACATCGTGGACAGCCCCGCCACAAAGCAGAGGATATCGTCCGGGAAGATGGGCAGCAAAAACATCGCCCCGAGCACGACCTTGTCCTTCCCTTTGACTTTTTGCAGCCATGTATCCAAACTTTCTTTTCCGACAAGCCACGCCGCCGCCTTATAGCCAAGGCGGCGGCCGACCGCAAAAGCGGCGAGCGAGCCCAAAAAAATGCCGGCGAGACTGAACAGGCTTGCTTTGAGCGGCCCGAACAAAAGCACGCCCGCGCCGACGGTCAGCGTACCGGGCAGAGGAAGGATGACGACCTGCAAAAACTGTACGGCGATATAGATCAAAGGCGCCCATACCCCCGTCGAACCGATCAGGCGGCGGAGCTCTTCCACGGAATCGATCTTATCGAACAAGCCCGTGACTTGCAACAAAAACAAGACCGACAGCAGCCCCGCGGCGATCACCTCTCCCGAAAGAAACAATTTAGAGGCGATCTCCGATCCGCGCAGCAAAAAAAAGAGGGCGGCTCCTATATAGATCAACTCAATGCCGACGGCGACGGATGAGATGACGGAGGCATGTTCTGCGATAAATCCCGTTTCAAAGCGCGCAAGGCAGGCGACCGTCAAAAAGATGACCGCCGCCGAGCAAACGATAAAGACGGCAAACGCCCCTGCTTTTTTCGTTTTCTTTTTCCCGTCCGCGAGGACGGGATCCGTTTCCTGCCGATCCTCTTTCATCTGCACTTTCTCTCAAAGCAAAACTTCTCTATTCAATATATTAGTTTGCCGAGATAAAATTTCCGTAAACGCGATTTAAAAAATTTGAAAAATTTTATTCACTCAGCTTTTTGATCGCCGCCCTCGCCAACGCGTCGCAGCGATTGTTGTATTCGTTGTCGGCATGCCCTTTGACCTTGATGAACTCCACTTTGTGTTCTTTTGTCTTTTCGTAAAGACGCTGCCAAAGTTCTGCGTTTGCCACAGGTTTTCCGTCCGCCTTTTTCCAACCGTTTTTCAGCCAGCCGTAGATCCAACCTTCCGTAAAAGCGTTCACGGTATACGCAGAATCGCTGAAGATCTTAACTTCGCATCGCTCTTTCAGGCAATCCAATCCGGCGATGACCGCATAGATCTCCATACGGTTGTTTGTCGTCTCCTTTTCTCCGCCGCTGATCTCTTTTTCAAACCCCTTATAAATGAGGATCGCGCCCCAGCCGCCCGCACCGGGATTACCCGAACAGGCGCCGTCCGTATATAGATCGACTTTTTTCATTTTATTGCGCGGAAAGCTCCTCTGCACGGCGCACGCACGCGTCGACCGCACGGTCGATTATCCCCTCCATATCATCCTTTTGGAAGGATTCGACCGCACGGATGGTCGTTCCGCCCTTACTGCAGACCGCGTCAATGAGTTCGGCGAGAGACTTATCCTCCTCATGCGCCGCCATCTCCGCGCCGCCGCGCACCGTCGCCACGGCGAGCGCGCGCGCCGCGTCTTCCTCAAGTCCTTGACGAATGCCGGCTTTGATCAATCCGTCGATAAACATATAGACATACGCGGGCCCGCTGCCGCTGATCCCCGTAACGGCATTGAGCTTATCTTCTTCCGCTCCGATCACGATCCCCAATTTTTCAAACAGGCCGATGATAAAAGAACAATCATCCGCGTCCTCCGAAAAGTCGGAAAAATCGAGGGCGGTCGCGCCCGCACCGATCGAACAGGGAAGATTCGGCATCGCGCGGGCGATCTTGCAATCGTTCCCGAAAAGCGCCGCACGTATCGTCTGCTTTTTGACCCCCGCCATGATCGTGATCGCCTTTTCTACCGGAAGTCCTTTAATGCTCGACGCGACGGCGGCAAAATTTTGCGGCTTTATAGCAAACAGGACATATTCGCAATTGCCCGCCACGTCTCGGTTGTTTTCCGTCGTCCAAACGCCCAGTTCAAACAAGCGCTCGCGCGCCTCGGCAGACGGGTCGGCAACGATGATCTTTTTCGGGCGCAAAAAATCGGAATAGACAGCGCCCTTCACGATGGCGGTCGCCATGAAACCGCCGCCGATCACGCCCAATTTATATTGCTTTTTCATGTATGGCTCCTTTTTTAGAAAAAATTATTGAAAAGCGATTGACTTGCTCTCGATTTTATTATATAATGGATAGAGAATTTAGGGGAGTGGCTCAACGGTAGAGTAGCGGTCTCCAAAACCGTAGGTTGCGTGTTCGAATCGCGTCTCCCCTGCCATAGCTTCCCGACCACAATATTTTGTGGTCGGGAATTCTTTTTGGCACCATATATTGATTAGTTCCCTAATGTTGCCCCAAAGTTGCCCTAAAAGTGGCCCTAAAAATTTTGAAAAGGTCACTTTGTCGTGCCTTTCAACGTCTTTTCAGCATCTATATTATTTTAGCGTAAACGGCAGATAAAGTCAATCCAATCGCGTCCGTTTTGATGATTTGCCTTTAACCTTATTATATAGTCAAAGAGAGAGTCCGCACACAGCGTCCTCTCTCTTTCTTTACATAGCGCCTATATCGATCGCAAGGTAATACTTTTTCATATAACACGCTTGCCCTTGAACAGACAATAGTCAACTATGTACGCCGCGGCGATACGGTTGCATTGAAAGAACTGATCAACAGTATCCCTGCCGTACGCGCCGGGATATTGGCCGCCGATCAATTGCGGCAACTGAAAAATACATTCATAGTTACCGCCACGCTTGTAGCGCGCGCGGCGATCCGCGGCGGAATGGATACCGACGACGCGCTTTCTTTAAGCGATGCCTACATTCAAAAATGCGAACTTATGAATCATATGGAGCGAATCACCAATCTGCAATACCGCATGATCTTCGATTATACGGAACGCATCGAAAAGCTGCGCAGCGGTAAAACCCCTTCAAAATTCGTCTTGGATGTTACCAATTATATCCATCACCATTTATCCGAACCGATCACAACGGAAGAGATCGCAAAAGCGTTGTACATGAGCCGCTCGCGCCTGTCCGTTAAATTCAAACGGGAAACCAATGAGAACCTCGTCGATTTTATACTAAAAGAAAAAACGGAAGAAGCCAAACGCCTCCTCCGCTACACAGATAAATCTATCACTTCCATAAGTTCCTATCTCGGTTTTTCTTCACAAAGCCACTTTTCGCACGTATTCAAAAAGTACGCAAACCGTTTACCGAACGAATACCGAAAACGGCATGATCATTAACATGCCGTCCGTAAGAAAAAGAGCAGCCGAATGATATGCACCCCAAAAGTTGGACAGACTTTTGGAGGTGCATATTTTATGCCAAGAAAAAAGTTTAACACAAAGTACTCGCCTGAGTTCAAGATATCTGTTATAATGGATATGCGCGAGAACCATTT
>CALVHS010000066.1 GCA_944328665.1 uncultured Clostridia bacterium | reverse complement strand
GCGCCGAATGAAGGATATTTTTTCATCAACGATTTCGAGCGGGGCGGAAAGATCGAAAAGACGCCGTACGACCCGCAAAGAGAAGGGTATGTATTTGCCGGGTGGTATAAAGAACCGGAATGCATTAACGTATGGAATTTTGAGCAGGATACGTTGCCTGCGGCGGAACATGATGAAAACGAAGAGCTTATATATACAGAAACAAAACTGTATGCAAAGTGGGAGAAAAGTTGAAGCGGCGGCGAAGGAACGCGCGGAAAAAAGATCTGTGATATCCTTTTGATCGCTCAAGGGAGCGAAGACATGAAAAAACAGGAGGGGTGCAGCGGATCTGGAAAAACAAAGAAGGCAGGGCATAGAACTCTTTCAAACAGGGAATGATAACATTTTTCTTCGAAAAACATAGAGACGGGCACAGGCAAAAGCCTGCGCCCGCTTTTCGTCGTATCAAATTTGAAAGACGCTTAAAGAGGTGTTGGAGTAGAGGTAATCGCCGCCGCTTGAGTTGACTTGTAAGGTGGCGGGGACGGAAGTGACGGTAAATACTTGCGACATCGATTGCGGTGCGGTATCGGTCGCGGCGTTAAACACATGTTGGGCGGCGGCGCCGTTCAGCGCAGCGCCGTTCAGGGTAAAGGTCAGCAGGTTGCTTTCAGGGAAAGTCGCGCCCGTCTGCGGAGCGGCGGTGCCGCTGTAAACGGCGACATAAGTGCCCGGTTCGGAGAGAGTGATATCCGCCGAGTTGTCCGCATGTGCGATCGCCGTTCCCGTCTGCGTGGCGGTTCTGTCAAATACGAGCGGCTGCCCGCTCGTCACGGGCGCCGTGGGGGTGGAATACGCCGTTAATGCTTGCGTTTCCGCCGCCGGGCCGGTAGCGCCTGTCGCCCCGGTCGCTCCGGTGGCGCCCTGTATGCCCTGCGGGCCGGTGGCGCCTGTCGCCCCCGTCGCTCCGGTGGCGCCCTGTATGCCCTGCGGGCCGGTAGCGCCCGTCGCCCCTGTCGCTCCGGTGGCTCCCTGTATGCCTTGCGGGCCGGTAGCGCCTGTCGCTCCCGTCGCTCCGGTGGCTCCTTGTATGCCCTGCGGGCCGGTAGCGCCGCGGGGGCCCATCGAGCCGCGCAGCACCGTCACCTGCGCCGCCGCGGTATTATAGCAGGGGCAGGGCACGCATTCGCAGCCGCATATGCCGCCTGTAAAAAATATACGATCGTCCATGAAAAGTTCTCCTTCGTTTTCGGGCAATTTTGCCCGCTATCATGATATGCGCCCCGCGCCGCACATGTTCCTTGCATCCCGCCCATGTGCCTTTGCACCCCGTACATGTGCCGTCGCCTTCGCCTTGCGCATGTGGCTTTGATATAGTTGACGGTTAACTTCATCTATTAGAATATGATTTTCTTAGTCTAAACGCGCATCGGTGTATGCTGAGATAGACCAATAAAGTCTCAAAAAATTTACACTCCGGCAAAAATAAGCCAAAAATTTTTTGCGGCATAGAAAACCCCGCGAGGCGCACATCTCTGCACACCCCGCGGGAATCCCTCATGATAAGCACTCTAATTGTTAGTTGTCCGGTTCTTCTAATGAATTTTCCGCAAGCTCCACATACTCTTTGAGTTTGCGCTGTAACAGCTTTTTATCGATGAGTTTGAGCCTGTATTCCGATACCAACGTCGGAGACAAGCTGCGGCTGAGCGCATATTCAACGACCTCGTCATCCTTGCTGGCGCAGAGAATAACGCCGACGCTCGGATTTTCGTTATCCTTCTTGACGTCTCTGTCGAGAGCTTCGAGGTATAAATTCATTTTGCCGACATATTTGGGCTTGAATTCGCCTATTTTCAGCTCGAACGCCACAAGGCAGGAGAGCCCGCGGTGGAAGAACAGCAGGTCGATGAAATAGTCGTGGTTGCCGACCTGCACGCGGTATTCCTGACCGATAAAAGTAAAGTCTTTGCCGATTTCTAAAATGAAATTTTTAAGGTTATTGACGACAGCCGAGGAAAAATCGCGCTCGGGTACACTTTCGGGCAGATCGAGGAAATCGAGCGTGTAAGTATCGAGGAACACATTGCCCGTCGCCCTCTTCGCCTCGGCAATGGCGGGTGTTGTGGGCTTTTGCGAAAGCATATATCGCTCGTAATATCCGCTGTCTATCTGCCGCTGCAATTCACGCTTACTGTAACGTTCCTTAATACACAATGCCATATAGAACAGGCGCTCTTCGGCACTCTTGCAGGCGGACATCAGAATAAGATGGTGTGTCCAACTCAATTGTGTCACCAGCGGTGACACTTTTTCGTCGTCCTTGTAGAGCTCGTAAAACTGCTTCATTCTATACAGTCCGCGGCGGGTAAAGCCCTTCAAGTCGGGATAGTTCTTGGCAAAGAAATCGGCAAGCCCGTCCACAAAGGAGTCGCCGTAGGTTGCATTCTCCGCGTGCTCACTTATGTATTTGCCGATGTCTCGGTACATGAGAATGAGTTCCTCGTTGACCTTCCGATACGCCCTCTCCCGCGCAGATTTAATGATATCTATTACTTCTGAATAATTTTCTGTCTTTATGACCCTGTTCATATGATTTCCTTCTATATCACAGTAATATCTGCTAAAAGTAATTATAGCATATCCGCACGGGAATTTCAATAGGATATGCGAAATTGCTGATATATTATTTGAAAACAGCGCGGCATCCAACCGTGTCGGATCCGATACGGTTAAAAAATGCTATTCCGAAAAAAAGTGGCTTTCCACCTTATTTCGGAGTAGAACAGGGGCGCAAACCGCAATGGACAGAATAAAACATACAAAAAGAACGACAGCCCGTATGAACTGCCGTTTGACTTTGTTCCGAATAGCTTTGAATGTTTCCCTTATGTCACCTGCTCTGTCGCCCCGGTGGCGCCGCGGGGGCCCATCGAGCCGCGCAGCACCGTCACCTGCGCCGCCGCGGTATTATAACAGGGGCAGCATTCGCCGCAGGCAAAAAAGATATGGTCGTCCATTGTATCATCCTCCTTTGTATACGGGCATATCCGTACTATCCATGTCTATGCCGCATGGCTGCGCCGTTGTGCAGAACAGGGCGGCGGCGGGCGGAAAGAGTATGGCGCTTGCAGAAAATTTTGTGTTTGGAGAAAGGAAAAGCTCTCGGCCGAAACGGTCGAGGGCATTAAATTTTCAGACGCTCGGGCGTCTTATTGAACGATCGCTTGAGGGGATGGACGTTTTAGAATTTTTTGACTATAAATAAATGATGATACATCAAAAATGATACTTGTTTTTTCTCATGTACTTGCTACAAATCAAAATGTATGGTATATTCATAAAAAGATAAACGCGGAGACTGACGGAACAGTTCGTTTTATGCTTCCGCAGCATCGCGGCGGCAGAGGGCGTTATCCGGGCAATTCACGGCAGAGACTTAAACACAAGGAGACCACATGAAAAATTTTTCAGAAAAGGTCATTTTGGCAGGACATCGCGGAGAGCGCACCGTTGTTCCCGAAAATACGCTTGCGGCATTCCGTTATGCGCTTTCCTGCGGGGTGGATGCGATTGAAACAGACTTCCATCTTTCGAAAGACGGCGCACTCATGGTCATCCATGACCATACGCTCGAAAGGACGACGGACGGGCATGGCAGGGTGTGCGATCATACGTTTGCGCAATTGCGTGCCCTTTCCGCGGGGAGTTGGCTTTCCGGGTGTTTTGCGGAGGAGCGCATCCCCACGGCGGACGAATTTTTTCAGCTGACTGCCGACAGCGGTATTTTATATAACTTGGAACTGAAAGTATATCCCGCCGACGAAGGCGAACGGCGCGCCCATGAAGCGGTGCATAAACTGGTGGCAATGCTGGAAAAGTATCATGTCGCGGACGAGCGCGTGATGATGAGCAGCTGGAGCCTTGCCGTGTTGGCGTATGTACGGAAGACATACGGGAGCCGGTATTTGCTGCAGGGGTTTTATCCGCTTGCGAATTTTAAGGACGGAGAGGGGATCGATCCGTTTTCCTGCATGGATTATGCCTGCCTGTTTCCGATAGGCGGCAGCGGGCATATCTGTCCGCGATCCGATTACGAAGTGCTGCAAGCGCACGGCGTCGTGCCGTGCAACCATATCCCCGCCGTCTATACGGATTATGAAAAGGCACTCAGATACGGATCGCGCATGTTCACGGTGGACGATATCAAAACGAGCGAATGTTTGCTGCGGGCGCTCGGCGCCAGATAGATCGGCGGTGTACGGAGATATCCGTGCACCGCTTGCTTTTTACCGGATATATGTGCTATACTGTAAGGGAGAGATACGGACCCGGTCAAAAGCGGCAAGCTGGCCGTTTGCATCGCGCACTTGTCCGAAAAGGGGGGACTGCATGCCTGGTTATCACTTTAAGGAAAATGATTATTTGCATATCATGCAGAGTTACAACCGCATTTTTGAGCCGAATCACGTAATGCCGCGCATCCATCGGCATGTCGGCATAGAGATCATGTATGTATTATCGGGGAAAGCGATCGTCCGCATGTATGATGAAGAGGGCGGCCAAACGGAGCAATACAAACTTTCTTCCGGGGACTTTTTCTTCCTTGAAAGCGATAGGTTCCATCAGCTGTTTACCGCCGATTGCGTGACGCGCATCGTCAATTTGGAAGTCGCCCCCGCCAAGGAGCAGCAGTTTGCGTACCAAAAAACGGTCGGGCATATCATGAAGGGGAACCGTCGGCTTGCCGACCTGTTTTCCGAGAGCCAGACATTCCGCCTGTTCGACAACGGAGAGCTGCTGTATATCCTGTTGATGATCTTGCGCCGCTTTCCCGACCGAGCGGAAAAATATGCGGAATTGGAAGCGCTGCTCATCGTGCTGTTTGCGGAAGTTGCCGACCTGTACCGCCAGAACGAACGGCAGTACCGCGGCTATGCGTATGTGAAGCGCGCGGTGAACGAGATCGAAAACGACGCTTCCGCCTGTACGCCGGACAGCCTTGCCGAGACGGTCGGCGTGAGCCGCGTCTATTTGCAGAAGCTGTTCCGCCTGTGTTTCAGCATGGGGATCGCGGAATACATCAACTATTTCCGCTGCATGCGCGCGCAGGCATATCTGCGGCGCAACCCTTCGGCACAGATCGGGGAGGTCGCAAAGGAAGTCGGTTTCCACAGCCTGCTGCACTTCGAGCGGGCATTCGGAAAAACATGCGGCTGCCCGCCGCGGGAATACCGCGAAAAGGTGCGCAAAGTCCCGGAAGAATGGACGTTTGAGAAGGAGATGCTCAGAAACGAGCGCGTCCTCGGCAATTCCGAAGTAAACAGCAGTTTGGATAAAAATAAAGAGATCATCAAAATTTTATGATACATCTTTACCGCTTTTCATAAAGTTGTAATGAATTTGTAACGAATTTGTAACAGCCTTGTAAAAAATATCGGTTTTGATGTATTTATACTCATTAATTGTATAAAATTATAATTCATGTCTTGACACGGTTATTTTTTTGCTATAAAGTAATTGTGTCAAGATTTTTTTTACGGAAAAACGGACGGAAGGGAAAAAGTTTTTCCGCGCTTGACAAAGCTGATTTCAGAGACGGAGGCAAAAATGAAGGGAAAGAGGATATTGGCGGGCGCTGTGGCGGCATTCATGCTTCTGACGGGCATCGGATGTTCTTCCGGCAGCGTTGCGGCAAACGAGGTGCTTATTTGGGCGATCACCGGCTCGGACAACGCCGCCTGGCTTACCGAGATGGAGAGCAGATTCGAGGAGGAAAACCCCGACATCGGCATTGTTGTCCGTGCGACGTTTTCCGATTATAACTCCATCCTGAACAGTTTTGCGCGCGGGAATTCGCCCGACATCGTGTACGTCGACGACGAGTATTTCAAGCGGTACGCCGACGGCGGGCTCATCACGCCCCTCGACGAACTCATCGATCAATATTGGGCGGGGTCGGATATCGTCGACGTGAGCGAGATGTGGGAGCCTGCCCTTTCGCGCTATCGCTATGAAGTTTCCAATAATACGAGCGACGCCGACGATCCGCTTTGGTGCGTTCCGAAGGATATGGACCCAACTGTCTTGTATTATAATGAAGGGGCCTTCGAAGAGCTCGGCATCAACGTGATCAGCGTGGAGAAGGAAGACCTCGCCGCATGGAACGCGGGCGAGATCGCCGATAAAAACGGCAAGAAAAAATCTGATTTTGACGCGCTTACCGGGGTGACCGTCCCGGCCCGCGGCTATTGGAGGTCGGACGGCAACTGGACCGGCGGCACGGCGTGGACGAGACCCGTTTCCGGGGCGACGCTCGTGTTCAACAACCGGATCCCCATGAGCTGGGACGAAACGGAAGACCTCGCCATGCTGTGCACTTCTTCCTATAACGCTTCCTCTCCCACGACGTACGGATATTACACGGAATGGTGGTTCAACTACGGGTGGTCGGTCGGCGGCGACTGCATCGGCGACACGTCGGGCGACGGCGATTATGTGTTCACGCTCAATGACGATGCGCCGAATTATAAAGTTTTGAAGGAAACGGCCGTCAACGGCACGCCGTATGCGCCCGGAACGGAGGATGTGCCCGTCTTTGTGTCCTATGAGGATAAGCATTATCTTGCGCAGGATGCCGCCGCGGCGGCAGAACTTATTGCCGACGGCGCGATCGAGGAGTATCCTTCCACGCTGGACGCGTTTACCCGTTTCTGCGCGCTCAGCCGCGACAAAACGGCTTCCGACCCCGCGGGGCCTGCCGTGTCTCCCAAGCCTTCGGTCGTGCCGACGGCGTCGGACGCCCTCGGCCGCTTCAACACGGACGGCTACCTTGCGATGTTCGTCGGGTATTCTTCTTCCGTCGCGTCTTTGAGCGACGAAGTGGACTGGAATATCGCGCCGCTTCCCGTTTATAAGACATACGTGAGCCGTTTCAGCGACGAAACGGTGCAACTTGGCGCGCGGGCGGGGCACTCCAAATCGACCGGCCTTGCCGTTGCCGCCGATTCGCGGAAGAAGGAAATGGCAATGAAAGTGCTTGCCTTCCTTGCGGGGACGCCCGGACAGACGGCGCTTGCAAGCCAGCATTACAACCTTCCGAACACGGAGGCGATCGCGCGGGAAAGCTATCTCACCGATTCCGATAAAAATTACGAGCAGCTCCTTGTAGAGACCCGCTATCAGGGGCCCGGCGACTGGTGGTACATGCTGGACAGGGAGTGGATCGCGAACTGGTCGGAACCGCTCAATCAGAACGCAAACAGTGTCCGCAACAGCGGGATGACGCTTTCGGAATATTTTGCCGCGGTGGTCGACCGGACGAACAGAGATCTGCAGATATATAAAGAAGCCATCGGCGGCTGACGGAGAGAGATATGGAGAACAGGATTTCTGTTACGGAAGGCGCCGCCTGTCCGAAAGAGGAGTGTCCCGCGCTCGGCAAACGCGGCGGGCAGCCGCACAACGCCGCCAAACGGCGCGAGACGGCGCTCGGCTGGTGTATGGCTCTTCCGCCGGTCGTAGGATTCCTCGCCTTTGCGTTTATCCCGCTCATCATCAGTTTCGTGATGAGTCTCAACGAATTTTCGCGCTATTCCTATTCGTTGGAGGGGATGACGTTTTGCGGGCCGCAAAATTATATCGCGATCTTTACCGATCCCGATCTTTGGAAGGCGCTCGGCATCACGCTTTTGCTGTGCCTTTCCATCCCTTTCGAAATTTTTTTCGGGCTCCTCATTGCCAATCTGCTGCGCAAGCCGTTTTTCGGAAGGCGGGCGTTCCGCGTCATCTTTTTCCTGCCCAACATCTGTTCCATCGTGGCGCTGGCGTTTGTCTGGACATATATGTATTCCCCGCAGGAATACGGGCTGTTCAACCGCATCGTTTCATTGTTCGGCGCGGGGCCCTTCGGCTGGACGACGGACGCGGACATGTTTCTCGGCTGTATCATCGTTATGACGGTCTGGAACATGATGGGGTATGACGCGCTCATGTTCCAGGCGCAGATCGGAAACATCAACCAAAGCCTGTACGAGTCGGCCGATCTCGACGGCGCGAACTGTGTGCAGAAATTTTTCCGCATCACCGTCCCGATGGCGACGCCCATGATCTTCTATCTGGCGCTCATCGGCGTGATCGGGGCGATGCAGTCGTATGCCCGCATCGATGCGATGGATATAGATCCGTACGGCATGGGCCCGAGCGATTCCGGGCTGACGCTGGTGGGGTACATGATGCGCGCGCAGGAGGAGCCGATCGCCTTCGGCGGCCTGGGGATCAGCGCGGCGACCTCGTTCTTTTTGGGGATCATCATCGCCGTCATGACGTTTGTCAATCTCAAAGTAAGCAAAAGGTGGGTGCATTACAATGACTGAGGCGAAACGGTGCAAAACAGCCGGAACGGCAGGGGAGCGCGGCGCCCGCCGCCGCGGGCATATCCGCTTTGCAAACGTGCTTGCAAAGATGTGTTTGATCGTCGGCGCGCTCATCATCCTCGTTCCGTTTTGGATCCTTCTCATAACGAGTTTCAAATCCTCTTCGGAGATCATTTCCGCAGAGTTCACATGGTTGCCGAAAAAGTTCGATGTATCCGGTTACGTCAACGCGTTCAACTGGGAAACGGCGGCGATCACGTCCAATGTGCTCATCGGGCTCGCAAACACCTTGCTTTATACCCTTCCCACGACGGCCATCGGGCTGTTCGTGTCTGGCATGAGTGCCTATGCGTTCAGCAAGATGCGGTTCAAGGGCAGGGATGCGCTCTTTGCGGTGCTTCTTCTTACGATGGTCATGCCCGGTACGGTCGTGCTGATCCCGCAGTATACCATCTATTCCATGATCGGTTGGGTCGGCACCCCTCTTCCTCTCATGATCCCCGGGATGTTCGGCGCGGCGGGAACGGTCTTCTTTTTGCGGCAGTATATGCGCGGCGTTCCGGACGAGATCCTCGAAGCGGCGCAGATGGACGGGCTTGGCAAATTCCGGGCGTACTGGGTCATGATCCTTCCCGTCTGCGTTCCGGCGTTCATCGCGCAGTTCGTGCTCAATTTTATTGCGGGATACAACGATTATCTCGGCCCGATCCTCTTTTTGGGCGGGGGAGACCCTTCGCGGTATACCCTGCAGATCGTTTTGAGCAATATGGTCGGGCAAAGCGAACGGGAGATCCAAAACAGGATGGCAAACGCCGTGGTCGCCCTCGTTCCGCTCATTTTCGTCTACCTGTTCTTACAGAATTTTATTATCGACGGAGTATCGGTCTCGGCCGTCAAAGGCTGAGCGGGTACGATAAGGAGAATTTATGAAAAAGAAATGGTTTGCAGTCCTGCTCGGCGCGGCAATGCTCGCGCTGCCCGTGCTCGGGCTTACGGGATGCGACGGGGAAACGCAGACGTTCTCTTACGACGACGGCATTTCCGCGTCGGGCAATTACGACAGCAGCGTGTTTTACAGGAACGACCTGACGGTGGATTGGTTCGCCGATCCCGGCGTGATCTATGCCGAGGACGGGTATTTTTATGCCTATGGCACGGCGAGCGATATGTCCGGCGCGATCCGCGCATGGCGTTCGAAGAATCTTGCCGATTGGGAATTTGTCGGCGTCGTGTACAACTGCGATGCGGACAGCTGGGCATATTCGAACGTTTGGGCGCCCGAAGTGCTGTATTATCAGACGGCGCAGCAGAAGATCAATGATGAACCCGGCTTGTATTACATGTATTTTTCCGCCGCATGGAAGGATTACGCTACGGGCGGCAGCGGGTACGATAACCTCCGCTTATCCGTCGCCGTGTCCGATTCTCCCGCGGGGCCGTTTGTCGACGTGGGCAAAGACAAAGCATGGAAGAATGCCGACGGAACGCAGATCTCCGTCGCCGAGTTTTACGGCAGGGATTATGACGGCTCGAAGCCCATATTCCGCTTTGAGGAGCATCTGACGGAAATGGCGGCGAACGGCGTCGACCTGGACGGCAGGCTTGACGGCGTGCAGGAAGAGGCGAACACGGTCTATTCCGCGATCGACGCGTCACCGTTCCTGGACGAAGACGGCACGATGTATCTGTATTTTGTGCAGCACATCAGCACGGGGAGCAGCGGGAACCTGATCTGCGGGATGCGCATGATCGACCCGATCACGCCGGATTATTCCACGGTCACGCCGCTGGCGGCGAGCAACAGCGCGTCGGCAACGGGCAGCGACTGCGACTATTTTGAAAAGGTCGACGGCGTCTACAAGCCGATGGACGATCCGTCCGTCACGCTCGGTGCGGCGGAAGGGGAGATCAACGAGGCGCCCTTCATGCAGCGCCATACGACGGTGAAAGAGGACGGCACGGAGGTGACAAAATATTATCTCACGTATTCGGCCCCCGGGTACACCGACCCTTATTACAGCGTCTGTCTCGCCACGTCGGATTCGCCGCTGGGTTCGTTCAAAAAGATCCAGTCATATATGCCCGTCCACGGCATCGACTACAATTTCGATCATATGTCGGGAACGGGGCACCATTGCTTCGTGCGGGCGGGGGAAGAAGATTTCATCTTCTACCACGCGCACTGCGACCGCTCCATGGGGAACGGCAACCCGCGCGCGCTTGCCGCCGACCGCGTCTATTGGTTTTACAGCGAAGAGCTCGGCTATGACATCTATCATTCCGACGGCCCCAGCTACTCGCTCAACCCCGTTCCGGAAGTGACGAGCGGGTATACGAATATCGCGTTGGACGCGCGGGTCACGGCGACCAACGCCGCGGAAGGCAGCGCCGCCGCGCTGCTGCACGACGGGATGTCTGCGATCCATACTTATGACAACGCCCTGGAATTTTTGTTTAAAGGTTCCACGAAGATCACGCTGACGTTCGGCAGGGCGTACGAGGTCAACGCGCTCTTTATTTACAACAGCAGAAATTATGCGAACGCCTTTTCCGAGGTCGGCGAAGTGCGCCTGACGGGTGCGGACGGCAAAGTTTACGTCGTAAAAGATCTCGCGTTCGATCCGTCGTATTTCAACGAGACGGAGGAGACGATCCGCCCGGGTGCCGCGGCGGTCATGGCGTTCGACCCGATCTCCGTCACGCAGATCGAGATCACGATCGACACGCCGATCGTCGCCGGGGCGGCACAGCTCGCCGTCGACGAGATCAAGGTCATGGGAAAATAAGGAGGAGAAAGAGATGACCGGTAAAGAGAAGATCCTCTGTATTGCGGCGCTGGCAGCCGTCGCGCTCACGGGCGGCATTGCCGCCGCCTGCGCGGAAGGCGGAGAACAGGTCTCCGGCGTGCGCGAAGAGTATACGGGCAGCATGTATGCGGAATCGGCGCTTCCTTGGCGGGAGCAGGCGCTCCGCAGCGGCGGGTATACGTACACGGGCGAAGGCATCACGCTGGACGGCAGGCTTGACGAGGCGGAATGGCAGTCGACTTATCCGCTCACCTATACGTCCATCGGCATCCAAGTCTCCGTATACGTTACCTTCGGGCAGGACGGCTTTTACGTCGGATACGATATCAGGGATACGGAAGCGTATTTCGTGGACGAGCGGTCGAGCGAGAACAATTCGAGCATCGAGATCTATTTTTCGCCCGTGACCACTTCTCTGCTCGACGAAACGGTGCTGCAAGTGCGCATGGAGCCGAACAACGACATCACCTGCTACCGCGCGCTGGGGAGCGTCGACGCGCAGCTCTCTTACCCGTGGTCTGCGGGATACCTTCCGATCTACGGCGTATCCGACGCGCTGAACGGCTGGACGGTGGACGAGAACGGCGCGTGGACGACGGACGGCGCGCTGCAATATGAAATGTTCATCGGGTGGGACGCGCTTTCGCTGGAAGAAGCGCCCGAAAAATTCAAGCTGTACCCCTGCTATAATTATGTGAACAGCACCGCAGCGGACGCGTACCGCGTTTCGCAGGTCTGGCCGCAGGGCAGGTACAACCAACCGATGGATTACTTTGAATTTGACGAAAAGGGGTATGTGAACAATGACGCCTGCCTCGCGGAAGAGAACGGCGCGCCCCTTTTGCTCGGCGATGCAGGCAACGGGCTCGCAAAATCTGCGGCGTGGGATCTTACGCAGCTGAACGAGAGCGGGATTGTAAAGAGCACGGAGAACGCGCGCGGGTCGAAGTACATCTATGTCGCCGGCGCGGATGACGGTTCGTACATGTTCTCGGCATCGGCGTACTATGTTACGAACGTAAGCGGCGATACGGGCGCGCGCATGGGGATCGTGATGGGCAGGCTCAATTCGGGCAAGACCGATCTGAACATGTATACCGAGACCCTGCAGGTCGCCGTGATCGGGAACGACGCGGGGAAGTACCAGCTCACGACCAAAGTGGGGGACGACGAGGGCGGCAAATATGTTTCCTGGGTGAGCACCGCGCTGGCTCCCTTTGCGGGGAACAGCGGCGCATCCTCCGCCGAGCCCGTAAAATTCACCGTGGTCAAGCAGGGCGAGATGTTCCTGTACTTTTTGAACGACAATTACATCGGCACAAAAGTGAACGCCGCTTTTGCGGACGGTTGTGCCGTGGGCTTGTATACGCTGGCGGCGCAGGCAGTCTATTCGGACATCCTTTATGAGACGGACGCAGACGAGATCGCTGCCTATCTCAGCGGCAGGGATATCCATACGGTCACGATCGCCGCGGGCGCCGGCGGGACGTTCGGCGGCACGGTCGGCAGCGACGCGGTGGATGCGGATCATAACATGACGGCGTTTGTCGGTTCGGCGGATATCCTGCTGAACGTGATGCCGACCATGGACGCGGCCCGTACCTTCGTCGTCTCTTCCGTCACGGTGAACGGGGAGCAAGCGCAGCTTTCGGAAGGGGGCGTGCTCCGTCTGGAGGACTGCTCGGAAGCGACGGAAATCGCCATAGAATTTACCGCGATCGCGCAGGGCGCGGCGATCACGTTCACGGGCGGGGCTGCGGATGTCACGATCGTGCAGAAAGACGGCGTCAACAGCTACGCGCTCAAGGTCGAAGAAGGGCTTACCGTACGCCTTGCGGACGGCACGTGGGAGATCGCTGCGGGAGATAAGACCGTAACGGTCGTCGTCGAGAACGGCTCCGTCACGTCGGGCAGCACCGCGATCGACGTCGGGCAGGCATGATAGGAGGAGTGTATATGAAGCGGTTGCGGTCTATGCTTCTTTGTTTTGCCGCGATCTGTTTGCTGGCGGGGGCGCTCGCGTTGGCGGCGTGCGGAGAAAAGACTCCGCCCGACGTGCCGCCGGGCGGCACGCAGCCTGCCGGCAACGAACTTATATTCGTTGCGCAGACGGCGGGCGTGACGGTGAACGGCGAAACGTATCCGTTTTACGACTTCGCTGCCGATGTGGAGGAAGTCACATTGGTCGGCAGGGGGTACTCCGAAGACATATCTTTTACCGACGGGCAGGCGCGCGTTCCCATGAGCGAACTCGCGTCGGGCGAATACGAGGCGACGTATTCCTATATCGCGGAGGGCGTCACGTATACCCGCTCCGTGCCTGTCGCCGTGGATACGGATGCGTCGCAGACGGTCGTGCTGCCCGTTTCTCCCGTTTCTTTGGGCGGAAGGACGAGCGGCGGAGAAATGGGCACGGCGAGCATGGCGGTCACCGTTTCCGGGCGCAGCGATACCATGCAGATCACGCGCGGCGGCGGATATGCGTTTTTGGACGGCAGCGGTTCCGATACGCGCTACTATGTAGAGGGCGTGTTCGACGCTGCGGAAGATTTCGGCGATACGGATATCGGGGGGCTGCTCGTCGCATACGATACGGGCAAACCCACCTCCGGTATTTTTGCGGGGATCTGTTCGAACGCCGTCTGTTTTGCGATCCCCTCGGCTGCCGCGGCGAATGCAGACGCGATATACCGCGTTGCGAACCTTGCCGACTATGAAGGCGAGCAAGGGTACGACGCGTCGCGCGTCCGCATCGGCGTTTTGCGCGACGGCGCGCGGTATTTCGTATTCATCAACGGCACGCTCGCCGCGCGCTGGTATTGCGACGGCGTGGCATACGCAAACGGCGAGGCGCTCCCCTCCGCGGTCGGCGTCGGTGCGACCGCGCGCGCGGGCGGCGCGCTGATCTCCGCATTCAACTATACCGCCGACGAAGAGGCGCTCGGGGCGCTTGCTTCGCTCGCGGGAGAAGAGACCGTCGACCTGTATCTCATCGCGGGCCAGTCCAATGCGGCGGGGTATTCGCCGATGACCGACGCGGTGCGCGATTCCGACGCGCGCAATACGGACGGCTATTCCAACATCTTTTATGCGGGGGACGCCGTCAGCAACAGCGGGACAACGCATCACGCGCTTGACTGGCGCCTCGTTACGCAGGGGCTCGGCAGGGACTCTGCGACCTTCGGCGCAGAATTGGGGATGGCGAACGAGCTCTCTTCCTATTACAATACCGATACGGGCAGAAAGGCGGCGATCGTCAAATTTGCGGTCGGCGGCACGAGCCTGCTCAACAATCTGGAAAACGAAAACCGCGGGCTCGGGAACTGGGTGCCGCCTTCGCATGAAAAATACCTCGGCAGCGCCGTCAGCGACCCGCAAAAGACGGGGAATCTATACGATCTTCTGATCGAGGAGACGAAGGAGCGTACCGCGCAGCTGGAAGCATTGGGGTACACGGTCGAGATCCGCGCGCTCTATTGGATGCAGGGGGAAAGAGACATCCCCGACCCCGACGAATACCGCATTGCGTTCGGGTATCTCGTAAGCGATCTGCGCAGAGACCTTTCCGCAGAGCTTGCCGTGTACGTCGGCGAGATCTCCAAAACGTTCGGCGGAGCGGAAACGGCAGAAAACCTTGCCTTTGTCGCTGCGCAGGGAGAGATCGCCGCGCAGACGGAAAACTGCTATCTGGTCGAGTGCGGCGATTACAAGATCGGCCTCCAATACGGCAGCCCGGATACGGCGCATTGGTCGGGGGAAGCACATTATGCCATCGGAAAACTTGTAGGTGCAAGTATTCTTGCGCATACGCTTGCATGAAGCAAATAAGATCGTTTGATCTCGTTTGAAAATAGCATAAGGAGGTTATTTATGAAAAAGGTACTGGCATGTATGGTTCTTTGTTTGGCTGTCTTGTTCGGCGGGGTCTTTGCGGCTTGCACCGAGGACACAAGCGAAGAGGCGAAGGATGTTTCAACGCTTATAAATGAGATCGGCGCCGTCAGCGATCTGACGCTCGACGCAAAGGATGCGATCGATGCGGCGCGATCCGCGTATGACGCGCTTTCGGAGGAGGATAAAGAAGCGGTCTCCAACTATGCGGATCTGCAGGCGGCGGAAGCCGAACTTGCCGTTTTGGAAGGGATCGACGCGCTTACGCCTGCGATCACGTCCGCCGCGACGATGAAGTCGGGCGAGGAATACCTGCCCGAATTGTCGGGGCACGAGTACGAAGGGGTGGCAGCGTCTGTGGCGTGGTCTGTGGCGGACGTCGGCACAACGGGGGCTGCCGTCTCGGCGGACGGCACCGTCTCGGCGAACGGGATAGGCAGGTTCACGCTGATCGCGACGGTCACCTACGAAGGGCACAACATTGAAAACCAGGCCGCCGCCACGGTGGAAGTGGGCGGCTACACCGTTTCGGGCACGGTCAGCTTCCCGCAGGGGAATGCCGATCTGTTGGAGCAGGCGAGCGTAAGGAGCTTGTCGGGGATCGCAGGGCAGATCGAGCCCGGCGAAAACGGTACGGGAACATTTACCGTGAGCGTCCCGCATGGCGATACGACGTTGATCTTTTCAGCCCCCGCCTTTGAAGATGTTGTGCTGGAACTGAAAGGCGTGGCGTCGGATATGAGCGACGCCGGCACGGCAGAATTTACCGAATATAGTTACGGGGCGGCGCCGCAATGGGCGGCTCCCGAGGGAAGGTACACCGTTTCGGAAGGTTCGGTCATCATTTCTAACGTGGGTGAAGACGAACATGCGGCGGTCGCTTTTGCGGGGGCGGAAAGCACGCAGGTATATTTGCAGGCGACCATTTCGGATATCAAAGTCGGAGGGACGATCAACAGCTTCGACGTGGGTTTTGCTCCCATTCTTTCCTCCGGGGAATCTTATAACTACCAGCTTCGCCAGTATTATTATACGGACGGAAGTGCGGACGGATATCTGCACGGGATCGGGCGGCTGCACGGCGTCGGAACGAACCCGTGGGCGGATTGGGCGAACGGCTGGGATACCGAGGTATTTACCGAGCCGGAAGGCGCGTGGATCACGGACGGCGTTCCCGCCAACGGGGAAGGCGTGTTTGAAGGGATCACCGTCACGATGACGCTGATCCGCGACGGCAACAAGGTGTATGTGTGGACGCAGCTCGACGGGCAGGAAGCGATCTATCACGGGGCAGACGTGCTCGGCGAGTCGTTTGCGGACTATGCGGCGGGCTTCGGCCTTTACACCCGCGGGGGTGCGGGCGCGACGTTCTCGGATATCACCTTCTCGACGGATGCGGACTTTATTGCGGAGAAACTTTCCCGCTCGGTCACGCTGAATGCCGAAACGGAGGACGGCGCGAACAGTACGGTCGTTTTGCAGGATGAGCAGGGCGCACCGATCGAAAGCGGCGCGGCGGTTGCGATCGGCAGCAAAGTGACGGTCGTCATCACGCCGAAAGCAAATACGGAAACGGAAGTTTACAGCATCACCGAAGTCAAGATAGGCGGCGCAGAGATTTCGACAGATTCTCTCACGCAGCAGGACGGCGCGTACCTCTACACGTTTGCGGTGAGCGGCGATACGCTGGTGAGCGTCACGATCTCTGTGGCGCAGTCGGTCAGGGTGACGGGCACCGTCGCCGTGCCGGAAGGGAATGAAAACCTGCTCGCAAACGGTACGGTGTCGTCCGGCTCTGCTTCGGCAAACATCAACGCGGACGGCACGTTCGAGATCATTCTCCCGCAGAATGCGGCAGAACTTGCAATCACCGTGCCCGGATTTTTCAAAGAAGTCGCCGTCGATCTTTCTGATTTGAAGGAGTACGCGTTCGCTTCGCCCATCGCCCTGACGGCGGAAGATCATGCCTTTGAACAGGTTTATGTGACGGGCGGAGCGACGTGGCAGATGAACGATGACGGGAGCGTGACGGCGAACAGGATCGACAAAGACGCCATGAACGCCGTCGTGTTCTCGGGGCTCTCGTCCGATGCCTTTGTGATCAGCATGACGGTCACGGACATTTACAGCGGCCCTATAGGCGGAACGTTTGACGTCGGATTCTCGATAGGGCTTCCGGGCGGAAAGATGCTCGCCTATGAGATGCGCGAAAGCGGAGCGGTCGCAAGACTGTGCGACCCCGGCTGGGCGTGGGTAAACGGAACGAACAACAAGATCCCGGGGATCTCCGATTGGGGGAGCGCGGTCTCCGGATACAATGAGGAGACCCATAAATTCGACGGTCTGACGATCGAAATGACGATGGTTTTGAAGGATTCGACGGTCTATCTGTGGGCGAACGGGGTATACCTCGGCTCGACGCAGGACGCGGCGCAGTTTGTGGGCGAAAGCGCGGTATCTTTCGGCGTGTACACCCGTGCGGGCTCGGGCGCGACGTTCTCGGATATCACCTTCTCGACGGATGAGGCGGTCGTGAACGGGCAGCTTGCCGAGATCCCCGCGGCGGAAGATCCCGCCGAAGCGATGTGATCTTGGGCGGCGGGGCGGATGGCCCCGGCAGATCATGAAGCGAGATCATGATCGAAAGGAAAAGGGAGGAGAACGCCTTTTCTCCTCCCTTCTGTATTCGGAAAGGAGTATAGCATGCAGCGTCTGTTGCCTTCGTATCCGCTTTGGATCGTCGATCCGAATTTTTCCGTCTGGTCTCCGCATGACGCGCTTACCGACGGAGAGACGGCTTTTTGGGCTGGCCAGGTGCGCCGTACATTCGGGTTTGTCCGCTGGAAGGGCGTCACATACCGCTTTCTCGGGCATCTGCGGCGCGCGTGCGCGCTCCGGCAGACGGACGTCCGCATCACGGCGTTCGGCACGGAGTATGTCTTTGCAGGGGAAGACTTCCGCCTGTACGCGGAATTTCTTTCGCCGCTGCCGCCAAACGATAAAGAGCTTGCCTCCTGTCCCGTATGTTTTACGCGGTATCGGGTGGAAACGGACGGGGAACTTCCCGAAGATTTTTCCGTTTCGCTCGCCATGCATGAAGAGCACTGTTA
Source organism: uncultured Clostridia bacterium (assembly GCA_944328665.1). Taxonomy (GTDB): domain Bacteria; phylum Bacillota; class Clostridia; order Christensenellales; family Borkfalkiaceae; genus Borkfalkia. Next base: position 1,703 of record CALVHS010000066.1, on the reverse strand, counting down.
CAGCCGCGAGCGCGCGCCCGTCGTGGGCGGCGTGCTTCCGCTCGGGACGTTCGAGGCGGCATTCATGTCTCGCGGGCGCAACCTTATCATGTCCGCGATGAACGACAATTGCCCGCCCGATTGGGGGGATACTTATCTCGCCGGAGAGGAAAGCTGGTTTGTCACGGAAACCGCCTTTTACGATTTTGTGGGATCGGGCGTCATGAAGTATGGGCGCAGGGAGTTGGAGAGCGGGTATCTGGTCGCCGTCAACAGGTCGAAAGAGGGGACGTTTTTAACGGCGTTTGACGATAAGGTCTCGATCTTTTATTTCGGAGAATGGCTGAAAGGGTATTATTTCCGCGGCGGCAAAACGATCGTGGACGCCCTGCGGGAGAGCATGGCCCGCCGTAAAGAGATCTATGCGCAGTGCGCGGCGTTTGACAAAGACCTGAAAGAAAAGTGCCTCGCGGTCGGGGAGGATTACTATCTTCTCGCGTGCGCCGCGCTGCGGCAGACGATGGGCGCGCACAAACTCGTGCAGGACGGCAAGGGAAGGCTGCTCTTTCTTTCCCGCGAGTGCGATTCCAACAGCTGCATCGGTACGGCAGACGTCAGTTATCCGTCCGTTCCTCTGTTTTTATTGTACGATGCGGAACTTGTCAACGGAATGCTGCGGGGCATTTTTGACTTTGCACGCCTGCCCGTGTGGACGTTTGATTTTGCTCCGCACGATATAGGCACCTATCCGTGGTGCTGCGGGCAGACATACGGTTTAGACCGTTCCGAAGACAAATACAGCTGCGGGCTGAATTGGTTTTGGATGACGCGCCGCACCTTTACGATGCTGTACCTGCGCCCTGCGGAGAGCAACGTCTATTCGCTTGCGGGGCAGATGCCCGTGGAAGAGTGCGGCAATATGCTCATTATGACGGCGGCGGCAATGGCGGCGGGCGGCGGCGTGCAGCTCGCACAGGAGAACTTTGACCTTCTTACAAAGTGGGCGGATCATTTGCTCAAGCACGGCGCCGGTTCGGCAAGCCAACTCTGTACGGACGATTTTGCGGGGCATCTCGCGGGGAACGTCAATCTTACGTTGAAAGCCATGACGGCGCTCGCCTGCTACGGCGAGATATGCAGGCGGCTGGAGAAGCCGTGCCGGAAAAAATATGCGGACGGCGCCGCGCTGTTGGCGAAAAAAGCGCTTGCTTCCGCTAAAAACGGGGTCATGCCGCTCGCTTACGGAAGGGACGGCAGTTACTCGCTCAAATATAACCTGCTCTTTGAAAAGCTCTTCGGGTTTGATTTGATCGGGCAGGACGTGATAGAACGGGAGATCGGGTATTACCTCACCAAAGCCGCCGCATACGGCGTCCCGCTCGACGAGCGGGCGCGGTATACGAAATCGGACTGGCTATTATGGTGCGCGGCGCTTACGGACGACCCCTCCAAGCGAGACGCGCTCTACAAACCCGTGGTGCGTTATCTTGCCGAGACGGATTCGCGCGTTCCCTTTGGGGATTGGTACGATGCGGACAGCGGCAGGATCGAAAATTTTGTCAACCGAACGGTGCAGGGCGGCGTCTTTGCGCTCCTATTGAAAGACAGATTCGGGAAGGCTGAAAAATGAAAGATCAATTTGACGTTGCCGTCATCGGCGGCGGCGTGGTGGGGGCGCTCACGGCGCGGGAACTGAAAAGGCACACATTATCCGTGGTCGTTTT
>CALVHS010000065.1 GCA_944328665.1 uncultured Clostridia bacterium | reverse complement strand
GCTGCAGGGCACTGCCACCGTCGTTTTAGATCGCGGCGGGGAGGACGGATATGCGGTGTTTTCTCTCTCCCTTGCCGAGGCGGGGCTGACGGCTGCCGACAGCGCGATCGACGTTCTGGACGCGCTGCAGGCTGCGGGAGATTTTTACTATGAGGGAGATGCCGGCCCCTACGGGGTCTCTCTTTCGGAAATGGGCAAGACGGAGGACGGGGCAAAGATCCCCCTTCTCTCGCCGCAGGGGAGGGAGTACATCGCCATCTACACCTCCGTCGAGGAGGAAGGCAACCCCGATCCCGATTCATACGGAGGTACGGCGGAATATGACGGCATTCAGGTCTTCTATGCGATGCTCGGCATCTCTTCTCTCTCGATAGAGAGCGGCGTCGTCTACTATTTTGCCGTCGAGGCATACTGAGATGCCCGGGCGCAGAGCGGGGCGCGCCGCATCCTTTTTTTCCGCGCGCGAGCTCGCCGTCTGTGCGCTGACGGCGGGGTTGCTGACGGCGGGGCAGTATGTGCTTTCTTTTGTGGCGGGCGTGGAGATCGTCACCGCGCTTTTGCTCGTTTTTTGCTGCACGTTCGGCAGAAAAGCGGGCGTTTTGACGGCGACGGCATTTTCTTTGCTGCGCTGTATCCTCTTCGGGTTTTTCCCTTCCGTCGTGGCGCTTTATCTCGTCTATTATAACGCCTTCGCCCTCTTTTTCGGTTCTTTTGCGGGGAGGAAGAAGAACGTCCTGCTCCTGTGCGTCTTCGCCGTGCTCTTTACGGCGGGGTTCACGCTTTTGGACGATCTGCTCTATCCGCTCTTTTCGGGGATCCGGGGCAACGCTTGGCGGCTGTATTTTTTTTCTTCGCTGCCCGTCATGGGCGCGCAGTGCCTGTCGGCGGCGGTCACGGTGCCCCTGTTGTATTATCCTTTCGCGCGCGTTTTTTCCGCCGCGGGAACGGTTTTTTTGTTTTCCGTGCACGAAAGGGCGGGTAAATAATTTTACACGCGCGCGGAAATGTGTTATACTGTAAAGCATCCATCATATTTTTGCGCCGCGGCGCTTTTATCGGAGAATGTTATGGCGAAAGAGAATCAATTCGTAAATCAGATCGCTGACATCGAGACGGATTTTCCCCGTTGGTATACGGACGTGGTGACGCGGACGAAGCTGGTCGACTACGGCCCGGTCAAGGGCACGATGGTCATCCGCCCGTACGGTTATGCGATCTGGGAAAATATACAAAAGGAATTGGACGCCCGCTTTAAGGCGACGGGGCATGAAAACGCCTATTTTCCGCTGCTCATCCCGTATAGTTTCATGACGAGGGAGGCAGAGCATGTCGAAGGGTTTGCCCCGGAGGTCGCGGTCGTCACCGTCGGCGGGGGTGAGACGCTTGCCGAACCTCTCGTCATCCGTCCCACCAGCGAGACGGTCATCGGCGAGATGTATTCCAAATGGCTGCAGTCTTACCGCGATCTGCCCATCCTCATCAACCAATGGGCGAATGTCGTCCGCTGGGAAAAGACCACGCGCCCGTTCCTGCGCACCAGCGAATTTTTGTGGCAGGAAGGGCACACCGCCCACGCTACGGAAGAGGAGGCGATGGAAGAGACGATGAAGATGCTCGGCGTCTATAAAGAATTTGCCGAGACCTGCCTCGCCATTCCCGTGTTCACGGGCAGAAAGACAGAAAAGGAAAAATTTGCCGGCGCCGTGGCGACCTTCGGCATGGAGGCGATGATGCACGACGGCAAAAGTCTGCAGGCGGGCACCTCGCATTATCTCGGGCAGAATTTTTCCAAGGCGTTCGACATCCGTTTCTTGGACAAGGACGGCACGCACAAGTATGCCTACACGACTTCCTGGGGGGTCTCCACCCGCCTCATCGGCGCGCTCATCATGGCGCACGGCGACAGCCGCGGGCTGGTGCTGCCGCCCGTCGTCGCGCCCGTGCAGGCGATCGTCATCCCCATCGCGGCGAAGAAAGAAGGAGTCTTGGAAGCCGCCGCCACGTTGAAAGCCAAATTGCGCGCCGCGGGCGTGCGCGCCGACTGCGACGCGAGCGACAACAGCCCCGGCTGGAAGTTCAACGAGTGGGAGATGAAGGGGGTGCCCGTGCGCATCGAGCTCGGCCCGCGCGATATCGAAGCGGGCAAGATGGTGCTCGTCCGCCGCGACACGCACGAAAAGACGGAAGCGTCCCTCGAAAACGCGGCCGAAGCGGTACAGGCGCTGCTCGCCGAGGTGCAGCAAAACCTTCTGCGGCGCGCCAAAAAGCGCAAGGAAGAGCGCATCGTCACGGCAGAGAGCGCGGAAGAGCTTCTCAGGGGAGTGGAAGGCGGCAATTTCGTCAAGGCGGGCTGGTGCGGCTGCCGCGAGTGCGAGGACAAGATCAAGGAGCAGACGGCGGCGTCCGCGCGCGTGATCGTCGAGGGCGAGACCGCCGGGAAATGCTGCTGCTGCGGCAGAGAGGCGAAGCACGTCGTGCTCTTTGCGCGCGCTTATTGATACGGAACATCGAAAAGGAAGGGGGCACGGCCGAAGCCGTGCCCCCTTCTATTTTTGCGGCTGCCTTTTCCCGTCCTCGTCGATGAGCATGGTCGGGCGCTCGTCTTTGAGAGACATCAGGTATTCGCTGTATTGTTCCTCCGTCAGGGTGCGCACTTTGTTCTTTTTCTTTTTGGGCATATGCGTGGCCTCCTTGTTGATTTTTTCTTTATCCGTACTATGCCCCGTTTGCGCACAAAAAATACCGTATAATTCCCCTTCCTTCGGGCAAACTGCGTAAGAGACAGGGGGATGCGCAATGAAGGGACAGACCATCTTTTTTAAGAACCGCCCGAAGATCGTCGCCGCCGCCGCGGTGGCGGGGCCGAAGGAATGTGCGGGCGTTTTGGGGGAATACGTCGACCTCGCCCTCGGCGACGATATGTTCGGGGAGGAAACGTTCGAGCGCGCCGAACGCAAGATGCTGCTGTATGCCGCCCGCCGCTGTCTGGAAAAGGCGGGCTTGTCCGCGGAAAGGGCGGACATCTTTTTGTCTGGGGATCTTCTCAATCAGATCATTTCGGCGAGTTTTGCCGCCCGTTCGCTCGGCGTCCCTTTCCTCGGCATCTACAGCGCCTGTTCGACGATGAGCGAGGGCTACCTGCTCGGCGCGGCGCTCGTCGACGCGGGCTATGTGCGCCGCGCCGTGGCGGCGACGGGCAGCCACTTCGCCTCGGCGGAGAGGCAATACCGGTTTCCGCTCGAGCAGGGCACCACTCGCCCGCCCCAGTCGCAGTGGACGGTCACGGGCGCGGGGGCGGCCGTCATTTCACGCGCGGGGGAGGGGCCCGTTCTTACCTGCGCTACCGTCGGGAAAGTGGTGGACTTCGGCGTTTCCGACGTCAACAACATGGGCGCGGCGATGGCGCCTGCGGCGGCGGACACCATTTTGGCGCATCTGCGGGATACGGGCAGAGAATCTTCCTATTACGATCTCATCGTCACAGGCGATCTCGGCGCGCTCGGCAGCCGCATCGTCAAAGATCTCGTCTGGGAGAAGGGGGTCGACATTTCCGCCAACCATGTGGACTGCGGTGAGATCGTCTACCGCGTCGCCGAGGAGGAATTTCAGGGAGGAAGCGGCGCGGGCTGCAGCGCGGCGGTGATGAATTCTTACATCTATGAAAAGCTGACGGGCGGGGGCAACATCCGCCGCGTACTGTTTGCGGCGACGGGGGCGCTGCTGTCCACCGTCTCTTCCGGGCAGGGAGAGACCATTCCCTGCGTTTCGCACGCCGTCGCCATCGAACGGGAGGACTGACATGGAAAAGTATGCGGAGATCCTCTTCATGTTCGTCAAAGCGTTTGCCGTAGGAGGCGCCATCTGCACGGCGGCGCAGGTCGTCATCAATACGACCAAATTGACCGCGGGGCGCATCCTGGTCATTTTTATGCTCGCGGGCGTGGCGCTGGAAGCGCTGGGGCTGTACGAATACGTCGTGCGCTTCGCGGGAGCGGGGGCGACGGTGCCCATCAGCGGCTTCGGGTACCTGCTCGCGCGGGGCGGCATCCGCGGCGCGGAAAAGGGGCTGTTTTATGCGCTGACCGGGCCGCTCGCCGCTGCGAGCGCGGGCATCACCGCCGCCATCGTGTTCGCCTTTCTCTTCGCCCTCGTGTTTCGGCCGAAAAGCAAAAAAAATTGAAGGCAAAGCCGCCGCCCGCGGACGCGGGCGGCGGCTTTGCCGCAGCGAAAAACGGGAACGTTTCCTTGCGGGCGGATCTACATGATTTCGATTTTTTTGTGACGGTAGGGAAAAACACAAGAGCGATAAAAGAATATATAGAGAAGCAATCGGTCATCCTTCTGCCGTTCATTTCCGTGGCGGCCCGTCTGCGGGAGGCACGCTCCGGATGTGGTCGAAGTTTTTTTTGATGTACTCACTCGGGCTCTGGTTGAAGGCGAGCCGGAAAGACTTCGTGAAGTAGGAGGCGTCTTCATACCCGCAGCGGGAGGCGATGTCACGGATGGACAGATTTCCTTTATCCATCAGGGTAATGGCAAGGCTCATGCGTTTGGAGATCACGTATTTGGAAAAGACGGTACCCATCACATTTTTAAAAATGCGCAGAAAGTAGTCGGTATTCAGGCTCAGGTACTGCGCCACATAATCGGCGTCCAGTTCTGTGTCGCTCAGATGAGATTGGATGAAGTTGATGGCGCTGAGGATGTAGGATTCCTTGATGTCGTATTTGGCGGGAGGGAGTGCCGCGCTCTGGCGGGCAAGCCCCGCAAAGATCAAGTGTACACATCCCGCGGCGAAGATGTCGTCCATCTCCGGGTAGTCGCTCGCTTTCAGAACGAGATGGCGAAACAGGCGGGTAAGTTCCGGAGTGGAACGCAGGACGCGGTTCTTTGCGGTGACGCCGATGCGCTTGAGGCAGGAAATGACGGTTGCGCCGGTAAAGGTGACGAAGATGTAGTGGAAGGGCGTTTCGGGAAAATCGTAATAGGTGATCACTTCGTTGGGGAATCGCACGAAGATGTCGTCTTTCTTCAGCGAGAATTCCCCTTCGGGCGTGATCAGCCTGCCCTCTCCGCGCAAGATGAGGTGCAGCGCGAAATAGCTCTTCGACATGGGCCGCTTGCTCACTTCCGGGTGCTTTTTCCTGTATGCCGCCTCGATCACGGAGATATCTTTGAGGGCGGAAGGATGGATAAAGTTGTAGATGTCTTTATTCATCGTTTTTGTCTCTTTCATATTACAATTGTAATCTATTTGTAAAAAAAAGTCAATCAAAATAAAAAAAATAGGTAAAAAAGTCGTAAAAATTTTATTATAAGTCGTCTAAATAGATTGAGAGCACACGAAAAAGGCGTTATAATAAAAACAGGAAGCGCCGGCGGTGCTTCGTAACGGAGGAGAAACGTGAAAGCGGAAGCGAAAGTGCAGGAAAAGAGGAGGAAAAAGCTGATCTCGCCCGGCAGGCGCGGGCAGACGCTGTTTCTGACCGTCATGCTCGTCGTGCCCATCGTGCAATGGGCGATTTTTTGGCTGTATGTGAACATACAGACTATCCTGCTCGGATTTCAGACGAAGGTAGGGGAGTGGTCTTTCAACAATTTCAAGATGCTCTTCTATGAGTTGGGCACGGCGGGCAGCAATATCAACACGGCGGTGCTGAACACGCTGCGCTACTTCGCCACCAATGTCTGCGTCATTATGGTGCTGGCGCTGATCATCAGCTATTTCATGTTCCGGCAGATCAAGGGGGTGCGTGCGTTCCGCATCATCTTCTATCTGCCCGCGATCATCAGCGCCGTCGCCATGACGACGGTCTTCGACAATTTTATCGCGCCTACCGGCCCCGTCGGGTATATTTTCGAGTTGATGGGTAAAGAGGCGCCGGAGTTTCTCGCGGATTCTTCTACCGCCACGTCTACCATCCTCTTTTATACGGTATGGACGGGCTTCGGCACGAACATCCTGCTCTTCACGGGCGCGATGTCGCGCGTGCCCATGTCTGTGCTCGAATCTGCCAAGTTGGACGGCGCCGGCATGGGCAGAGAGATCGTGTCCATCATCCTTCCGCTCATTTGGCCGACCATTTCCACATTGCTCATCCTCAACTGCACGTCCATCTTTTCGGCGTCGGGGCCGATTCTTCTGTTCACGTCGGGCAGGTTTGACACGACGACCATCGGCTATTGGATCTTCGACATGGTCTATAACTACAACTCGTACAACATGGTGTCTGCGGCGGGCCTGTTCTTTACCTGTATCGGTGTCCCCTTCATCATGCTGGTTCGCTGGCTGATCGAAAAGATCCCGGCGGTGGAATATTGAGGAGGGGGAACATGAAGAGGAAAAAGGCCGAAAGCGAAATTTCTCCCATTCTCTCCGAGCGCAGCCGCGTGGAAAAGATCGTGTTCTCCGTTGTATTCGTGATCTTCTGCCTGTATTCGCTCTCGCTGATCTACCCGTTCGTATGGGTGTTCATCAATTCGTTGAAAGATTCCCTTGAATATTCGGGAGGAAATGCGTTCGCCCTTCCGAAAGAATGGCTGTTCTCTAACTACATCCGCGCATTTGAGATGCTCACCCTCGACGACGGCACCACCTTCTTCGGCATGATCTTTAACAGCGTGTGGTATACGGTGCTCTCTTCGGGATTGAGTGTGTTTACCTGCTGCATCACGGGGTACTGCCTTTCCAAGTATAATTTCAAGGCAAAGGGCATCATCTACGGCACGGCGATCTTCTGCATGACCATCCCCGTGGTCGGGTCGATGGCGTCCTATTACAAACTCATCGGCGAACTGGGGCTGTACGATACGCCGCTGTACGTGGTGGTCACCCATTTAAGCGGCTGGGGCTTCAACTTTCTGGTAATGTACGGCTTCTTCAAAAATGTGTCGTGGTCTTATGCGGAGGCGGCGTTCATCGACGGCGGCGGGCACTTTCTCGTGTTTTTCCGCATCATGCTGCCGCTCGCCCTCGGGCCGATCGTTACGCTGTTCGTCGTCGCCTTCGTGCAGAATTGGAACGACTACATGACGATGATCCTGTATATCCCGAGCTATCCCACCCTGTCGAGCGGGCTGTATACCTTCCAGGCGAACGCCATCCGCGAGGTCAACTATCCCGTATACTTTGCGGGGCTGCTCATCTCGCTTATCCCCGTGCTTGTCCTGTTTGGGTTCTGTTCGGATATCATGATGCGCAACATGAACGTGGGCGGCATCAAAGCATAAACGGAAATTTAAGGAAAAGGAGTATAAGTCGGATGAAAAAATTGATCACTGCGTTTTTGGCCGCATTGCTGGCGGTCTGCGTGCCGCTTTCGGCCTGTAAACCGCGTGTCGCCAACGACGAGCAGACGCTGCAGATTTACGTCGCGAATTTTGGCTACGGTTACGAATGGCTGGAAGAGATATCGCAGGCTTTCGTCGAGCAGGACTGGGTGCTGGAAAAGTATCCCGAGCTCGAGCTTTCCGATATCGTCATCGAACATAATTCCGACCGTTCGTACGCCGTCGACCGCATCATGCAGGGAGACAGCAACACCATCGACCTGTTCTTCTCCGTCACTTCGGGTGCAGACCGCTACGAGCAGGAGTACCGCGACGGGCAGTCGTATTTCGAGAATCTGGAAACGCTGTACGAAGAGACGCCTATCCCCGGCGAAGGAGGCATCACCATCGCCGAAAAGATGGACGACAACTTCTTGGCGATGAGTACTTTTACCCGCCGCGAAGATCAGTCGACCACTTATTACGCTTTTCCGTGGGTGGCGGGGATGCAGGGGCTGCTATACAACGTGACTGCCTTTGAGGAGCTGGGACTGGAGATCCCGCGCACGACAGACGAACTCAAACAAAGGAGCACGGAGATCGTCGGCAAGGGGGAAACGCCTTTCATCTTTACCTCGCGTGAAAACTATTGGACGTGCACGATGTTCCTCATCTGGTGGGCGCAGTACGAAGGGCTGCACAAATACAGCAACTTTTATCAGGGCGTGGTCAGGGAGACGAACGGCATCCGCGAGATGGGGCCGGAGGTCTATGAACAGACGGGCCGTCTGCGCTCGCTGCAAGTCATCCAGGATCTTATCATGTATCCCACCCAAAACATCCACGACAATGTGAACACGCTCACCTTCACCCAGGCGCAGGCGCGCTTCCTGCTGCGGCAGGGGCTGATGATGCCCAACGGCGACTGGTTCGAAACGGAGATGAGCAATACGCAGGAAAGCGGCGACGTGACGGACGAATTTACCTTCATGCCTTCGCCTGTCATCAGTTCCATTACCGAACAGCTGGATACAAAGATCGACGATCCGCAGCTTTCGCAGATCATCGCCCTCATCGACGAGGGCGCGGACAGCGCGGAAGACGTCGCCTCCGTCGCGGCGATTACCGAGGACGATTTTGCCAAGCTGTACGAGGCGCGCAACCTCGTTCTGCCCGTCGGCAACCACAATGCCTATATCCCGTCTTATGCCACGGCAAAAGACCTTGCTAAAGATTTTTTGCTGTTCATGTCGACGGACGTCGCATGCCGCATCTTCATCGAGGCGACGGGCGGGGCGAGTATGCCCTTCGATTATGACGTGGAAACGGAAGACCCCGAGCTGTACGACAGCCTCGCTCTTTTGCAGAAAGACAGGCTGCGGATGCAGAAAGACGCGGTGTTCATGCTCAACGAAAACACCTATCCGGGCAGTTATTACGGCGGGATCGTCCGCTTCACGGATGACCGCACCAACATCGATGCGCTGTTTACCGCGCGCAACGATGCCGACCGCATGACTGCGCAAGAGATCTATGACGCGGAGATCGCGCACTGGACGCCCGAAAGGTGGGACAGCGTGCTCATCAACATGGGACTGAAAAAATAAGAGAGGAACGGAAATGAAAAAGACGGCAGTCATCCTTCTTTCGGCCGTGCTGGCGCTGGGCGCCGCGGGCTGTACAGAAAATGCGGGGGAAGGCGGAGGCGCTGCGGGCGAGGTGTTCGTCTGGTCTGTGCCTGACACCGTGAAAGTGCTGCAAGACCGCGTATACGAAGGGGAAAAGGAGAGCGCGGCGATCTCCGTCACCGCCGTGCGCAACGAATACGAGGGCGCGCAGCTGATTATGACGGCGGAGTCGGATGTCTCTTCCTACACGGTGGAAACGGCCTCCCTTACCGACGGCGACGGGCATACCTACGCGGGGGAGAACGTAGAAGTCTATAACCAAAAGTACATCGACGTATCGCTGACGACGACAAATTCGTTCAGCCCCGGCAGCTATCCGGACGCGCTGCTTCCCTTTGAGACGGCAGCGGAGTACGGGGAAAACGGCATCGAGGCGGGACAGAACCAGGCGGTGTATTTCTCCTTCTATATCCCGAAAACGCAGGAGGCGGGCACCTATACGGGCAGCTTCACTCTGATCGTAGACGGCGCGGAGAGCACCGTTCCGGTCACGCTGCGCGTCGTCGATTACACGCTGGACGACGAGGTGCATTCCCGCTCTTCTTTCGGCGTGCACCGCTATTGGAACGAGGGAGGCATCATCTCCGCCGAAAAGGACGCGAGCTACGAAATGTACGCCGCCTATTACGAATATCTGCTCGAACACCGCATCTCCACCCGCTATCTGCCGGCGGCGATGTCGGATACGGAGGGATTTATCGAACAGCTGCGCAAGTACGGGCAAGATCCGCGGTGCAGCAACTACATCATCCCTTATGTGGAGGCGTACGACGCTTCTTTCGGCGGCACGGGCATCGACTACGCGCTCTATGAAGAGACGCTTGACGCCATCGCCGAAGCGAGCATCCAGGACGGGTATAATTACCTCGCGAAGGCGAGTACTTACTTCGCCATGTTTGATGAGATCACCTCTTCGCAGATGATCTCTCGCGCCAACAGGTTTTATAAAAAAATCTACGAATTGCACGGGGAGATCGCCAATAAATGGCGGGCGTCCCTTTCCGGAGAGATGAAGGAAGAGATGATAGAAACTCTTCTTTCCCTCAACCATCTGATGGTCACCACCTTCGATACCCGCTTCGACGTGGGCGTCACCTGGTGCCCGCTGCTGGATAAATACAATTCCGAAAGTTCGCGCGGGTTGTACGGCGAAACGTATAAGATCGCTACCGAAAGCGGCAATACCGTCACCCAAAACGCTGAAAAGTGGTGGTACAGCGCGGGTATCCCCAAAAACCCGTACCCCTCGTACCACATCGACGACGACGGTTACAGCCCCGTCGTGTACTCGTGGATGCAGTACGCCTATGGCGTTACGGGCAACCTGTACTGGTCTGCCACCTTTTATCTGGAACGTGTTTCCGAAAACGGCAGCGTCGTCTACAACGCTTTGCAGGATTGCTACGATACGGCGATGCGCTTCCCCAGCACAAACGGTGACGGCTTCCTCGTCTATCCCGGTGCGCCGTACGGCATTTACGGACCCGTGGGAAGTGTTCGCCTCGAACGGCTGCGCGACGGGCTGGAAGAGTACGATCTGCTCTACGCTCTCGAACAGTATTATGCGGGTAAGCCCGGTGCCGATTTTGCCGGCGTGATGGAGCTTTTGTACGACAAGTTGTTTGACGGTACCCGCGTTTCGACGGATACGCAGACCTATGAAGAGATGCGCTCGGTGCTGCTTTCCATGCTCGACATGGCGGAAAACACCGGTGTGCTCGTTTTGAACGTGGAAACGCAGGACAACGTGACTCAAGCCGAAGTCTTTGTCCCGACGGGCGTTACCGCCGAATTCGGAGGCGAAAAGGCGGACGAAACGCCCGCGGAAGGGGGCAGCGTCGTCACCGTCACGCAGCAGCTTTCGGGCAGCGCCAACGTCTTTAGCGTGACGGCGGGCGGCGTGACCGTCTCCTTCGGCCTCGGCGGCGAGCGCCTGCTCTTCGGCGCGCAACAGCTTACGCAGTATATCCTCGCCGCAGGGGAGGGCGATACCGTCGCCGCGTCCGAATACCAGGGCGTGCCCGTCGCGCAGCTGGATCTGCAGGCGGCGGAAGGCGGGCAGAGCTTTACCTTTGCAAAAGAGATCTACGGCGTCTTCGGCGCGGGCAGCGAGCGCATGACGCTGCGCTTCTACAGCGATACCGCCTGCGAGGCGACGCTGTACATCGCGGGCACGAGCGGGCTTGCCATCCCCGTATATACGGCGCAGCTTTCTGTCGGCTTCAATGAGATATCGGTAGCGGCGTCCGGCATCAACTGGGATTCCGTCGGCACGTCGGGCGGAATGTATATGCGCGTCGGAGGAGACGGAGCGAAAGTGCTCCGCTTCACCGAGATCGAGATCATGTAAGGAGGAAAAAGCGATGAAAAAGACGCTTTCCGCGGTGCTCGCCTGCCTGTTGCTTTTTGCCGCCGTCGGCTTAGCCGGCTGTGCGGATCGGCCGCAGCGGGAAGAAGCGCCCGAAGAGACGAACCCCAACGTCGTCACCCTGTACGACTTCGAGGACTACCTGACCGGCGTGGAGCCGCTCATCCTCCTCAACTACTTCGGAACGGTCTCCCTCAATACGGACGCGCAGTACGTCCGCCACGGCAGCGGTTCGCTGAAAATGGTGCCCGAAGGCTGCCCTTCGGAGGGTTCCGCCCTGGCACCCACCCTCAAAGTGCCGTTCAACATCGACCGCGAAGAACTCGAAGAGAACGACATTTCGCAACTCACCCGCATCAGCGCGGAGATCTACAACGCTTCCGAAGAAGAGATTTCGTTGCGCACGCAGCTGCAGTTTTTCGGCGGCAGCACGGCAAATGCGAGCGACCATACCCTCGCGCCCGGCTGGAATACGGTGCTGATCTCCGTCAATGCGCAGGTACTGGGCATCTCGTACGACATCACCGACTGCAAGGGCATCCTCTTTGCCTTCGCGCAGGCAGATCCCGCGCCCACCTTGTACATGGACGACGTTATCCTCTATAAAACGGAAACGCCGTACACGCCGATGGAGTTCACCGTCGACCCGGGCGAGATCTGCTCCTTCGACAAGCTGTACCAGCAGTACGTGGTGGTGCCGTACAACGCTCTCGAGAACAACATCCCCGCGCTTTCTATCAATACAGATTTAAAATATGCCTATAAGGGCAGGTCGCTGAAAGTGGAGATGCCCGGCAACGACGGGTCATTCCAGGTAGGGGATTCTTCCAACTATTCTTATACGGGCTTCAGCCTCTCGCAGGGATTCATTGAAAAGGTGAACATGGCGCAGTACTCCGAGGATATGTATTTCTCCTTTTGGGTGCTGAACACGGGCAGTTCGCAGCAGCGCCTGTTCATTCACTTCTATAATACCGACGGAGACGTGTACGCCTCCGTGACCAACATCTACGTCCCCGCGGGAGAATGGTACAACGTGCGCATCCCGCTTTCCGACCTGTCGCAGGGCACGGAGAGCACGAGCTGGCGCAGTGCAGGTGAGATCTACATCAACTGGGAGATCAATACCCTCAGCGAAGACCGCGTGATGTATTATGACGAGTTCGCCGTCGTCGAAAGCGAGGACGCACAATGAAGACGGACGTCTCATTTTGGAATTATACCCGCCTGAGCCGTCATTACGTTCGCCCGAAAGAGGCGGTCTCCGAGTGGCGTGCGCTGGGAGTGACGGTTGGGTTCTCCTTCCGTTTCGACCCCGCGGAAGACAGTTTGCAGGAGATGAAAGAACTCATCGAGGAGTGCGGCAGACAGGGTCTGAAGATCATCGTGTACGACGCACGCGTCTATCTGCCTGCGTCGGAAGCGGCGCTCGACGAGGTAGCATACGCCTCCCTCGCCCGCGCCGCCGCGCAGGACTTCGGCAATTATCCGCAGGTGGCGGGCTTCTACCTCGGAGACGAGCCTTCCAAAGCGCAGTTCCCGCGCTTTTTGCGGGCGGCGTGCATTCTCGCTTCCGTTACCGATAAACCCGCGTTTATGAATTTCAGCTGGTGTGACGCGCATTTGAAAGATTTTTCGGGCAGGGAAGAATATGCCGCGTATCTGAAGGATTTCGTGAAGGAGACGGGATTGAAGATCGTTTCCAACGACCGCTATTCCTGTCTGCACGCCAAAGATTACGAGCCGGGTTTTTGTGAGGCGGGCATTTCCAAGTATTTTGCCGACCTAAACCTGTTCCGCGGCGTCGCTTCCGCCTGCGGGGCTAAGTACTGGACATCGCTGTGCTGCGTGGGGCACTGGATGTACCGTACGCCGAGCGAGGCGGATATCCGCTGGCAGGTCAATACCGCCGTCGCGCACGGGGCGCAGGGGATTCAATGGTTCTTTTTGTACCAGCACCGCTTTGCGGACGACTATTACAGCTATCCCATAGACATCTACGGTGCCCGCAACGAGACTTTCGGGTACATCGCGCGGCACTGCCGTACGCTCAATGACCACACCGCTCGCGCACTCGGCGAGGTGCGCTTTTCTAAAGTGTGGCATACGGGCAAGAGTTACGGCGGCACGCCGCTGCTCTCGCCGGGCGATGCGGAGATCTTCGTGCGCAGCGACCACGGGCAGGGTGGCATCCTTTCCGAGTTCAGCGGCAGGGAAGGAAAAAAATACCTGCTCGTGAACAGCGACCAGCAGTATGGCGAGCTGTATCACATCGAAAGGAACGGCGCGAAGCTTTATCATGTTTGGCTGCCCGCGGGCGGCGCGCACGTCATAAGCGGCTGATAAAAATTTGCGGAGCATTCCGCTGAATATATAAAAATCATATGGAAGGAGAGGAGTTATGTCAAAGAGGTTGTTCGGCCTGATCGCCGCGGCGCTGCTCGCTGTGATGAGCATCCTGTTCGTCGCGTGCACAAAGGAAGGAGAAGAAAAGCTCACGTTGAGCGGCTTCGACGTCCCCGCAGAGACTGAAGTATCGTATGGTTCCATCTATACCATCCCCGATTATGTCGTGACCGACCAAAACGGAAATTTGTATACCGTGGAAGTCGTCGTCACCAACGGTGAACAGACGATCACGCCCGTCGGCGGGCAGATCGACATTTCGCTCACCACAGATTATACGGTGACCTTTACGGTCGTGCTCGGCGAGGGAGAAACGCAGCAGAAAAAGACAACGCTCAAAGTCGTCGACGGGGATGCGCCGCGCGTCACCATCGGCGAGATGAAGACCATCTACACCGTCGGAGAAGAGATAACGGTGCCCGAGGCGGAAGTCGCAGACAACGCCGATACGGGGC
Source organism: uncultured Clostridia bacterium (assembly GCA_944328665.1). Classification (GTDB taxonomy): domain Bacteria; phylum Bacillota; class Clostridia; order Christensenellales; family Borkfalkiaceae; genus Borkfalkia. The sequence continues at coordinate 5,911 of CALVHS010000065.1, read as the reverse complement.
TTAGCGCCGTATTTTCCGTGCGTTCCGGAGGGGATACCGTGCTCGACAAGGTGGAGGTCAGCTTTACCCTCGATGCGGCGGGCGAGTATGAACTCGTCGCCTCCGCGAAGGACGCCGCCGGCAACGAAGGTACGGACAGCGTCGCCTTCGTCGTGCGCGAAAAGGCGAATATCGGCGAGATCGAAGACTTTGCCGATCCGTACGCCGCCGCCAGCGTCAGCCCTAAAGCAAATTATGGCGAGATCCTTGCGGGAGAAACGGCTCAGATCGGCGGGCAGAGCGCCTTCAAGATCAATTCTAAAGACACCGCAGGCAAGATCACGGCATATCCCGGGCTGTCGCTCGCGCCGCGTATCTCGCTCGCAGACGCCGAAGCGCTCAAAGAGGACGGCTTCACGGCGATCACCATGAACGTCTATCTCGAATACTCCGCCACCCGCAATATTTATCATCAGTGGCAGTTCAATAACGAAGGGGAGCACAAGCAGCTGAACCTCGGCACGGTCGCCAACAACCGCTGGACGACGGTGTCTTTCAGCCTCGACGAGTTCATCGCCGCCTATGACGACATCGCCTCCGGCGAGATCCTGTTCTTCTACTTCGGCAACGATGCGGAATGGACGGTCGACCATGTCAGTGCAGACTTCAATTTCTATGTAAAGGATATCTATATCACCAAAGAGGTCACCGACACGGCGATCTCCGCCGACCTCGAAGAGGCGTACGCGCAGGATGCCGTCGTCGACATCTCCGGCATCACCGCCGCCAGCGCCTCCGAGCCGGAAGCCGGCTTCGACATCGTCGTCACCGACCCGCTCGGCAACGAATACACCCCCGCCGACGGCACGCTCACGGCTTCGGCTTACGGTATGTATACCGTAAGTGCGCGCCCCGACGCGCACTCCAAACGCTTTATAGCCGGAGCGGAGATCACGTTCAGCGTATATCCCGACGCGGAGACCATCGAAGAGATGGTGGAGAGTATCCTTGCCGCCGACGATATGGGCGCCGACGAGGTGATCGCCGACGCCGCCCTGCTGGAAAATTGGGCGGGCATGCTCGGGCAGGTAGAGGGCGCAGACGGGCTGGATATGTTCCGCTACTACGCGGCGATGACGCGCACCGCGCTCGAAGAAGACAAGCTGATGTACTTTGACACCGCTCTGGGCAGAGAGCAGGTCTCCACCGCCTTCATTTCCGACTCCGATCCGAAACAGAATGTAGAGAGCAAAGATTACATCGTGCTCGATACGGAGGAGACGTTCGGCGGCAAGCCCACTACGCGCATCGGTTTTGACGACGTGAACGGCGGCGCGGAAACCTGGTGTTGCCCCTTCTATTTCGGCTTTACCCTGCCGGGCGGCGACCTTGCGGGCTACACCCATGTGCGCTTCTATCTGAACGCTCATTCGTATACGGAAGCAAGGCCGGTCGAATACGCGCTGCTGTATAACGGCAAGCGCTTCGTGGAGCCCACCGTACTCCCCACCGGAGAATGGACGGAGATCCGCATCGACCTCGCCGAAGAGGGCATCACCGATCTGAGCAAACTCGAGATCGCCTTCTATACCAAAAACGGCAACGATATCTGGGGCAGCATCTGGAACAGCACGGATCGTTACCACGTCAACATCACCGCGGCAGAGGGGTTGATCGTCGTCGAAGACATGGCGCTCAACAGCGGCTTCACCTACGAGGAGACGTACGATTTGGGCGATACGCTCGATCTTTCCGCCTTCACGGCGACCTCCGCCGCCTATCCGGACGCGCCCTTCGCCTACACGATGGAACACAACGGGCAGGTTCAGGATCTCCCCGAAAGCATCACCTTTGCCGATTCCGGCTGGTATACCTTCACCGTCTCCGCCGCCGCGCCGTATTTAGGTGAAAAGAGCGTGCAGGTGTACGTGAATGCCACGGATGCAGACCCCACCGTCGAATACATCGAGGAGACGGTAGAGGTCATCCTCGCCGGCGACAAAGCCGACCCCGACATCGTCGCGCGCGCCGAAGCCGTGCGCGCATGGTCTGCCATGCTGGACGACGTGTACGGTTCTGAGCGGCTCGACCTATTCCGCTTTTACGCGGCGATGCATCTGACGGAAATTGAAGAGGATACGCTGGTGTACTTCGGCGAGCTTCTCGGCAAAGAGCAGGTCACCGCGGAATATAATACGGGCAGTCCCGTTCCCACGAAGGACGGCATCTCTCTGGACAGCTCCGTACCGTACAACGGCGAACCCACCACAAAAGTTGAGTTCACCGATGTGCCTACGGAATGGTTCGGGCCGTATGCCCTCCGCTTCGCCTATACGGATAAAACGGCAGACCTCGGCAAATATTCGCATATCACATTTGCCCTGCGCGGATATTCCTATAACTCTGCCCGCCCCGTCACCTATTTCCTGCGCTACAACGGCACCCGCTTTACCGACGCCGTCGCGCTGGGAGAGGAGTGGACGGAAGTTACCATCGACCTCGCCGAAGAGGGCATCACCGATCTGAGTAAGCTGGAAGTGTGCTTCAATACTCTCAACAATGGAGACGAGTACGGCTCCTTGTGGAACCAGGTAGACAGGTTCTACGTCCACATCTCGACGGTGAAGGGGATCGCAGACATTGAATACCGGGACGATAAGCTCATCGCCTTCGACGAAGCGGCCGGCAAAGACGCCGTTTCCGCAGAGTATGACACCGGCACAGCCGTTCCTACGAAAGACGGCATCTCTTTGGACAGCTCCGTGACGTATAACGAGGCGCCCACCACCAAGATCGAGTTCACCGACGTGCCTAAAGAGTGGTTCGGGCCGTATGTGCTGAAATTCTCCGAAGTCGGAGAGGCTGCCGATCTTACAGGGTATGTTTCCCTCTCCTTTGCCCTGCGCGGATACTCCTATAACTCCGCCCGCCCCGTCACCTACTTCCTGCGTTATGACGGCAATCGCTTTACCGATCCCGTCGCGCTGGGAGAGGAGTGGACGGAAGTTACCATCGACCTCGCCGAAGAGGGAATCACCGATCTGAGCAAGCTGGAAGTGTGCTTCAATACCCTTAACGGCGGTGATTACTACGGCTCCGTATGGAACGAGGCTGGCAGATTCTACGCCCACATTTCGGCGGTGTACGGGACGAAACTTGCGCCCGTCACCATCGCCGCGGCGGAAGAGACATGTGCGCAGATCGTGCCGCGCGGCTACGGAACGGACAAGACGGATAACTCCTACGTCGCCGACTTCAACGGCCGTTCCGCTGTCAAGGCGGAAACAAACCCCGAAACTTCGTCTTCCAACGCCAACTCCTACAAGTGGCCGGGTGTGGACATCCATCCCGAGACGAGCCTTGCCGGGCTCGAGTGGCTCAAGGAGCAGGGGTACAGCAAGATGGTCATCTCCATGTACATCGCGGATACCGACGCCGCCTCCATCGACGTCTATTATGGGCCGAGCGGAGCCAAGATCACTTCGGTCACTGTGGGGGAATGGTGCGACATCGTGATCCCCATCGACACCGTCATCGCCGCCTTCGGCACCGAAGCGGAAGGCGGGTTGGGCAACTATTTCATCTACATCGATAACGGTGCAAACGGAAGCTATATCACCTTCTATATTTCCGACATTACCATCGAGGCATAAAAAACAAAGGGGGCCGCGGGGAGTGCAGCAAGGTATCTCCCCGCGATCTCCCGAAGGAAACAACATGAATAACTGGTTATACGGCAAGTTTGTCGCACACAGAGGGCTGCACACGCCGACGATCAGCGAAAACACGATCCTCGCGTTTGAAAACGCCATCGCGCACGGTTACAACATCGAGCTGGACGTTCAGCAGTCAAAAGACGGCAAACTTGTCGTTTATCACGACCTGAACCTCGGCAGGCTCACCAACTGCGCGCAGAACGTATCCGATACCGATTACCGCTCTCTGATGCGGAAGGTGCGGTATCGCGCCACGGGGCAGAATATCCCCGACTTTGTTTCCGCGCTTGACGCTTGCCGCGGTAGGGCGGGGTTGATGATCGAAATCAAAAAATGTGCCTACGAGACGAACGTCATCGACATGGAGCCGCTCATCCTGCAGACGTTGCGCGGATATGATGGCGAATTTGTCGTAAAATCCTTCAATCCTTTTACCGTTTTGTGGTTTTTAGAGCACGCGCCTGAGTTCACCGTCGGCTTTTTGTCGGAATACGACAGACTGGAAGATTACTTGCCCGAAAGCCGCGCTGCGGTGGAAAAGATCCTGTTCACGGGCGAACGCCGCGCGGACTTTTTCGATTATTGCGTGGGCAAGATCGGCAGTACGCTGTGGAACAGCGTGCACGGGAAGATGCCCTGCTTTGCCTGGGTGGTGCGCAGCCAGGAACAGTACGAACAGTGCAAAAAAGAAGTTTCCAACATCATCTTTGAAGATTTTCTGCCGGAGGCATAAGCAATGTTCACCTATGCGGTCATCGGGTTCGGCGCCCGCGGAAGAAAGTATTCCGCCTTTCTCAAAGAGCGGGGTGCAAAACTCACTGCCGTGTGCGACTGCGACGAGGCGGTGTTTTCCGTCGCCCGCAAAGACTACGGGCTGGAAGAAAGGCGCCTGTTCGTCTCGGCGGAAGAATTTTTTGCCGCCGGGAAGCTGGCTGACCTGCTCATCGTCTCCACAACAGATCGCGCGCATACCGCTCCCGCGGTGCAGGGGATGAGGCTGGGGTACGATATCCTGCTGGAAAAGCCCATCGCGACCTCGCGGGAAGAGTGCGAACTGATCGAACGCACTGCGCAGCAAACGCGCCGCAGGGTCATCGTCTGCCACGTTCTGCGCTATTCGCCCTTCTTCCGCAAGATCCGCGAACTGATCGGGAGCGGCGCGTTCGGCAGGGTGGTCACTATAAACCATACCGAAAATGTGGGGTATTGGCATTTTGCGCATTCATTCGTGCGCGGAAACTGGCGCAACGAAAGCGAGAGCACCTTTATGCTGCTGGCTAAGTGCTGCCACGACCTCGACATCCTCGTCTATCTCATCGGGGCAGACTGTTCTTCGGTCAGCTCGATGGGGGCGCTGTCCTGGTTCTATCCCGGCAACCCGGAAAAGGGCGCGGATTTCTGCTTTGAGTGCGGCAAAAAAGACTGCCCCTATAATGCGGAAAAGTTTTATCTCGCCAACCCGCTGTGGGTCAAGGTGCCCGCCCTCCCGCAGGCGGGAAGGGAAGAGTTCATTCGCAATTGGATCAACCGCAGAGAAAATCCGTACGCGCGCTGCGTGTACGCCTGCGACAACGACGTCGTCGACCATCAGATCGTCGATATGCAATTTGAAAACGGCGCCACGGCACACCTTACACTTACGGCGTTCACCAAAGATTTTTACCGCAACGTAAAAGTGTGCATGGAAAAGGGCGTCATCGAAGGGGATATGCGGGATAAGACATTGCGCGTGTGCCACTTCGGGCAGGAAGAGGAGATCGTTGACCTTTCCGGTTCTTTCTCTGACGCGCACGGAGGCGGAGATGCGCGTCTGATCGATGATGTCTGCGAGATCATGGAGGGAAGAAAGGCGTTCAGCGAGACCTCCGTTTCTGCTTCCATGCAGAGCCATAAGATCGCCTTTGCGGCGGAGGAAAGCAGAAAAAGCGGCGGAGAGCTGAAAAAAGTATAGACGTATGCGTCAAAAGGGAAAGACCGTCCGCTCCGGCGGGCGGCTTTTTTCTGCGGCGGGCGGCGCTTCTGTTGACAAATATGCCGGTTCGGCTTATAATAACCGAAAGGAGAGGATGAAAACGGGATGAGTAAGGTGTTTGACGTTGCCGTCATCGGCGGCGGCGTGGTGGGGGCGCTCACGGCGCGGGAACTGAAAAGGCACACATTATCCGTGGTCGTTTTGGAGGCTGCGGCAGACGTGGCTGCGGGGGCGAGCAGGGCGA
>CALVHS010000064.1 GCA_944328665.1 uncultured Clostridia bacterium | reverse complement strand
CTCGTCAAGGGATTCAATTACCGCGCGGAGTTGATCGAAAAGTATTATTCCGCCTTCCGCCACTACAATGTGGACGTTATTGACACACAGCACGGGCTTTCGGGGTACAAAGTTCTCCTTTCGCCCTTCCTTGCGGTCGCCGATGAGAACGATTTGAAAGAGCGCGTGATACAGTGGGTGGAAAACGGCGGCACATGGATCGTGGGCCCCATGTCCGACATCATGGACGGGAACATGCGCCGCTATACCGACTCCGTGTTCGGTTTTTTGGAAGACCTTGCGGGCGTATATGTGAAGTACCAGCGACCCATCGGGAACGACGTGTTCCGCGCCAAGTGGGAGAATGACGGCGAGTGCTGCCTTTCCATGTGGTATGACGCCTTCGAGTGCCGGGAGGGGACAAAGAGCCTCGCGCACTACACGGCGGGCGAGTTCGCGCCCTATTCCGTCATCACAGAGCGCAAAATTGGAAGAGGTAAAGTCATATTAGTCGGGAGCGTTCTCTCGCATGACGACATCCTGCGACTCGTCGATCTTCCGCCGATCGCCGAGGCGAGTGAGAACGTGACGCTTACGCAAAGGACGGGCAAAGAGAGCGGCATGATCGCCGTCGAGACGGCGGGAAGGAGCGGCAGACTGTTTTTGGACGGCGAATACCGCGACCTGCTCACGGGCAGAATGCTTTGCGGAAATATCGAACTTGCGCCCTACAAGGCGCTTGTATTGAGGAAATGATATGTCGAGACGTTGGTTCTTTTGTCCCACAAAGAACCCGACAGTCATATCAGCGTAAATATCAAGTTTGGGGAAGGCGACGGGTGGATAATTTTCCGTTTATCAAAGTCTTTACGGACGAGCAAAGACCGGAGTCTTGGGGTGCGGACGCGCGCGACCTTGCGGACATCATCAACATCGCTTCGTGTGGGGAACTGCGGCTCGCTTTGCCGTTCTACACGATTGAGGAGATGATTTCCGAATGGGCATTCAACCGCTTTATGCGCCTCTACGAGGACTTCCGTTTCCACCGCGGGGACAACACGCTTTTGGTGCATATCCTCAAAAGCGTTGTTGCATGGCTCTGGCGGAGAAACCTGCGCATCTATAACCGTTTCGGCTATTCGATTTTGAAGATAGAGAAAGAGCGCGGCACGATGGACGGCAAGACGGAAAACAAAAAATACTATCTCATGAACGCAAAAATCTATGCTAAACGATTCAGTACGGACTGCTTTTCGGACTACTTCAACGACATGGCAAAAAAGAGCAAAACGGGACTTACGGACTACATCGAATACGCAACGGAGAAAGCAACTGTGGAAGAACTCAAAATGCAGAACAGCTACTTTATCAACTCGCTGTACGGGAACGCCGGCAACGGTTCTGCGTAAATGTTTGTAAGGTGTATTTGTCGGCACTCCTTGTACGGCACAAGGAGGAATTTATGCCATATCCGAAGTGCAAGATCTATTCGGACGGCGGACACTATATCGCCATTCCGCACACCATGCGGCCGTACAGACCGCGCAGAAAGCCGAAGGAAGAGGTCATCGCCGTCACGGAAGAAGTTGCCGAGGAAACAAAACAGCCCGCTGCGGAGCATAGGCGCGCCCTCAACAGAGGACGCGCCTATGCCGCTTGAAGATGACGATATTGTTCCTGATGCCACAGAAACAACGGACACGTTTCCCGAAAAGCCGACCGCAAACCGGCTCATGACGAAGAAGGAACTGTTTGAGGAATTATATGCGAAGTATCAGAGCCTGCCGCAGTTCTTCGTTTGGACGTCATGGAAGAAGATGTTGTATGTGCTTTCGGGCTGGAAGATAAGAAGCTGCTTTTATACGATGACTTCCTGTGCTGGGATGAAGGCGTACTCGTCGGCGCCGTAAGCAAAGAGGTGATAAACCGAATGCCGAAAGAGAATTAGGATATATGATACGGAATTTCTTGAAAGCAATGCGGGTTTATGGTATAATAAGTATGTAAAATCAAAGGCAGTTCCCGAGAAATCCTCGGGAACTGCCGAGGAATCCTCGGGAGTTCATGTATGTCAGAGAATAAGATCAAGGTGTTTGAGAGCAGGCAGATCAGAACATTGTGGAATGCGGAAGAAGAGGAGTGGTATTTTTCCGTAGTGGATATTGTCGCTGTTCTGACGGACAGTAAAGACCCGAACGCGTATTGGCGTAAATTGAAGCAACGATTACGGGATGAAGGAAATGAAACCGTGACAAACTGTCACGGTTTGAAGATGCGCGCACCGGACGGAAAAATGCGTCTGACCGATTGCCTCGACACGAAAGGAGTGCTGCGTCTTGTGCAGTCCATTCCGTCGCCGAAAGCAGAACCTTTCAAAATGTGGCTGGCGCAAGTAGGCAGCGAACGCCTGGATGAAATAGCCGACCCCGAAAAAGCGATCCTGCGGGGAGCGGAGTTTTACCGTGCAAAGGGGTATACGGAAGGCTGGATCAATCAGCGGCTGCAAACCATCGAAATGCGTAAAGAACTTACGGACGAATGGAAGGCGCGCGGGATAGAACGGGATAAAGATTACGCCATACTGACGAATGAAATGACAAAAGCATGGAGCGGTCTTACGGTACAGGAATATAAACAGGTCAAAGGCTTGAAGAAAGAGAATTTACGCGATAATATGACGAATATAGAGCTTGTCCTGAATATGCTTGCGGAAGTAACGACGACGGCGATCTCGAAACAGGAAAAGCCTGAAACGTTTAACGAGAACAAACGAGTGGCGAGAGAGGGCGGTCAAGTGGCGAAAAATGCGAGGACGGATATAGAAAAAAGACTTGGCAAGTCCGTCATATCGCCGCTGAACGCGAGCGATAAACCGGCATTGGAGATAAAAACCGAGGAAGAAACAGACGACGAATAAATCAGGGATCCCGAATGTGCAAATACGGCTATAAAACGGAAAATGCCCGATTCGGTATGCGTGCGGCAATCGCCAAGCAGGTTCGCGGCGATGCCGCGCCCCGTCGTCGCCGTAAACTTTGCTTTTTGGGCGGCTTGCTTTCGCACTCCGCCCGTCTTCGCCGTTACGGCTCCTCTTCCCAAAAAGTTCTGCGATACTTTTTGGGAGCCCTGTTTGTCCGCTTTTCCGTATTTGATTCGGTACGGATTGCGGGACGTGTGCTTGTCTCGGCACCCGCGCGCGGCCGCGCGCGGGTGCCGGGGCGGCTGGAGCGCCCACTACTTTGAAAAGATAGATCCCGTTACGGTCACGCTGACGGGCAAGGAAAGCGGCATCGTCGCCGTGGAGGCGGCGGGAAGATGCGGCAGACTGTTTTTGGAGAGTACGCACACCGACCTGCTCACGGGCAGAGCGCTCTGCGGAAATATAGAACTTGCGCCGTACGAGGCGCTCGTATTGAAGAAATGATATGTTAAGCGGAGCATGTATCGGCGTGAAGGAAGGGCCGAATATCTTTGGCTTGGAGTAAAAATTCGCGGTACGTTCCGCAAAAACGGTGACATTGCGCGCAACGGCTTTGGGCGTGTACTTTGCCGAAGTCAACGGCGTGCGAGTAGGGGACGGTTATCTCGTTCCCTCTTTTTTTGTATGAAAAAAGCACCTTGCCGTTCGGCCGGGTGCTTTGTCGTTGTTCAATTGACTGTATTATCTTTTCGGCAAAGGGTCTCCCCAAATGTTCAAGCCTTTGGACACAAGGGCTTTTGCTTGATTGTAGGTAACCGGGTTTGTTTCATTCGGCTCATCTTCTTGCCCCGTTTTTCGCCGTAATACAATTTTCCTCTTTATGGATCCTTCCTTCATATCCGCTTTTTCCGCGGGCAAGATCATACGTCTGTTTGGACTGTTTTTCTGTATAAAGAGGGGGACGTACCCACCATTTTTTGAAAAACTTCCGTAAAATACACCGGGCTGTTGAAACCGACTTTGGCGGAGATCTGGGTGATGGAGTCCGACGTGTTGTGCAATAAAAGTTTCGCCTGCTCGATGCGCACCAGCGTCAGGTATTGCATGGGGCTGACGCTGAACAGTTTTTTGAATTGCGTGATGAAATAGCTCTTGGTCATGAAGGAATGTTTGAGCAATTCGTTGAGGTTGAGCGGTTCGCTGTAATGCTCGTCGATATAGTTCTTCGTGTTTTCCAAAAGGTACCTGTTTGATGTAATTTCATCATTTTCACGGGGGGAGGTCGCATTTTTCGGGATCAGGCGCATGGTGTCGATGAGGATCTCTGTGAAGATGGCGTATACTTTATTGTGATAATTGCTTTCGCGCTCTTTAAATTCGCGGAGAAGTTTGGTGATGTTTTGATAGATGCCGTTCCGCCGCGACTTGAACGAATACAGGAAGAACCCCTTTTGCGTGATCGAATTGGCGGGCATGCCGCGCAGGTGCAAATTGTCGATGGCAAAATCGAAATAGGAAAGGGGGGCTTCGTTGCTTTCCGAATATTGTATGTGCATTTTTTTGGAATCGATGACCAAAAGATCGTTCGCTTTGAGAGGAAAAACTTTTCCTCCCGTCTCCAAGAACCCGTCTCCCTTTTCAAAATAAAAGATCTCCAGATGGGTATGCAGATGGGGCGGCGTTTCCCCCTTTGTCCCGTTTTTGACCTTGCTGAAAGTGAGCAGGGTGGGCGGCTGCAGGTTGAGCTCGCTGGAGTAAAGCGTCTGCTCTCCTATATAAAAATAATTATAGATGGTTGCCATGACGTCCTTCCTTTCGTGTGCGAACATTGTAACACGTTTTTATATGCTTGTAAAGACGGCGGGTAAGTTTACAAAAATTTTGTTATAGTAAAAGAAAATTTTGTTATGGTATTTATCGGGGCATGCGCCTATAATGAAGAGCGCAGAAGGGAGTAAACGTTTTGATATCGGCTCCTTTCGGGGGAGGTGCCGTATGCGGCACGGAACGATCATGGAAAGCGACCTGCTTTTCGGCGGGTTCAACTGGCCGAGCGCGGCGCGGCTCGCGGACGGCAGGATCGCCGTCGTGGCGTCCGGCTTCCGGCTTGCGCATGTCTGCCCGTTCGGCAAGGTCGCGATCTTTTATTCTTCGGACGGGGGCGAGACGTGGACGCCGCCCGCCGTCATCCTCGATACGCCGCTTGACGACAGGGACGCGGGCATCGCCGTCTCCGGGAAAAGGGTGCTCGTGACGAGCTTCAACAATTCCCGCGCCTTTCAGCGGCGCCTGGCGGCGCGCGACCGTACGCCGCTCGAACAGGCGCTCATCGGCGCCTACTGCGACATGGTGAGCGACGAGGAAGAGGAAGCATATTTAGGCGCGACCTGCGTCCTGAGCGAGGACGGCGGCAACACGTTCGGGAAGGTCTTTCGCCTCCCCGTGAGCAGCCCGCACGGGCCGTGCGTGCGCGAGGACGGCTCTTTCTACTATCTCGGAAAGGCGTTCAGCATGGAGGACGAGAGCGGAAAGTTTCCCGTCGACCGCCTTTTGAGCATCGAAAGCGCCGACGGCGCGCATTGGACGCAGCCGACGGAGCATGCGATGCCGCAGCGGGAAGGGACGCTGTTCTGCGAACCGCACGCCCTCTCTCTCGGGGGCGGCAGGATGCTGGCAGGGCTGCGCGCACAGGACGACAAGGGGCTGTTCACCGTCTATACGGCGACCGGCGAGGACGGCGGAAGGACGTATGGCGCCTGGCGGCAGACGGGTATAGAAGGGTCTCCTCCGCATTTCATGCGCCATTCGGGCGGCGCCGTCGTTTTGACATACGGGCGGCGGATCCCGCCGTACGGGCAGCGGGCGCGCGTCAGTTATGACGGCGGCGAAAGCTGGGGAGAAGAGATCGTCCTGCGCGACGACGGGCTGAACTGGGATCTCGGTTATCCCGCGACCTGCGAGTGCGGGGACGGCTCGTTGTTGACCGTCTACTATCAGCGGCGGAAGGGTGCGCGGCATACGGGCATCGCGTATACAAAATGGAATTTGCCCGAGCGACAATAAAAGGAAGGACACCGTAAGTGAAAAAGAAATTTTTGGTTCCCATTGTGACGCCTTTTCGCGACGAAGATACGGTAGATTACCGGGTGCTGCAGCAGTTGGTGCGCAAAGTCTTGAACGAGGGGGCGGACGGCATCTATGCAGGCGGTTCTTCGGCGGAATGCTTTTTCCTCAGCGAAGCGGAGCGGAAAAAGATCCTGGAAGCGGTCATCGAGGCGGCGGAAGGCGCCTTTGTGGTGGCGCACATCGGCGCCATCGGCACAAACAACTCCATCGTGCTTGCCCGCCACGCCGAACGCGCGGGGGCGAACGCCGTTTCCAGCGTGCCACCCTTTTATTTTTCCTACAGCTTTGCCGAGATCAAGCAGTATTATCTCGACATCATGGGCAGCGTCAATATCCCCATGATGATCTACAACATCCCCTCCAATACGCGCACGGCGTTCAGTTTGGGAGAATTTTTGGAGCTGATGGCGTGCGACGGCGTGGAATATTTAAAATTCACCGACAACGATTTTTATCTGCTCGAACAGATCAGGAGCCATTGCCGCAAAACGGTGTTTTCGGGCAAGGACGAAGATTTCCTGTCCGCGCTCGCCGTGGGGGCGGACGGCGCCATCGGCACTTCCTTCAACTTTATGCTCCGCAAATTCATCCGCATCGGCGAACTGTTCGAAAGGGGAAGGGTGCAGGAGGCGCGCGCCCTGCAGCACAGCGCCAACGAGGTCATCACCGCCGTCTGCGGCTGCGGGCTGTTGGAGGCGACCAAATACATGCTTTCGCTGCAGGGCATCGAAGCGGGGCACGCGCGCAAGCCTTTTTTCCGCCTGACGGAGGAACAAAAGCGCCGCCTGCGCGCCATTGCGGAACGGGAAGGACTTTTGAGCGCAGAGCCCGTCGGGCAGGCGCTTTGACAAATACGCAAATATCCATATAAGGAGGTCAGCAATGAAAAAGGTAGGCAAAACTTTGACGGCGCTCGCCATGGTCGCGGCGCTGTGCGTCGGGGCGGCGGCTTGCACGGAGCCCGTCGATCCCGGCAGGGCGACCGCAGAGACGGGCGAGATCACCATCCGCATCGTCGATAAGGGATACGGTACCGATTGGCTGAGCCAGATCGCCGACGCGTATATGGCGGCGACGCCCGGCTGTACGGTCAAGGTCATCGTCTCGAACGATTCGGGCGCGGTCGCGGCCCGCGCGCAGACGGCGTCCAATGACGCCGACATCATCGTCACGACCGATTCGCTGTACGGCATGCAGCAGGACGGATACCTCTACGATATCAGCGAGGTATACGATTCCGTGCAGGAAGAGGGCGGGCAGTCCCTCAAAGACAGGATGAATCAGTCTTTCAGAGAGTATTTCGAGACGCAGGACGGCAAATTCTATCAGATGTCCTGGGTGGAAGCGTACAGCGGCTATATGTACAACAAGACGGTGCTCGACGAAGTGTACGGCGAAGACGGCTATACGCTCCCGCGGACGACGGACGAACTGATCGCCATGTGCGAAGATCTCAAGACCAATCACGGTATCGAGCCGATCGCCCTGTCGCAGTCCATGTCTTATTACGATCTGATCAAGTACACGTGGTTCGCGCAGTGGCTGGGGGTAGAAAAGTACAACAACATGCTGCGCGGCTATTATGAAAACGACGCGGGCGAATATGTCCCCTGCGAGACGGTGGAACAGTTCACCGAGATGATCAGCGCGGAAGGCCGCACGGAAGTGTATGAGGCGATCTTCGAGCTGCTGCGCAATTATGCGCACAGCGAGAGCGACAAGATGAACTTCACCGATTCGCAGAACGCCTTCCTCGGGCTGGGCTACGGCTCCAACATGACCAAGTGCGCTTTCTATCTGATCGGCGACTGGTTTTTGAAGGAGATGGAGTCCTCCATCCAGAGCAGCGGCGCGGACGTGCGCTACATGAAGGCGATCGTCCTTTCCGCCATGGCGGACACCCTCGAAGACCCGCTGGAGGACAGCGAACTGTCCGAATTGATCGGCATGATCGACGAGGGGATGACGTATGAACAGGTCAAGGCGGAAGCGGGCTGGAGCGGCCTTTCCGAAGAAGATTACGGCCGCGTGTACGAATCCCGCTATACCAACTACAGCCCGGGCACGAACCACGTCCTCGCCGTTCCCCGCATGCGTGAAGGGGGCGGGCAGTATTCCCTCGCCATGAAGTTCCTCAAATACATGGTAACGGACGAGGCGCAGGCGATCTATGTGCAGGCGCAGAACGGTCTGACGATGCCGTACGGCTATACCCTCGCGCAGGCGGAAGAAGATTACGGCCTCACCTTCAGCGAGATGGCAAAATCCATCGCCGCAGCGAAGGGCGACTCTTCCGTGCTCATCACCCGCGGCGACAACAGCCTGTTCGCGCGCAGCTTCCCGCTCTACGTCGGGTATATCGAAAAGGATGCGATCACGGGGACGTTTGCATCGGCCGCGGCAGCCATCGCTTCGGTAGACTCCAGCTATAATCCGGAAAACAGCCTGCCGCTGATCGTAAAGTGACATCATGAAAAGGCTGCTTTGCCTGCTGCTCGCGGGGGCGGTGCTGACCGCCGCCGCGGGCTGCAAGGAAGAAAAGGAAGAAGGACCCTCTCCGCAGGGGCAGGCGTACACCGTCTCCGATTTTACCCTGCCGGACGCGGAATACGGGGAATTCTATAAATTCGATCTCTCGGGCGTCACCGTGTCGGACGAAGCGGGGAACGCGACCGACCTTACCCTTTCCGTACAGACGGTCGAATGGCCGTCGGGTAAAGAGACGCGCGTCGCGGGCACGAGCCTGAAACTGACGGAAGTGGGCGATTATACCGTCAACTTTGTCATCCGCGGCACGGAACAGACGCTGTCAAAACCGCTCGTCTGCAAGGATACGCTCGGGCCCGCCATCTCCCTCGGGGAAAATATTTTCCTCCCGCAGACGGCGGTCATCGGGCAGGAGGTCATCCTGCCCGATGAACCCGCGGCGAGCGATCTGAGCGGCGTGGACGAAGCCGTCTCGCTGCGCGTGCTCGCGCCGGACGGGCAGGAAGTGCCCGTCGAGGACGGCCGCTTTACGGCGTCTGCCGCGGGCGACTATCTCCTCGAGTATTCCGTGCACGACAACAACGGCAACCTCGGCACCCGCACGGAGACGGTCAAAGTGTACGACGTACAAATGGAAGAAGGGGTCGTCGGCTATACCCACCTTCCGTACGGCATCGAGCAGAACGAGGGGATGTACCGGCACGAAGAGTATATCAAAGAGGTATATCTCGCCGACGTGACGCAGCCGTATACCGCCGAGGCGGACGGCGTGGCGATCGAAGCGGGCGGCATCCCCGCCATGCCGGACGGCAGCGTCGCGGCGACGCTTCTCACCCCGTCGGACGACGTGCAGCGCGTGACCTATCGCATCGCTTCCGCGATCGGCGACATGACGGAGTACGACTACGTCGGCATGTGGGTGTATAACGACAATCCCCTGCAAAAGGACGTGCGCATCAGCCTCAATTACCGCGGCGCGAACGAGTTCACCGTGCGGGCGGGGGAGTGGTGCTACGCCGCCTTTAACCTCAACGCCTTCGACTATTCGGACAAAGCCGTGTGCGGCTACAACGATACGGGCACGCCCGTCTATCAGACGCGCGACCGCATCCGCCATGTGACCCTGCGCTTCGACTATATTTGGGAGGAGAGCGAATACTTCGAGGACGACGATTACGGCTACCGCGAAAAGGGGTATGCCGACCTCGGGTTCGATCTGTATCTCGGCAAGGTCACGGCGGGCTCGCTGGACGGAGAGCTCGGCACCTTCGACAAATATTACGGCACCGCGTTTTATACCGACTATACGGAGGAAGAATACCCCGTGACGGCGGACAGCCGCTTCTCCTATACGACGGAGGACGGCATGAAGGAAGCGGGCACGGACGGGGCGACCGTGTTCGAATCGATCGCCGCGGCGCCCTCGCTGCCCCTGCATATCTATATGCTCAAGGGCGCTCAAGAAGGGGACGCGTACCTGCTTTGGATGAAAAACCCCAACGATTTTGCCATCGTCTTTGACGACGGCAACGGCAGCCGCACCCCGCTCGCCGCGGGGGAAGCAAAACTTGTGCCCGTCACCCTGTATAAGACGAACGCCGTCGAATGGCAGGGCGCGGGACTGTATGACGCGAAGATCGAAGCGGAGAGCGGCGAACTGCCGGCGGGCGCAAAGGTGTGCGTCGGCGCGCTGCGCGAGGCTTAGGTCAATAAAAAAATCTTTATACAAGGAGGAGGAAATGAAAAAACTCTGTTTGCTCGTGTTGTCCCTTTTGATGTTCATCGCGAGCGCGACCGCCTTCGTCGCCTGTACGAGGGAAGAAGAAGAGCCCGGCCCCGGTCCGACCCCGAGCGGGCAGCTCGTCATCGACCCCGACTTTGCGTTTGCGGACGCGGAATTGGGCGAGATGTACAAACCCGATCTTTCGAGCGCCAAGGTCGTCGACCAAGACGGGACGGCATCCGATTTGACGGTCACCATCAAGGATAATCAATTCACCCGCCCCGACGGCACGACGGGCCAGCTGCTCGCCGGGCAGTTCAGCGCCGACCAGCTCGGCGACTACACCGTCGTCCTGACGGCGTCCGACGCCTCGGTCGAGGAAGTGACCAAGACCATCGCGGTCAAAGACACCGTCGGCCCCGTCGTCACGCCGGGCAACATCGCCGACCTGCCCACCACGGCATTGATCGGCCAGACGGTCTCCGTTCCTACCCTGTTCACCGCCAAGGACGCGGGCGAACTTGTGGGCTCGCCGGAAGTTTCCGTGCTCGATCCCGAAGGGAAGGAAGTGGAGCTGAGCGAAGAAAACACCTTTGCACCCGCTATGGCGGGCGAATATACGATCGTCGCCACCCAAAGCGACGCTTCGGGCAATGAAGGCAAGTACGAAGCGAAGTTCAGCGTCTACGACGCGCAGTTCGACCCCGCCGTTGCGGCATATTTCAGTTCCGAATACGGCATGATGCAGGGCAACGCATGGGCCGGGCATGAAGCGTACATCTCCGAGTCCTTCGTCGCCGACGTGACGGATCAGGGCGAGGCGTCCATCGCGGCGGCGCCCGACGGCAGCAAGGCTGCGACCAAGCTCACGGGCGCTACGGGCGGCAGGCTCACGTACTACATCAATATGGCGCAGACCGACCTTTCCGGCTACGACTATATCGGTATGTGGATCTATAACGACTCCGACCTCGACTGCATCTTTGAATTAGGTTCCGGTGCCGGCATGGGCGTCAACGTCAACCACTTCCGCTTCCCCGCAAACGCCTGGTCTTTCTGGGCGATCAACCTCACCATCCCCGGCGTGAAGCTCCCCGGCACTTCCGCCCTGTACGACATCGACGAGATCTCGCAGTTTGCGTTCTATGTGACGCAGGCGGGCAAGAAGATACAGGAATGGACGCTCGGCGACAGCCTGTATTTCACCGACTTTGCCCTCGGCAATTTCGACGACGACAAACTCGCCTCCTACGATCAGCCGTACGGTTCAGCCAACCTCACGCAGTTCGGTGCGGAAGTGAACGTCGCCAACGTCACTTATTCGACGGAGACCAAGCAGGA
>CALVHS010000063.1 GCA_944328665.1 uncultured Clostridia bacterium | reverse complement strand
CGCTTGCGGGATCGCTGACTCTATAAGAGACGGTATACGTTTTTCCTGTTTCGAGGAGGAAAGAATCGAAGCCTTCCGTGACGTCCTGCGCGCCGTCGCTGACCTTGACGATGTCCACGAGCACGCCGCTGACCGTCTGGCCGAGAATGGTTGCGGAAACGCCGCTGAGATAAGTGTTCAGATCGACCGTTTTCGTTTCCGTGGTGACGTTCTGCGCGGGATCGACGATGATCAGCTGATCGGCGGTATTTGCCGCGATCACCCAAGGGATGTTGTAAGAAGTGGGTTCTTCCTGCTGAACGTCATCCACCTTTTTGTAGAACTGCACCGTATCCGAAAGGCTTGCCACGTCCGGCGCCGTTTCGTAATAGGTGATTATGTCGTCGAAGAAGGCGACCGCCCAGCCGCTTGCGGACACGTCGTGCAGCTCGATGTACAGCCGTTCACCCAAATAATCGGAGAGATCTGCCGCAAAGGTGGTCATGGTTGCCAGGCGGCACCC
The DNA here is from genome assembly GCA_944328665.1 of uncultured Clostridia bacterium. GTDB lineage: Bacteria > Bacillota > Clostridia > Christensenellales > Borkfalkiaceae > Borkfalkia. The sequence goes on along the minus strand of CALVHS010000063.1, from coordinate 30,008 downwards.
CTCATCGATGTTGGGGAACGCGACGTCTGCAAACGCGGTATTGACAAACTCGCCGATGCGCGTGCCGTCCTCTTTAAACACCTTGACAACGGCCGCATTGCCGCCCATTTTGAAGCTGATCCAACCGCTTCCTCCGAGCGTGAACACGGAAGAACGCAGCCAGTAGGTATTGCTCTCGGTGGCATTTGCCGCCCAGCCGTCGAAATGATACGTCCCGACCTTGTTGTAAGGCATACGCTCGCCCCACCACTCGACGGCGTTGGAGACGGCCGCGTCGCCCGCGATCTGTCCGTTGCCCGTACCCTGCTCGTACGTCCATCCAGCCAACGAACCCGTTTCAAAACCGCCGTTCATGATGTGGTATTCGTCCGTTACTTCGACGGTGAAAGTTGCGGAAAGGGAGAGGGTTTCGTACACCGCCTGATAGGTGACCGTGTACACGCCCGTTTTGCTCAGATCGAACGCATCGAACCCTGAGGTGAATTCTTGTTCGCCGAACGCGACCTTGACAATGGAAACGGCGATCTCTTCCGCGGGGATGCTGCCGTATGCGGGCACCACGTCCGCGAGGAACTCCGTAAGGTCTGCGGGCGTTTCGCTCGCCTTGACGGCGCGATTTGCCGCCGCCGTTGCAAAGCGGAGCACGGGCAGTTCGTACGGATAATTGTAATCGTTGTAATATTTTTGCGTCGCGGACGCGGAGACGTCCTCGGCGGGCAGGCCCTGCGCCCATGCATAATCCTGTTGCATGAGAGCGACCGTCTCTTCCTCCGTCATGCTGACGCGGACGGAGTCCACCGTGATGGCGCCGAAGGGAGAAGCCGCCCCGTCGACGATCTTGATGTACAGGACTTTTCCGATGTACGCGCTCGCGTCGATGTACTTGCGCAGCATATTTTCGGAAAGTTCGGGATCTTTAAAGTGCTCCGCGGGGGAAACGACAAAGAGTTCTTTGTCCGTTTCGCCGTCGCAGACGGCGACGTAAATGTCATCCTGTCCCGAACCGCCCAAAAGCAGGGAGATGATGCCGTCGCCTGCCAGCGTGAACTTGGTGGAGCGCACGGCGCCCGTAAAGGATTCGTCGTCCTTGTATCCGTTGAGGAACTTCTCCCCTTCCGCGTTGAAGGAACGGGTGTTCCAGAACAGCTCGGACGCGTCCCCGATGACGCTCGGACCGAAGGTGTTGCCTTCCAGCACCAGCCAGTTGTTCATGCCGTCCTCGAAATCGCCGTTCTTGATGGTCGTCTCGGTGGGATCTTCGCTGAACTCGGGGGCGCCGATCTCGGCAAGCTTGTCGTCGCGCTCTTTCTGCGCCGCCTCGACTTCCGCTTCCGTTTGATACACCTTAAAGTCGTCCAGGTTGACGTAGGAATATTCTTCCGCGTCCCCCTTGTCGTTGTCAGTGACCTTGATGTAGATGTTCTTGCCCACGTATTCGGAAAGGTCGGCGATGTTGCGGATGAGATGATCGGTGACGTAAGGCGCGTTGAACGCGGTGTTGGTGATCTTCAGAAGGGGCGTATCGTTGCCCTCTTCGTAAAACTCGACGTAGCATTTGTCCCCGTTTTTGCCGGCACCCAGCAAAAAGCCGATCTTGCCCGTGCCGCCCAGCTTGAAGGTGTCGCTGGTGAGCGTGCCCGTAAACTGCGGGTTGCCCGCCTCGTAGCCGCTGAAGAAGTTGTTGCCGACTTTCCCCACGACCACGTTACCCACTTTGTCGGTATTGACGACGCCGTACTGGGAAAACGCCGAGCCGGTCTTCGTCCAGCCCGTGAGGTCGCCCACGCCCTGTTCAAACCCGCCGTTGACGATGTCGTCGCTGACGGTATCCGTTTTCTTGTCGCCGCACGCCGCAATTCCAAAGGCGGACGCCGCAAGCAAAAAAGCGGAAAAGATGAGAGTCATTCCCTTTTTCATGATCTTCCTCCTGAAAAGATGATTTTATTCAGATCGCACGAAGCGATGTTACCGTGACGGTAAAGAGCGCGTCGCCGAACACCTGCAGTCCGCCGCCCCTGCCGTAGCAGGATGCGGAGATGGCCGCACGGCCATCCAGATACGCTTCTATCAGAGCGCGGTCGATATACACTGTGCCCGAAATTCCGTTACCGTATGCGAAAATATCGGAAAAATTGCCGCGCACCTGTTGAGCAAAGCGCGTCGTGTCCACGCCCGCGCGCCCGCCGGAAAAGTACAGTTTTGCGTACTCATCCCCCTGTTTTTTCAGATAAAATCCGCAGTCGGAGCCGCCCGTCAGCGTAAAGTCCACTTTGAGCAGATTGCCCTGCACCGACGCAAGCCGTTCGTTTGCCTGCGCCGCGGTCAGCCCCGAAAAGGAGACAAGAACTTCCCCCTCGATGGGCGACGTGTCGATGTGTTTGAGCCCCAGAGTGCCGTCGGCGCGCAGGAACAGTTCGCGCGGGAATCCCGCCGTGTGCGCCCAGCCCGCGAGATAATGCTCTTCGTCCGTGCGCTGGTCCTGCATGATGGAGCAGATATATACCCGCCCGCTCTGCGGATCGGTGTATACCGTTGGGCCCGTGAACACGTTGTCCCCGAAATCCATGCGCTTCGCCTCCGCAAAATCGGGAACGAAGCGGCAGGTCTGCGCGTCGAAGGTGCCCGTATAATACCATACGTCGTTGTCGCCGTGCTGGGGGGAAAACACAAACAGGTATTTGCCGCTCTGCCGCCCGTCCTCGTACGGGAGCGGGACGAGGTTGGGCATCTCCCACACCGTGCCGTATTCCGACTTGTAGACGGAGGGTGTGAACAGCTGCCCCATGTACTGCCAGTCCGTGAGCGCGTCCGACGTCGTTTTGAACACGTGCGCCGTGCCCCTGCCGTCCGACGCGCCGCCCACGACCATATACCGCTCGTTTCCGATGCCGAACGCCTGCGCGTCGCGGAATTCCCCCGCCGTGCCCATCTGCGACGTCTGCACGACGGCGTAATCGCCGATCTCCCACTCGGTGAGACAGGGATCGGAATAATCCTTCGCCACCGCAAGTGCGACGTTCTGGTTGGAGTTGTTGTACGGGCGGGAATCGTCCCCCGCCGTGATGAGGAGAACGGGTCTCCCCTCCCCGTCGAACACGACGTTGCCCGTCCAGATGCCGTCGGGAGCGACGCTCCCTTCCGTCGGAACGACGGCGTCGCGCACGCTCTGCCAGGTCACCATGTCCTCACTGACCCAGTGTCCCCAGCGGATGTTGCGCCAGTACGGGCCGACGGGATTGTACTGATAAAACAGATGCCACATCCCGTTATAATGAAAGAGCGCGTGCGGCTCGTTCATCCAGTTGGCGGGGGGAGAGGCGTGGCAGGCGGGGCGGTACCAGTCCCCTTCCAGCATGGAATCGGGCAGGCGCGCCTCGTCGTAACCGATCTGCGGGACGCTTCCGCCCGTCAGCCACTGCCCGTAGGCGGCGACTTCCGCCTCGTTTTTGGCGCCCGCATAAATTTTGAGTTCGTCCATCAGCCCGTTGAAGCGGCTGATCTCGTACCTGCCTTCCGTGACGGGCTGGGAAGCGGCGCCCACCGCGACGGGCACGCCCGCGGACGCGACGGCGCTGCCGCGCGGAACGGAGATGTTTGCCGTCTCCTCGCCGTCGATATACACCGCCATGTAGCCCGCGTTCCCGTCGAACACCGCCGTCACGCGGTTCCACTCGTACTCTTTGAGGGAATGCCCTGCATCCGCCAGAACGTACCAGCCGTCGCCCGTGCCGCAGCGGAAGGTGAGGTGCCCGAACTTTGTGAAACCGAACAAAAAACCCGCCTTTGCGCCCTCGTCGTACGAACCGACGATGACGTGCGGCACGTGTTCGGAGACCGGATCCTGCGGCGCGCTCCACGCGAACGCGCGCGGACAGACGTATGCCTCTATGGTAAGCTCTTCGCCCGAAACGTCCGTATCGTACACCAGGCGGGTGGAATAGCCGTCAAAGCTGAGCGATTGGCCCCGCACGCCCTGCGGGCGGTAAGGAAGTACCGGCTCTTCCTGATAGGCGGGGTTGTTGAGAACACCTTCCACGTACGCCGCCTTTGCGTTGCCCGAAAGGTCGGGCTGGTCGAAGCCGTCCCCTTCAAACCCCACTTCCAGCAGCACCTGCGCGTTGAACGGATCGGGCTGCGTCTGAGACGGAGGGGGCGTTTCCCCCTCCGATGCGGGGACGCATCCGCACAGAAAAAGCGCAAACGTTATGCAAAAAACGGTAAATTTCTTCATCATTCCACGACGATGTCGTACTTGTACAGGGACAGGATGCGCGCGCTTCCGCCTTCCGCAAAGAAGCGGATACCCGTATCCGAAGGATCGGAATACACGTTGCCCGTCATCGTACGCTCGCCGCCGTTGAGGAAGACCTCGCAGGAAGAGACGTCCAAAAAGATGCGGAACTCGATCTTGTTGTCCCTGACTTCCGCTTTGACCGAACGCTTAGAAGCGTTTAGCTCCTTGGCGCTGCCGGAAATGCGCGTTCCCATATCCGAACGGTCAAAAATCACCAGCCCGCTCTCTCTGTCGTAATAGATGCGCGTTTCGTGTTCGGTGCCGCAGAATACCTTGACGCCCGCCTGCGCCGCGTCGCCCACGTCCAGCGTGAAGCAGAGTTCCGTCTTCGTCCCCTCTACGCCGTCAAAGGACTGTTCGCCGCTGATGCTCGCCTCGGTGACGTTGACCTCGTTTTTCCTGTATTTTTCGATCTCGCGGACGGGGGCCTGGTACAGTTTCCCGTCCTTTAACGTGAGTTCGCGCGGCAGGGTTGCAGCGCCCGCCCAGCCGTGCGCCTGCGTGGGCATGGTGCGGTCCCACATCTGCATCCACGCGATCATGATGACCCTGCCGTCCGGCGCGGTGAGCGTCTGCGGCGCATAGAAATCGAAACCGCTGTCGATCTCGTCCTCCGTAACGCGCGCAAACTGCCCCGACTGCGTATCCAGGCTTCCCGTCATGTAAATGGCGGAATGCACGTTTTCGTACCGCCAGCCGCCCGTAGCAAAGCCCTGCGGGCTGGTGATCAGCACGTCCGTCCCGTCGATGACGGCAAGGTCGGGGCACTCGTAAATGCCCATCGTGGTGCGATCGTCCTTCCACACGGTGCCGACGTAGCTCCAGTTTTGCAGATCGGCAGACTTGTACAGCAAGAGCTGCCCGTCCCCGTCGTTGTTTTTGGAACCCATGACGGCGTAATAGCTGTCCCCGCGGAAAAATACCTTGGGGTCGCGGAAATCCGCCCGGGAAGAGTTTGCGGGCACCTTGTCGCTGCCGATGACGCGCCCCACCTTTTCAAACGTGACGCCGTCCGAGGACTTTGCCAGCGCCTGCGTCTGTTTTCCGTCCGCGACGGACGTATACATCAGGTACAGTTCGCCGTCCTTTACGATGGCAGTGCCGGAAAAACAGCCGTCTTTGTCATAGGACGTATCCGGCCCGATCGCCGTAGGCATCAGTTCCCATTTGATGAAGTCTTCCGAGGAATAATGTCCCCAATGCATGGGGCCCCATGCGGAAGAATAGGGATGAAACTGGTAGAAAAGCTGGTATTTGCCGAACGCGTACGAAAAGCCGTTCGGATCGTTCATCCAACCCACGGGCGGCATCGCATGGTAGGTATGCCGATATTGCGTAACGACGCTGCCCATGTTTTCTTCGATATACTTATCCGCCACAAATGTCTTGCTCACGACGTCCTCCGCGCCTTGGTAATTCACGATAAAATCGTCTACGTTGATATAATTGTGCATTCCAGATCCCGAATCGCTGTCCACCACTTTGATGACTATCTCCTTTCCGAGATACTCGCTCGCGTCGATGACGACGCGGTGCAGGCTGTCATAGAAGCCTGCGGTGCCGTAATCGTCGTTGCCGCGCCTGATCAGTTCGTTTCCGTCCGTGTCGCACACGGCAACGTAACACTTGGAAGCGTCGCTGCCCGCGCCGATGAGAAAACCGATCCTGCCGTTGCCTTTCAGCTTGAAAGGCTCGCTGGTGAGCGTTCCCACGCTCCCCTCGGGCGCCGCGCCGCCGTAGAGGAAAAACTCGCCTTCCTTGTAATAGGGATTGCCCTGTTCGTCCTCGCTCTGGTTGTACACGCAGGCGCTCGTAAAGGCGCCGCCCTCCGCCGTCCAGCCGGAAAGCGTACCCTGTTCAAAGCCCGCATTTTTGAATACGTATTCCTCATTTGAGGTACCGGCGCAACCGCTCAGCGCCACGGCGGACGCCAGCAATGCACCGAAAAGGTGAACTGTTTTTTTCTTCATCGCACCCCTCCGTAGATCGACTTCATTTCCGCCACGCGCAGGCTGACGACCTCAATATCGCCGCCCTCGGCGTACAGCAGGATGCCCAGGCTGGTTTCGTCCGTCGGGTACACGCGCGCCGTCACCGCCTTAGTGTCGTCGAAGAACGCTTCGATGAGCGAACGGTCGAGATAGAACTCCATCACCAGCGTGTCGCCCATGGCATAGGTGTCGTAGAAATTTCCGGAAATGTTCTGGTCGCCCGCAAGCCCCGTCTTTACGCCCAGCCGCTTGTTGGCGGCGTCGTAATAGTAATCTGTGTACTCGGTGCCGCTGTCGTTGCGGCGCAGGCGCACGCCGAAGGAATTCGCCCCCGCGTTGCGGACGGTGATCTGCACGTGCAGCATATCCCCTCTCGCCGCCGAAAGCGCTTCGTTCGCCTGCGAAAGCGTCATGTTTTCCCCTTCCGCAAGAACTTTTCCCTCGTAATTTTCCAGTGCGTCCGCAGGACGGATGCAGGCGTCCGTGCCCTCGTCGTTGAGGTACACCTCCCGCGCGAGCCCCACGCTGTGCGCCCAGCCCGCCAGGTACTGGTCGTTGGGAGTGCGCTGGTCCTGCATGATGGAGAACATGAACACTTTCCCGCTGACCGGATCGACAAAGGCGCTCGGCCCTGTAAATACGTTGTTGCCGAAATCGAACCTGCGCGGCGTGTTGCCGAACGAAGCGTCCGGCTTGAACCTGTACGTCGTCTTATCGAATTCCCCGATGAAATAGAAGATGTCGTTGTCGGCGGAATCCGCGGGCGCGGGCGAGAAGGCGAACAGCCATTTGGTGATCGTCCCCGCTTCGTTGGAGATGGGAATGAGCACGGGAAGCTCCCACGTCTGCCCCAAATCGGAAGGCTGGTTGGGAATGTTGAACACCTCGCCGCGATACGTCCAGGACGTAAAGGAATCGTCCTCGGTCGTGTACAGGAGCGCCGCACCGCCGTTGGTCTGCGTGGATTTGGTGCAGATGAGCATATACCAGATATACCCGTCGCCCTTTTCCTCGCGGTAAACGAACATATCGCGGAACTGCCCCGCCGTACCCTGCCCCGCCTGCTGTCTGATGGCATAGCCGTCGTACACTTCCCATTCGGTGAGGTTGGGATCGGAAAGATCTTTGGGACGGGCGATGCCCACGTTCTGGTTGCCGATCAGCCCATCGCCCGAGGACGCCCAGCTGTCGTTGCCCGCCGTGAAGAAGAGTACGGGATTGCCGTCCGCGTCCAGCGTGGCGCCGCCCGACCATACGCCGTCGGGAGCGACCGTGCCCGCCTCGGGCGTGATGACCTCTTTGAGAGGCGTCCAGTTGACCATATCGTCGGAAACGAGGTGTCCCCAACAGATGTTACGGAAATACGGCCCCGTAAGGTTGAACTGGAAGAACAGATGGTATTTCCCGTTATAGTAGAAAGGTGCGTGCGGCTCGTTCATCCAATGCTGGTAAGGACCGCCGTGATACTGAGGTTTGTAGATGTCCTCGGTGAGGATGTTCTGCAGCCAGATGTCCTCGAAGGAGATCTCCGCGACCTTCCCGTCTTGGAGACAGGAATTGTAATAAGAAGCGATCTCCTCCCCGCTGAGTACCGCGCGGTAGATCTTTGTGTCGTCGATCAGTCCCGAAACCATATTGCAGGTGGCGGTGGCGTTGGAATCGCCGTGATTGTTTCTGCCGATGTACAGCCAGTCCGAACAGGCGGCGATGGACGCATTTTCGTAGAAATTGCGGGAGGCGATCTCCTCGCCGTTGAGATACATCTTCATCACGCCGTTAGCACCGTCGAAGGTGGCGGCGACGTGGTTCCACTCATATTTGACCAACGGATGTCCGCCGTCCCACAGCCGCAGGTAGCGGTCGCCGATGCCCACCTGAAAACTCCACGCGCCGTGGCGCTGGTAGCCGAGCAGAAAGCCCTGGTTGGCCTCCTCGTTGTACTGGCTGACGATCGCAGTCAAATTTTCCGTGCCGTTTTCCGCGGCGTTGGGATCGTCCCACTCGAACACACGGGGCGCCACCCAGGCGGATACGGTAAGCGAACTGCCAGAAACGCGCACGTCCTCGTAGTGATAGCGCACGTAATTGGAGTATCCGTCCAAGAGCAAGGAGCCGTCCACGGCGCCCGTTTCGCGCCACTGCGGATCCTGCGGTTCCGCCTGGAACGCGGGATCGTTGAACACATACTGCACCGTGGCGTCCGCAAGGTTGCCCGATTTGTCTTTGACGACGTTGCCCTCCCCCTCGTCGAACGTGAGGTGCAGGAGCAGGGAATCCGCGTGCGGATCCTTGCTGCAGCCGCCGAAAGAGAGCAGTCCCGCCGTGCAGAAGGCCGCGCACAGCAGTATGAGCACCGCAAGGTAGATTTTTTTCATACATTCCTCCGTTTATTTGAGGCCCGAGAAGGAGACACCTTCCACGATATAGCGCTGACAGAAAATATACACGATGGCGATGGGAATGGTAGAGAACGTGAGCGCCGCCATCACGACCGCGAGGTCTTTGGGATTATACGTGTTGACCAACTGCAGGAAAACCTGCAGGGGCTGATTTTTGGGATTGGGGAACATGAGTTGCGCAAAGACGTACTCGTTCCATGCGCCCATGAAGGTGAAAATCGCCACCGTGGCGAAGATCGCCTTGGCGAGGGGCATGATGATGGCAAAGTAAGTGACTAACTTATTGGCGCCGTCTATTTCCGCCGCCTCTTCCAGCTCCTTGGGCATTCCCAAGTAGAACTGGCGGAACATAAAGATATAGAACGCACTGACAAACCCGGGGAGCAGGTACCCTACCACGCGCAGATCGGTGGAGAGCAGCCCCAGTTTGCTGAGAATGACGTACTGCGGAACGATGGACGTTTCCACGGGCACGATGATGAGCAGGATGATGACCGTTGTCAGCGTGCGGCTGCCCGGGAATTCCAGGCGCGCCAGCGCATAGCCCGCAAACGAGTTGATGAGAAGCACCGCCGCGATGGTCACGGAACAGTACACGATGCTGTTGAGAATGGACTGCCCGAAATATTCAAAGGAAGAGAACAGTTTCTGATAGGAAACGAACCAGTCCGCAACGTTCCATGTGCCGGGCAGGAAGGTCTGCCACGAATCCATCTGCGCGTAGATCATGTCCTCCGTCTTGAACGAGGAAATGACCATCCACCAGACGGGAAACAGGAACAGCACGCACAGCACGGCAAGGAAGAGCACGGCAAGCGTTTTGAGGACGACGTGCAGGGGCGAAATTGCCTTTTTTCTCTTTTTTTCCGCAGTTTCGGCAGTAAGAAGAGTATTTTCCATGTTTTCCTCCTCAGTCCTTGACGTCCATCAGCTTGCGCAGCGTGAGCGCGATCGCCGCCATAAAAAAGGTGTACAGCAGCGCGATGGCGCTGGAATACCCCACGTTGCGGAAGGTAATGCCTTGCGTGTAGATGTAATAGGACATCGTCATGGTGGAATCCACCGGCCCGCCGCCCGTCATGACCATGGGCTGCACGATCAGACGGAACGCCCCGATGAGCATGGTGATGAGAACAAACGAAAAGGTGGGCAGAATGTTGGGAATGGTGATGAAGAAAAATTTCTGCACCGGGTTTGCCCCGTCGATCGCCGCCGCCTCGTAAATTTCGGGCGGAATGTTTTTCAGCCCGGACAGGAAAATGAGCATCTGGTACCCTGCGCCCTGCCACGCGGAGATGAACACGATGACGTTCATCGCCTGTTTGGGGCTTTCCAGGAAAGGTTGGCGGGAGAATCCCAGATTTTCCAGGATCGCGTTGATCAGGCCTTCCTGCTCGTTGAGCAGGTTCATCCACAAAAAGGAGGTGACCGCCAGCGAGAGCATGACCGGGCAGAAAAACGCCCAGCGAAAAAAGGTATTGCAGCGGATCTTGGTGTTGAGAATGAGTGCAAGCCCGAGCGACGCGCACAACTGGAGAGGCACGACCTTGACCACAAATTCCAGCGTGTTGAGAAAGGCGTTCCACAGATAGGTGTCGCCGAACGCTTCGGCAAAGTTGACAAAGCCGTTGAAATGTACGTTGTTCAGCGCCAGCAAGTTTGCGTCCGTCACCGAGTACGCCAGAGAGACCAGCATGGGCGCCACGACAAAGATACAGCCGAGCACAAACGCGGGAAGCACGAAAACGGCACCCACGATCGCATCGTGCTTTTTGAACGATCTGCCGAGAAAGCGGAAATACATCCCCTTTGCCCTGACAGGAAGAGCATTGTTTTTCATTCCCGACTCCTTGTTTATCTGTCCGCCGCCGCAGCCTTCTGCGTCACGTACGTCGCGAGGTCGTAATCGCTCGTCCCCGCCGTCGTTTCAATGTATTCCACGATGTCCGAATACGCGCTGCTCAACTGCGGGTATTTGACCATCTTCGGGCGCGCGACCGCCGTTTCCATGAGGATGTCCGCCATCGACTTCAAAGCGCCGCTGTTGAAATCTTCGTTGTTTTCCAGCACGGACGTGTGCGTGGGGAAGGTGCCGATGGAATCGTAGAACATTTCGCTCGCTTCCGCACCCGTCAGGAATGCCACCACCTGCGCCGCCGCGTCCGCGTCGCGCGTGTCCTTGGTCACGCCGAAGCCCCACGAACCGCAGGGAGAAGCCGCCGTGCCCTTGTTTCCGCTCGCGTCTTCGTAGACGGGGAAGGGCATGATGTCATATTTGTCCGCAAAATCCGCATACGATTTGTCGATCGTGTCGATCAGCCACGGCCCGTAAATTTCAAACGCCACTTCGCCGCCGGGCAAAGCATTGGTATTGGTGCCGTTGTAGATCCATTCCTTTTCCGCATTCTGCGCGAACAGGCTTTCCAGCATCCCCAATCCCGCCAGGGATCTTTCGCTCGTCAGAGCGCCCGAAACTTTGTTGTCAGCTCCGATGAAACTGCCGCCCGCAGAGTACACCAGCGGGGAATACAGATACATACACCCTTCATCGCCGCCGAACCCGAGGTTGAGCTTGATGCGGTATTCCTTGCCCGCCGACTTCAGCGCGTCCATCGCCTCTTCCACGTCCTTCCAGCTCCAGGGATCTGCCACCGTTCCGAAATCGGAATCTTCATACCCCACCGATTTGAGGAGCTCTTTGTTGTAGTACAGACCGCCGGGCGCATCCATGCCGGAAAGCGCGTACAGCTTGCCGTTGTACGTGGACTGCTCGATGACGCTGTCCACGTAATCGGAAATGACTTCGTCGGACAGATATTCGTCCATCGCGATGAGAATGCCGCCGTCCGCATAGGAAGTGATGTTGGGGCTGTCCACAGCCACGACGTCGGGCAATCCTCCCGAAAGGATCTCGCCGCTGATCGCGGTGCTGAGCGCGTCGGACGAGTTCTTGTATTCGATAGACATAACAATGTCCCGTCCGTCCGTGGTCTTATAGTCCGCCTCGTTGAACAGATCCTGCAAAGCGCGGTACACCTTCCCTTCCGGCTCTGCCTGCGACTTGTGCAGCCAGACCTTGACGACCTTGGTCGTATCCGTATCGACGGGACCGTCGTCACCGCCGCACCCCACCATTGCCAAAACGCCGAAACTCAGCGCCGCTGCCAGCAAAATGCCGATCATTCTTTTCATGCCAATCCCTCCTGAACTTTTTATTGGAAACGTTTCCAATTTATAACGGAATGCCTGGAAACGTTTCCATTCATTACAATAACAATTATATCACCTTTTTTTCATTTGTCAATACCTTTTTTGAAAAATTTTTTGCGGTTTTTTGCCGAATCTCCTCAACACTTTTTCAAAAAAGATCCCGGCAGGCGCTGCCTGCCGGGATACGATCTCCCGAACCATATTTAGGCGGGGATGCCCCACTACCTTGCCAGGACGGAAAGCGTTCCGTCCTGTGCGAGGAGCTCGCACACGCGGCAAGTCCTGGTTTCCTGTCCGTCGGGCGTGCCGGGATCCCTGCCGTGATAGTACAGATAATATCTGCCGTCCTCTTCCAGAATGCTGTTATGCCCCGTTCCGCTCTCCTCCCCGTTCCTTGTGACAAGCGGGCGATACTCCCGATCGTTGGGGTATTTTTCAAAATTGATTTTGGTCAGATCCGTTTCAGGCGTGCAGGCGCGCGCATATCCGATATAATAATACGGACTTTTATAACAGTTTCCCGAGTAGGTGACGTAAACCGCAAGCCCTTTTACTTTATTGTAAATCCGAAAATAAAAAAGTAAATCCGAACCAATCACCCGTGATGAGTAAAAAGTTCGGATTATACCCTTTTGGTGCGCCTTAAGGAGCTCGAATCCCTAACCTTTGGTTCCGTAGACCAACGCTCTATCCAATTGAGCTAAAGGCGCATGATCTTCTTGCCGATCCCCTTGCGCAGGATACCCATTTATTATACCATTTCTGCCCGATTTGTCAATAACTTTTACCCCTTCGGCAGAAAAAAACTTCCTTTTTTCTGCCGCGCCATGCGGCGCGGCAGAACGGATTCAGCCTTTATACGGATCCTGCCCATACATCGACTGCATATTGTCGCGGAAGGCGCGCATCTTGTTCGTCTGCCGCAGATCGACGCCGCCGTCAAATTCTTCCAACTGCTTTTTCTGCTCGCGCGTGAGTTTTGTGGGCACCTCCACCGTCACCGTGATGTACATGTTCCCCGTACCCGTACGCGTCTTTAGGCCCCTGCCGCGCACGCAAAACACGGTGCCGCTCTGCGTTCCGTCGGGGATCAAATATTCAAACGTCTCGTCGATGCCGGGAACGCGCACCTTGCCGCCGAGCGCCGCCGTCTTATAGGAGATCGGCAATTCGATATACAGGTCTTTATCCTTGCGCTTGAAGATCTTATGCGGCTCGACGCGGAACACGACGATCAGGTCGCCCGGAGCGCCGCCCGTGGAAGACGCCTGCCCGTACCCCTTTTTGCGGATATAACTGTTGGTATCCGCGCCCGCCGGGATATTGAGGGTAACGACCGTCTCCTTGCGCACATATCCTTTCCCCTTGCAATCGGGGCAAGGCTCCGTGATCTTTTTGCCCGTGCCGCCGCACGCGTCGCATGTACCGACGCGGATCGTCCTGCCGAAGAGGGTATCCTGCGTATACCGCACCTGTCCGCTGCCGCCGCACTTGTCGCACGTCTTGTATGCCGTGCCGTTCTTTGCGCCCGTCCCCTTGCAGGAAGGGCACGGCTCGTTGCGCATATAGCGGATCTCCTTGGTACAGCCCTTTGCGGCATCGAGAAAGCTGAGCACCACTTCCTTTTGGATATCCTCGCCCTGCTGCACGCTCGCGCGCGAAGAGGAGGAGGAAGAAAACCCGCTGAATATATCGTTAAAAATATCGCCGAACCCGCCGAAGCCGGAAAATCCGGAAAAGCCCGCGCCGCCGAACCCGCCGGCTCCGCGCGCGCCCGGATGATCCAATTCGTAGTCATACGCCGCGCGCTTCTGCGCATCGGAGAGCACTTCATGCGCTTCGTTGACTTCCTTGAATTTTGCCGCCGCATTGGCGTCGTTCGGATGCAGATCGGGGTGGTACTGTTTGACCAGCTTGCGGTATGCCGATTTGATCTCGTCATCCGTCGCCTTTCTGTCCACGCCCAAGATCTCGTAATAATTTTTATCTGCCATACTATATTACCCGTCTGCCGCCCTCCCCGAACAACGGGAACAGGGCGGCTTCGCCCTCCGCTGCGGAAAGCGATCCCTTGTAAACGCACAGTAATGCCGTGAACTGGTCACGGCATTATTGCGTTTATAAAATATATAAATAAGGAGGATAAGAGTGATCCGGCTTATTGATGGAACTCGGTGTCGCCGTCGCTGCCGCCGTTCGCATCCTGACCGCCCTGCGCGCCGCCCGCCTGCTGATAGATCTTGGCAAAGATCTTCTGGCTCTCGTTCGTCAGCTTTTCGGTCGCCGCCCGGATGCGGTCGTCATCGTCCGAGGCAAGCTCTTCCTTCGCGCTCTTGACGAGCTCTTCCAGCTGCGCCTTGTCCTCGGCGGAAAGTTTGTCGCCCAACTCGCCGATGGATTTTTCCACCGCAAAGATCATGCCGTCCAACCTGTTTTTGTTGTCCACCTTCTCCTTGCGCTTTTTGTCCTCTTCGGCGTACTGTTCCGCCTCCTTCACCGCCCTATCGATGTCCGCTTCGGACAGATTTGTGGAGGACGTGATCGTGATATCCGTACTCTTTTGCGTGCCGAGATCTTTCGCCGTGACATGCACGATGCCGTTTGCGTCCACGTCGAAAGTGACTTCGATCTGCGGAATGCCGCGGGGCGCGGGCGGGATGCCCGTCAATTCGAACCTGCCGAGCGTCTTGTTGTCCTTGGCAAATTCGCGTTCGCCCTGCAAGATGTGGATGTCCACCTGCGTCTGATTGTCCGCCGCCGTAGAAAATACCTGCGACTTTTTAGCGGGGATGGTCGTATTGCGTTCGATAAGTTTGGTGAACACGCCGCCCAACGTCTCGATGCCCAAAGACAGGGGCATGACGTCGAGCAGCAGCACGTCTTTCACCTCGCCCGAAAGGACGCCGCCCTGGATCGCCGCGCCGATAGCGACGCACTCGTCCGGGTTGATCCCCTTGAACGGCTCCTTGCCCGTGATCTGTTTGACCTTTTCGACGACCGCGGGGATACGCGTCGAGCCGCCGACGAGGATGACTTTATCGATGTCCGCATAGGTCAGCCCCGCATCCTTCATGGCAAGGCGCATGGGTTCTGCCGTCTTTTCGACGAGATCCGCCGTCAAAGCGTCGAACTTTTGGCGGGTGAGGTCTGCGTCGAGATGCTTCGGCCCGTCCGCCGTCGCCGTGATGAAAGGCAGGTTGATGTTGGTCGTGTTCATGCCGGAAAGTTCGATCTTCGCCTTTTCGGCAGCCTCTTTCAGGCGCTGCATCGCCATCTTATCTTTGGAAAGATCGATGCCTTCCTTCTTTTTGAACTCGTCCACGAGGTAGTCCATGACGCGCTTGTCGAAGTCGTCGCCGCCCAACATATTGTTGCCGTTGGTCGCCAGAACTTCAAAGACGCCGTCGCCGATCTCGAGGATGGACACGTCGAACGTGCCGCCGCCGAGGTCGTAGATCATGACCTTATGGTTGGCTTTATCCTTATCCAAACCGTACGCGAGCGCCGCCGCCGTGGGCTCGTTGATGATACGCAGCACGTTCAGCCCCGCGATCTTGCCCGCGTCTTTCGTCGCCTGCCGCTGGCTGTCGGTAAAATATGCCGGGCAGGTGATGACGGCGTCCGTCACCTTGCCGCCGAGATAACTCTCCGCATCCGCCTTGAGTTTGGAAAGGATCATTGCGGAAATCTCCTGCGGGGAGTATTTTTTGCCGTCGATCTCCACCTTATAATCGCTGCCCATATGGCGCTTGATGGAGATGACCGTCCTGTCGGGATTGGCGACCGCCTGGCGCTTTGCCACCTGTCCCACGATCCTCGACCCGTCCTTTTGGAAAGCGACCACGGAAGGCGTGGTGCGCGCTCCCTCGGGGTTAGGGATCACGACTGCCTCGCCGCCCTCCATGACGGCGACGCAAGAGTTGGTTGTACCTAAATCGATGCCGATGACTTTTCCCATAATACTGCTCCTTCCTTGACTGCGGCAAGCGCAGTCAACGGTAAAAAATTTTTTCTGTTTATCTGCAAACGGGCAAAGCCCGCCGCTTGCGTCTCGATCTATGCGCACAGGCATGAACAAGAGCTGCCCGCCGCCTGCCGAAGGGGCACGGGCGGACAGTCCCCCCGCCGGCACGATCGCTGCCGGCACTCGGCGTCCGTGTCTACGTCGTCACCTTTACCTGTGCAAAGCGCAGCACCTTGCCGCCCTTTTTATAGCCCTTCAAAAAGACTTCTTTGACGTACCCGGGTTCCACGCCTTCCTGCGCGGGTTCGCTCATGATCGCCTCGCACTCCTTCGGGTCAAACTCTTCTCCGACGGGGTCGATCGCCTCGATCCCCTCGCCGTCGAGCAGCGCCTTAAAACTGCGCAGCACCATCTCGATCCCTTTTTTTGTCTGCTCGTCGCCGCAGGCAGCCAGCGCGCGCTCCAAATTGTCTCCCACGGGCAGCACCTTGACGATGATGTCCGCGCGCCCCTCCATATAACTTGTATGGCGGGTATCGGCGTTGCGCTTTCTGAAATTTTCAAACTCCGCGACGGAGCGGATCCACTTGTCTTTGTATTCTGCCGCCTCCTGCCGCGCCTTGACCAGCTCCGGATCGGGCTGCGGTTCGGCGGCCTCTTCGGCGGGTCCGGCTGCCTTTTCCTCTTCGGGAAGGGACTCCTCCTTCTCCCGCTCTTCCGCCTCTCTATTTTCCTTCTTGCTCATGATCGCACTTATCCTTCTCTTTTTTTCTGCTTTTTGCCAGTTCTTCCAGCGCCTTGCCCACGTTTTCGAGCACGGCGATCACCTTGGGATAATCCATGCGGATAGGCCCGATCACCCCGTAGGTGCCCAAATTTTTGCCTCCCGCCGAATACGTCGCCGTCACGACCGAGCAATCGTCCGGGACGTCCTTGTCCCCGGAAGAGCCGATCTTGACGTTGATCTGGATCTCGTCGTTTTCTCCCTCGATGATGTCCGCCAGCTTATCTTTGCTGGAAAGGACGGTGAGAAAATTTTTGACGTTGCCGATGTCCTCGTATTCGGGATGATTGAAGATCTTGTCGGCGCCCGTGAGCACCACATCTTCCTCGCGGGGACGGGCATACGATTTTAAGGCGTCGACCACTTCCCGCATGACTTGACGGTACTGCCCGAACTCGGCAATGGCAGCCTCGCCCGTTTCTCGGATCTCGGAAAGCGGCTTGCCCGCGAACAATTTACCGATCATCCTGGAAGCGCTGTCCAGATCTTCGTCCGTCATGTTTTCGGGGATCTCGATAAAGCTGTCGCGCAGGATGCGCTCGCTGGTCATGATGACGAGCAGCGCCCTCCCGTCCCCGCAGGGAAGCAGCGAAAGGCGGCGCACCGTTTCGGCGTCGGCGTGCGGGCCGATGGCGACGGAAGTGTAGTCGGTCAACTCGCTGATGACCTCGGACACGCTTTTGATCAGATGCTCGACGTCGTGCGATTTATCGGCGAACGCCCTGTCGATATAGTCGAGGTCGCTGTCGGAAAGGTTGCCCTTTTGCATCAGCTCTTCGATGTAAAAGCGGTACGCCTGCGGCGAGGGCACCCTGCCCCCCGAGGTATGGAACTGCGTCAGATACCCCAACTCTTCCAAGGAAGCGAGCTCGTTGCGCACCGTGGCGGAACTTACATCGGTGAGATGTTTTTCCGCAATGCTCTTGCTGGAAACGGGCACGGCGGTATTGATGTACTCGTCGACGACGATCTGCAAGATCTTTTTTTTGCGATCCGACATCTTCATGCCCGCATCCCCCCTCTTTCCGTTTGGCACTTGCTCTTTTACAATGTTAGCACTCTCCACCTTTAAGTGCTAACATCATTATAGCCCTATTGTCCGCCGATGTCAAGAGATTTATGCCAATATTTTCGAAATTTTTTTGCGCGAAAAAAGCGGGCGTCACCGCCCGCTTTGCGCTTTATCCCTTTTTGATGCCTTCGGCGATGTCTACGCCCGAACTGGTGCCGATGCGGTCGGCGCCCGCCTCTACCATCTCCTTGAACTGATCGGCGTTTTTAATGCCGCCCGACGCCTTGACGAGGCAGACGCCGCCGACCGTCCGTTTGAGAAGGCGCACATCCTCCGCCTTGGCGCCGCTGCCGAAGTAGCCCGTGCTCGTCTTGACATATGCCGCGCCCGCATCGCGCGCGCATTCGGCGGTGCGGATCATCTCGTCGCGGTTGAGCAGCGACGTCTCGATGATCGCCTTGACGGGACAGCCGCGCGCCGCGCGCACCACCTTTTTGATCTCCCGCTTTACATAGCCGTAATCGCCGTTTTTGACCGCGGAGATACAGACGACCATGTCGATCTCGTCGGCGCCGTCGGACAGCGCCTTCTTCGTCTCGTACACCTTTGTCTCCGTCTTGTTTTCCCCCATGGGGAAGCCGACGACGCAGGCGATCTTGACTTCGTGCGCGTCCTGCAAATGGCGGAAGCAGTCGGAGACGTACACGGGCTGCACGCATACCGAGGCAAAGCCGTATTCCTTCGCCTCCGCGCACAGCCGCTTGATCTCCTCGCGCGTCGCCGTCTGTTTGAGCAGGGTATGGTCGATCATCTTCAGCAGGCGCTTGATCTCGGCAAGTTTTTTCTGCCTTTTAAACTCTTCGAATTCCTCGCGCTCGGCGGCGGAGATCGTCATCTCCGCCGCGGGCGAAGGTCTCTCTTCCCGCGCGGCGCTTTCCGTCTCCTTTTCCGCCGCGGCGGGAGCCATTTCCTCCCCGTCCCCGGCAGCAGGCGCTTCGGCGGCGGATGCCGCGGCCGCCGGACGCTCTTCTTCCCGCGCCTCTCGTTCCGCCTCTTCCGGCTTCTTTTTCAACAACAACACGGTTCACTCCTTTCCGCCGATCGTCGCAAAAACGAGAGGGCGGTCTTTTATTTTTTGATCGGAGAGCGCAAACGCACCCTCCGCGAGGGCGATGCCTTCTTCCGCTCCGCCGCGCGTATACGCTTCGGCGAGCGCTTCTCCCCTGCGTACAAGATCCCCCTGCCGCTTTTTGAGCAGGATGCCGACCGCATGGTCGACGGGATCCCCCTCCCTGGCCCTACCGCCGCCGAGCGCGGCGCACGCCCTGCCGAGCGCGAGCGCGGAGATGCGCAAATACCCGTCCCCCGCGGCACGGACGACAACTTTATGCTCCGCCATCGGCAGCGGCGAAAGCACGTCCTCCGCCCTGCCGCCTTGCGCGGCAACGATCTCGCCCAGCTTTTTGAGCGCCGCGCCCGAGCGCAGCGCGCCGTACGCGCGCCCTTCC
The DNA here is from genome assembly GCA_944328665.1 of uncultured Clostridia bacterium. Taxonomy (GTDB): domain Bacteria; phylum Bacillota; class Clostridia; order Christensenellales; family Borkfalkiaceae; genus Borkfalkia. The sequence continues at coordinate 10,846 of CALVHS010000063.1, read as the reverse complement.
GCCTCCTCTAAAGGGATGCGTTCCGCAGCGGCGAGGATGCGGGCGGCATGATCGAGAGAGAGGCGGGAAAGGTCGTTCTCCTTTTCCCCGCGCAGGATGGCGCACACCTCGTTGACCTCGGCGTTGCAGCCGATGCCGTCGCCGAGCGGTTCGTCCATACAGGTGACGGACGCGAGCATCTTTCTGCCCGCGCGCTCCCCGATGCGCACCATCAGCTGCGCCAGAGACAGCGCCTCTTCGGGCGTATGCATGAAGGCGCCGTCCCCATACTTTACATCCAGCAGGATGATGTCCGCAAAAGAAGCCAGCTTTTTGCTCATCACGGAAGAGGCGATGAGGGGGACGCTGTCCACGGTGGCGGTCACGTCGCGCACGGCATACATGTGCTTGTCGGCGGGGTCGACCTTTTCCGTCTGGCCCGCGATCGCCGCGCCCACGCGCGCGACCTGCCCTTCGAACTCCGCGGGGGACAGATCGACGCGCAAGCCCGCAAAACTTTCCAGTTTATCCAGCGTGCCGCCCGTATGCGCCAAGCCCCTGCCCGAATATTTTGCGCATTTTACGCCCAGAGATGCAAGCACGGGCACGAGGATGAGAGTGGTGGAATCGGAAACGCCGCCCGTGGAATGTTTGTCCGCAAAGACGCCGCCGCCCGCGGGGCGGGGGCTGCGCTCTCCGCTTTCCGTCATCGCGTCGGTCAGATAAAAACATTCCTCTTCCGTCATGCCGTTGAGCAGCGTCGCCATGCAGAAAGCGGCGATCTGGCTGTCCGTCGCGCCGCCGTCGGCGACGCGGGCGACAAAATAGCCGATCTGCTCCGCCGTGAGCGCCCGCTTTTTCTTTTTGGCATCGATCACGTCATAGACCGTCATCCGTCAAAACCTCCTTCTTTTCGTCCGATCCCGCCTTCCTTCGCGCGGACGGATATGATAGCGTATCCGTATCCCATCACGCGGAGATCTTTTATGCTGCTCGCTTCCTCCCTGATCGGCGGGGTGTACCTCGTCATCCTCTTTTTCCTCTGCTTTGCCGCCGTCGCGGGCGGCAAAGCAGCGCGCAGATATTTCGGCGCGCGTACAAGACAGGCGGAAAAGCCCGCCGAACCGGAAAAAAAACCGGAAGACAAACCGCCGCAGCGGGTATATTACATCGTAGAAAAAAAGCGGGTCAAGCGGCCCGCCTCCAAATACGGAGAGCCGAAGAAGATCCGCTTCGAATAGCCGTCAGTTCTTTTCGTCGCGGTACACGGTGGAGTTGCCGCCCTCCTCCCAAAGCCGTTCGAGATGATAAAAAAGGCGGGATTCATCGTTGAACACATGCACGATGACGTCGCCGTAATCGAGCACGCCCCAACGCCCCTCGCGGGTGCCTTCCGTGCGGCGGGGCTCGATGCCTTCTTCGGAAAGTTTTTCTTCCACGTTGTCGCACAGCGCCTTGACCTGCGTAGTGCTGCGGCCGCCCGCGATGATAAAATAGTCGCAGAGGGTGGTCTTTTCGGCGACATCGATGATGCGGATGTCCTCCGCCTTCTTTGCCGAGAGCAGGGCGCAGATCTTATCTGCAAGCATTTTGGATTCCGTCATTTTCTTCTCCTCGTCTTTTTGTAAAATTCATATGCCTGAAAGGTGAGCGGGTAGAGGTCGCCTCCCCTCTTTTTCAGGTATTTCAGCTCGTATTTCAAACTCAGATACATACACTCACCGAGGTCTTCCGCCAGCGCCGCGCGCAGTTTGGCGATGCCCCTGAAGTCCCGCCCCGGTTCGAGCATGTCGGCAAGGAAGATCAGCTTTTCCAGTTCGCCCATGTTCGGACGGCCGGAGGTGTGATAGCGCACGGCATTCAGGATCTCCCCGTCCGTGACGCCGAGGACGTGCTCGGCGACGTAAGCGCCCGAATATTGGTGCAGGACGGGCGCGGGCACGCCCGCGGGCGGGATGAACCCCGCAAGTTCGGGGGCGTTTGCGGGCATGCTTTTGGCGACGTCGTGCAGCGCCGCCGCCAAGATGACGCTGCGTTCGGGCAGCTTATACTTCGCCGCATATTTCGCCGCGGTGAGCGCCACGCCCAGCGTGTGCTTGCGGCGGGACGGTTTTAGATAAGCGAGCGCTTCCTTGACCCCTTTGATGCGGTACAGCTCGTTCGCCTCGATGTAGTCGATGACGTCAAAGGGAAGATATGGCTTCAGGTCTTCCCCAAACGCCGTCAGCACGCGCGCCTTGGTGGAAGAGATATCCTTCCCCGTATATTCTATGCTCAAAAACCGCTTTTTGAAGCGCGCAAAAAAGCGCAGCTGCTCGGCGGGAAAATTCACCCTGTCCCCTTCCCGGTTGCACACGACCAATTCCGCGAGGGAGAGGATGGTCTCCGGCTGCTTCCATGTATAAAAATCTTTGAGCATATCCGCCCCGACGAGAAAATACAGCTGCGCGGCGGGGAACTTTTCGTGAAAATACCCGAGGGTGAGGTAGGTATAACTGGTGCCGCCCGCGTTGAGTTCAAAGGCGCTCACTTCGCAATTTTTGACGGAGGCGAAGGCAAGTTTTGCCATCTCAAGCCTGTCGCGCGGGGCGGCGAGCGCCCTGTCCTGCTTATGCGGCGGGATAAAGGCGGGGATGACGATGACCTTATCCGCCCCCAGCGCCTCCTGCGCCGCCTTGACGATGTGGATATGTTCGATATGGACGGGGTCGAAACTCCCGCCGAAGATCGCGACCTTCATGACGTATTCCCGATGCCTTTGCACAACTGCCGCTCGCTTTATCGGCAAAGCGGAGCAAAAATATACTCTTTTACCAACTTTTTTCTATTATATCACATCAAAGCGCATCTTGCAACGTTTAAAAAAAGAAAAAAACGGATAAAATCAAAAGAACCGTCCCCCGCCCCCGCCGAAGCGGACAAGGCAGGCGCGGACGGCGGCCGCCATGAAACAGATCGACTTCCCTCTTTGGGCGGATACCCTGCTCACCTTCGGCGGGACGTTCCTGCTCTTCTTCTGCATCCTGCGCTTTTATCTTTCCTCTCCGCAGGCGGCGCTCTCCCTGTCTTTGGCAGGGGGCGGCGCGGCTGCGTTTTTGCTGCACCTTATCGTGCGGCGCCGCCATAAAAAAAGACATACGGCGGCGCAAAGCAGGGCGGAGATACAAAAACTCTCCTTCCATTTGGCGGTGGACGCGCGCGCGAACAGCCTGCGCCGCTTTGCCGAAGCGATCGCGGCGGACAGCGGCAAGGACGCGGTGATCGCGGGCGGGCGCATCCTTTCGGACGGAACGGAATATTTTCTCCTTTTCCGCCTTGAAGGGACGACCGCGGACGAGATCGCCTCCGTCCTGCGCCGCGGCGGCGGAGAAAAGGCGGTGCTCGCTTCCTCCTTTACAAAGGAAGCGCGGGCGCTCGCGCTCTCCTTCGGCATCCGCCTGTTGGACGCTTCCGACTGCTACGCCCTTTTGGAAAGGGCGGACAAACTGCCCGAACGGTACCTCGGCGAAAGCGCCGCGGCGGGATGGAAAGAGGCGCTGCGCCTGCGCCTTTGCCGAAAAAGCTGGAAGGGATATCTTTTGGCGGGAGCGGGGCTGCTGCTGTTCAGCCTCATCAGCCTCTATCCCGTCTATTACATCGCTGCGGGCGGGCTGCTGCTCGCGGCGGCGGCGCTCGTACGCATCTTTGGCAGAACGTAAAAACGGACGCTTGACAACGGCGGCAAAATGCTTTATCATTCTGTGCAGAGGAAAAACATATGATACGATGCGATCTGCACACACACACCTTTTTTTCGGACGACGGGCGGCAAGACATGCGCGTCATGATCGAAAAGGCGATCTCTCTCGGGCTCGCCTGCTACGGCACGAGCGAACATTTCGACTACGACTATCTGGCAAGAAAACTGCCCATCCAAGGCAGAGAGATGCGTCAGATCGACGCGGACGCCTACTTTTCCCGCGCACGCCGCCTGCAGCGGGAATACGCGGGCAAGATCAAATTTTTGGCGGGCTGCGAGTTCGCTTACGACAACAAGCCCCTCGCGCAGGACAAGTACGCGGAAGCGGCGGAAAAGTACGCGCCGGACTATATCATCAACAGCGTACATACCTGCCTGGGGAAAGACTGCTATTTCCCCGAGTTTTTTGCCGGCAAAAGCAAGACCTACGCCTACACCGCCTACCTGTACCGCGTTTTGGAAAGCCTGGAAGCCCCCTATCCCTATGACATCGTGGCGCACATCGGCTACTGTTCGCGCAATGCGCCCTATGCCGACCCCAAGCTGCGCTACGAGGACTTTGCGGACATTTTGGACGCCGTCCTGCGGGAGATCGTACGGCGGGACAAGATCTTAGAGGTCAATACCTCCGCCAAGACGGCGGGCAGCCCCTTTTTGCCCGATACCGACATTTTGCAGAGGTATCATGATTTAGGGGGGAGAAAGGTGATCTTTTCTTCGGACGCGCACGACGACGCGCGCATCGGCGACAAACGGGAACTTGTGTCTGCGGCGCTGCGCAAGATCGGTTTTACCCGCCTCACCCTGCCCGCCCGCGCCGGCGAAACGGGAGAAGAACTATAACGCCTCCGCGCGGTGCGGCATCCCCCTCCTTCCGCTTAGCGCCGCTTCCGGCAAAAAAGCACCGGGGGAAAGCCTTTCCCCTTCCCCTCCAACGGCAAGGAGTGCGGCGAAATTTTCGCCGCACTCCTTGCCGTATATAAACTTCTCCATTTGTTTTTGCCCCAAAACGCAGCGGCGGCGCGATCCGCCTCACATCAAGCCCCGCCGACATTCTTCAAGACATAGGAGCCCTTGATTTGGGAGCCGTCGATCATATAGACGGGCTTATAGCTGCGGAAGAACTCCGTCAATTCATGCAGATAGCGATAAAAGGTGCGCTCCGCGATCATATGTTTTTTGCAAAATTTTGCGCGCGACACGGTCTCGCCGCTCATGAACGCGTCGTACAATAGAAGGATGATGGTCGTCTTCATGTTTCGTCTGCACTCCCGATCGGCAGACGGCGCCGTCTTGCAGGGATCCGATCTCCCCGTTGCAACGACTGTATTATAGCACACTTTCCGGCAAAATTGTTCAGCCCGTTTCGCGGATTTACCCGCGTTTTCGGCTGAATTTGCCGCGATTTCGGCTGAGTGCCCCCAAATACGCAAAAAAGGGCGGGATCTTCCCCGCCCTTTTTTGCGTATCCGCTCTCCGTTCAATTCGGCAAAAGCACGATCTGTATGAGCGCCGCCTCGCCCGACGAAAGCGGCCCCGTCTTCAGAGAATAGACGTCTCCCGCGTAAAATTCAACGGGCTCTCCGCTTTGCAGGTACTCCGTCTCATCCGACCGCACGCGATAGAGGTTAAAACGGAAATCCCCGCTTACGGCAATAAGGACGCGGCACTGCCGGGAGATATCCGGCTTAAAATAGAACGTCTGCCCTTCCAAAAGGATATATTCATAGACGGTACCCGCCGCGAGCAGGGCGGCGCTGCCGAGAGACCGCCCGTCGCTTTCCGTCCTCTTTTCGTACACGGCTGTCAACGCCGCGTCGCGGTTCGGGATATAGCAATCGGGGACAAACGCTCCGCTTTCGTCCTGCCATCCCAAAAAAGTATACCCCTCCCTTTGCGGCGACGGAAGGTCAAACGCTTCGCCGTACAGCGTCTGCAGCGCCTTCCCGCCCGAAAGAGTCACGACGCTTTTTTGTACGCCGTATGCCGCCACTCTCTGCTCTTTCAGCGCGAGCGCTTCCCACTGCGCTTCCGAAAAAGCTGTATATACGTCGCCGCTCAACGCGCCGGTCCCGAGATAGGTCACGGAAGAGGGCAGAAACATCCTGCAGATGTATCCGTTCGGCTGATAGAACGCGTTGTCGAGGATCATCTCTACCGTGTCGGGGATGATCACACCCGTGGTCTCGACATTGTAAAATGCCTGCGCATCGATGGTCTTGAGCCCCTGCGGCAACACGAGCGTGCCGCGGAAAAGGACGCCGTGAAACGCGCTCTTACCGATATACGTCAAGTTCCCCGCGTCCGCAAAGAGGACTCCTCCCTGAAACCCGTCGAAGGCGCCTTTCCCGATGGAAACGAGAGAGGAAGGAAGCTGTACCGGCTGCAACACCGTCAGGCCGCTGAACGCGTTTTCTTTGAGCGCCAACACCCCTTCGGGGATGGTCAGCGAGCGCAGCGTCGCCTCGTTCGGCATCCCGAATATACCGTACACGCGTTCATTTATCCCGTACTGCCCCGTCTTGCCGCTGCCAATCCGCGTGACGGGCGACCCTTCTATAAAAGACGGGATGATCACGTCGACGTTTTCCCCCACGGGGCCTTCGTATTCGGTGATCGTGATCTTTCCGTCCGCCTTTTCGTACTTGAAATTTTCCGCGCTGCCGCTCACGACGATCTCCTGCCAAAGCGCATAGAGGACGAGATCGTCCGTCCTGTCCGCGGGCAGCACCGTATAGCGGGGGCCTCTGCCGTCGCTGTTGTCATACCAGCCGAGAAAGAGATATCCCGCCCGCTCCGGAGCGCACAGGGCGGCGGTCGTTCCGACGGGCACGGACTCGGGATTCGACCCCGCCTGCGTGCCGCCGTTGAGGACGTATTTGACCGCATACCGCTCATCGCTCGAGCGCCATGCCGCCGTCAGCCGCATGTCGCCTATGTTCAGGGCGCCGATCTTTTCCACCGCCTCCCCTCTTTCGTTCATCCAGCCGAGAAAGACATATCCGATCCGCTCACAGACGGGCAAAACCAGTTCGTCCCCGTAGGCGAGCGTGTAGGTATAGAGGGAGCGCTCCCCTTCCGGCGAGGCGAACCGGCCTTCCCCCGCGTCCAGCGTCACGGCATATTCGCACAGCGCAAAGCGCGCGTACAGTTCGGTGATCGAAAGGAGATTGCTCTCGTCGATCCTTTCGACCTTATTGCCGCCCTCGGGCGCGTCGTACCAGCCCAAAAATTCGTGCCCGGCGAGATAGACGGGATACAGCTCCACCCGCTCGCCGAAGACAATGTGGTTGGGGTTGACCTTTCCGCTCTCGTATACGCCTTCGTATGTATAGCGGACGAGATATCGTTTCGCCTCATAGACGGCATACAGCGTCTGGTCGCCTTCCGCTCCCGTAAACGTCCTGAAATAGGTGCCGCTGCCGTCCGCGCGTTCGTTCCAGCCCAGGTGTTCGTACCCCGTCAGTCTGCAGGCGGGCAAAACGAGTTCGTCCCCGAACGTGATCGTATACACACTGCCCGAAGAATGCGTTCCGACGATCTCTCCCTCGCCCGCGATCAGCGTCACCGTATACTCGAGAGGCGCAAAGCGCGCGTACAGTTCGGTGACCGAAAGAAGATTGCTCTCGTCGATCCTTTCGATCTTATTGCCGCCCTCGGGCGCGTCGTACCAGCCCAAAAACTCGTACCCGTACCGCCCGACGGGAAGCAGGTCTACCCTCTCTCCGAAGACGATATAGTTGGGGTTTTGCTCCGTTCCCGCATAATTCCCCTCATAGACATACCGCACGGAATAGGTCTTGGGAGAAAAAACCGCATACAGGCGCAGCGGCTCTTCCTGCCCGATGAGCGCTTCGACGTACCTGCCCGACCCGTCGGGAGAGGTGTTCCATCCCAAAAAGATATACCCCTCCTTCCGTGCGCCGAAAAGCACATGTACTTCTCCCGCGCCTACCGATGCAGGGTTTTCCCCCAGCGGCTGCCCGTCGCATTCGTAATAGACGGGGAAGCGTTCTTCCGTCTTTTGCCAAAGGGCGTACAGGGTCAAGTTCTTCGCCCCTTCTCCCCCCACGCTCTCGTATTTTTTACCGCCCGACGGGGCGTCGTACCAGCCGAGGAAGAGATATCCTTCCCGCACGGGGGAAGAGAGCGCCGTTTCCTCTCCCGCCGTGATCGAGGAGGGATTTTCTCCGTACAACGCGCCGCCGTCCAACTCATAGCGCACCGTATATGCCGTATCGCTCCATTTAGCGTACAGGCGCACGTCCTTCCCCGTACAGGAAATGCTCGCCACGGCCTCCCCCGCATAGTCGGGAGAGAGGTACCAGCCTTCAAACGTCTCCCCTTTCTTTTCGGGCAGGGGCAGCGTCAGCGCGCCGCTTTCCACCGTAAAGGTGTATTCCGCGTCCGCGAGGAAAATGCCGCCGTTCAGCCAATAATCGATGGTATATTCCGTCGGCTCGAACACGGGCATGAACGCCTCGCCGCCCTCGACTTTACAGGGGAATGTCACCTCCCTGCCGGAACCGTCCTTCCAGCCGACAAACGAATACCCGTTCCGCGCGGGCGTTTCCGGCACAAACCAATCCCCTTCCCGTGCGGTGACCGCTTCGCCGTCCACCGTGAAGGTGATCTCCGCGGGAAGCGCCGCACTTTGCGGGCGCAGCAGCGCGGCGAGCAAGGCAGCGGCGATGCACAGCAGCGCCGCTGCCGCCGCAAAGAGATAGAGGCGCGCCCTCTTCCTTTTTGTCTCCGCGCCGCCTTGTACGGGCTGCACCTCTTCCCTCGTCCCGCACCACAGGCGGGAAACGGGCAAACCGAAATGAGACGCGAGCGCCGCGAGCCTGTTGACGTCCGGGCAGGTGATGCCGCGCTCCCAGCGGGAAACGGTATCCGCAGACGTCTGCATCTGCTCGGCGAGCCTCTCTTGGCTCTCTCCCCGCAAGATCCGCTGTTCGGACACCATTTTCCCGAACCGCTCCGCCTGAAAACCGCCCGTGAACGTCTGCTCCGCTTCCTCCTGCCCGCACAGCTTTTCGAGCGTGATGCCGAGCGCTTCCGCAAGGTCGCCGAGCTGCGAAATGTCCGGCTCGGAAATGCCGCGCTCCCATTTAGAGACGGTCTGCGGGTGCAGGTTCAGCTTTTCCGCCAACCCCGTCTGCGTGATCCCCGCCGCCTTGCGCAATTCTTTTATCCTTTCCCCGAACGTATCCATCCGCACCCTCTGAAAATATCTTTCCGTATATAGTATAACACATCGCGGACGGTCTTGCAAGTTTACGGCAAAACGGGAACGCATCTTCTCCGTCAATTTTTGACAGTCGCCGCACAGAGCGGCCGCCTATTCAGATAGACGAAAGATCCGAACCGATCGGTCGTTGCCGAAAGGTTCGGATCTTTTTGACGTGGGTCTAGACTTTGGGGTTCATTTCACGTGACATTCCCAAAAGAAAGCACGTTCGTTTTACGGATCTCCACGGGAGAAAGCGGCTTAAAACTCTTGATCGGACAATGCCTCAAAGCAATATATATCTCATCCGGCCGCTCGTCTAAAAATTTGCCCCATTTGAGGGGCAAAACTGTATATTTGGTTAAATTGATACCGTTTATATAAACGGCGGACGTATTTTTTATTGCCATATACTTGAAAATCTCCTTATTAAAAAAGGACGTCTTTTTTTGCATAAGCACTTGACAACACGTATAACACGTGTTATAATGTATACGTGATCGAGAGGAAAGAGAGATGACAGCCAAAGAAGTTGAGAAGATGATCCTGGCAGCAGGCTGGAAATTGGTAACGATAAACGGTTCACATCATAATTACAAGCACCCGCAAAAGCCCGGAAGGGTCACGATTCCGTTTCATAGCGGAGATATCCCGAAAGGAACGCTCAACAGCATTTTCAAACAGGCGGGGCTGAAATAATGCCCCTTGGGTGGCATATACTAAACTAAGAAGGAGTTTTGAAACAATGAAAAAGTACGTTTACCCTGCATGTTTCTACCCCGAAGAAAACGGGCAATATTCGGTTATCTTTCCCGACTTCGGCGGGGCAACCTACGGAAACAGCCTTACAGACGCCATGGATATGGCTGCCGATTACCTCGGGGGGACCATTGTCGATTACCTCGACGAAAATGAGGCGCTCCCCGCCTCTACCGATATAAAGGAAGTCAAGGCCGATGAATACCCGAACGGCTTTGTCTCGTTGATTGCGGTAGATGCCGACGAATACCGTTTGCAAAAATCAGTCAAAAAGACACTGACCATTCCCGCGTGGCTGGATCGTGAAGCGACCAAACGGCACATCAACTTTTCCGCCGTTTTGCAAGACGCTCTTAAATCAATTATCGGATAACAAAACCTCGAAAAGAACGGCTAAACACCGTTCTTTTTTATTGCCTCGAGCCTCTTCTACCCGACACGCCCGCGCGAATAGACGCCATACCGATGGAAATGTCCTCGAGATTCCGCACCGTTCCCGTTCCGCACGAGATCGCCGAAATGCTCTCCGCAAGCAGCGGACGCGTGTTCCCGTTCAGTTACAACGCGATGCGCATGGCGTTCCGAAAAGCCTCTAAAAAACTCGGTTTTGAAGTCTCTGCCCACATTTTACGGCATACTTACGCGACGCGGCTGGAAGAGGCGGGCATCCCGCCTAAGATCAAGCAATACCTTATGGGGCACGCCACCGTTCATATGACCGAAGACGTATACACCGACGCACAAGCACACTATGTCAACAGCCTTTCCGACCGCGTGCGAGGCCTTTTTGACACCAAATAACGCCCCGTTTTGACACTTTTTTATAATTTTGGGAGAAAAAATATATAAAAACTGCTACAAAAGCACAAAGAAAGACCCCCATATCTTGTGTCATCCTGTTACATAACACAAGATATAGGGGTTGTGGTGGAGATGTTCCATCCAAATCCGAACCTAATTCCGCGTTGATTTCGTCTATCGTGGCCGTCTTTGAGCCGTCTTTGAGCCGTCTTTGTAGTTAAATGTAAATACCACCTTATTGTCATAGACGAATACGGCGTTCACAAAACTCTCGACGAGCCGCTTGCGGCTTGCAACGTCCGTCAAATCGGTATCGCGGAATTTGCTTATCCAAAAGG
>CALVHS010000062.1 GCA_944328665.1 uncultured Clostridia bacterium | reverse complement strand
CCAAAGCAGGTCAGGAAAAGATGACGATGGCGCTCATCAAACTGGCGGAAGAAGACCCGACCTTCAAAACGTATACCGACAACGAAACGGGGCAGACCATCATCGCCGGTATGGGCGAGCTGCACCTCGAAATCATCGTAGACAGGCTTCTGCGCGAATTTAAGGTGGAAGCGAACGTCGGTAAACCGCAAGTCGCTTACCGCGAGACTTTCCGCAAAGCAGTCGACGCCGAGGGCAAATATGTCCGTCAGTCGGGCGGTAAAGGCCAGTACGGTCACTGCAAACTGCGCCTCGAACCTTTGGAACCCGGCACGGGCTACGAATTCGTCGACGAAACGGTCGGCGGCTCTATCCCCAAGGAATATATCCCCGCCATCGACAAAGGCATTCAGGAAGCTGCGAAGAACGGTTTTCTCGCCGGCTACGAAGTGGTGGACTTCCGTGCGGTCGTCTATGACGGTTCCTATCACGAAGTCGACTCGTCCGAAATGGCGTTCAAGATCGCGGGTTCCATGGGCTTCAAAGACGGTTTGAAGAGGGCGAACCCCGTTCTGCTCGAACCGATCATGAAGGTGGAGATCGTGACCCCCGAAGATTACTTCGGAGACCTCATGGGCAACGTTTCCTCCCGCCGCGGCACCATTACGGGCACGGAAGACAGGAACGGCGTCAAGGTCATCGACGCGCAGATCCCGCTGTCTGAAATGTTCGGCTACGCGACCGACCTTCGTTCGCGCACGCAGGGCAGGGGCCAGTTCACCATGCAGTTCTCGCACTACAGCGAAGTTCCCCGTTCGATCGCGGAAAAGATCATCGGCGAGCGCGGCAAGAAGGCAGAGTAATTTTTCTTTTTGAAAAATTTTTTGAAAAAACTTGGCAAAAAGATTGATTATCTCCGCGTTTTAGGGTATAATTATAGTTGCTTGTACAATAAGCAGATTTATCTTCAATTTGTTTAATGATAGATAGCTGCAAGAGCCGTTATTTGCGGCGCACAAGTTATCATTAAAAAATAATAATTTTTGGAGGCACGAAAATGGCTAAGGCTAAATTCGACAGAAGCAAACCCCACGTTAACGTCGGCACGATCGGCCACGTTGACCACGGCAAAACGACTCTGACCGCAGCTATCACGATGGTTATGGCTGCCAAAGGTCAGGCTGCCAAGATGAAATATGACGAGATCGACAAGGCGCCCGAAGAGAAGGCCCGCGGTATCACGATCAACACCGCGCACGTCGAATACCAGACGGATAAGCGTCACTATGCGCACGTTGACTGCCCGGGGCACGCCGACTATGTCAAGAACATGATCACCGGCGCCGCGCAGATGGACGGCGCGATCCTCGTCGTGGCTGCGACGGACGGCCCGATGCCTCAGACGCGTGAGCACATCCTGCTCGCCCGTCAGGTCGGCGTCCCTTACATCGTCGTGTTCATGAACAAGACCGATCAGGTCGACGATCCCGAACTTTTGGAATTGGTCGAAGAGGAGATCCGCGACCTGCTCACGAAGTACGGCTTCCCCGGCGACAAGACCCCCATCATCAAAGGTTCCGCCCTCAAAGCGCTCGAAAAGGCGACTTCCGGTGCGTCCGATGCGGATATCTTGGCCGCTCCCGAATGCAAGTGCGTTCTCGATCTGATGGATGCGATCGACGAGTATATCCCCGATCCCGTCCGTGAGGATGACAAGCCCTTCCTGCTCCCTGTCGAAGACGTGTTCACGATCTCCGGCCGCGGCACCGTTGCGACGGGCCGTGTCGAGCGCGGCGTGGCGAAAGTCGGCGATCCCGCAGAGATCGTCGGGCTCATCGAAAAGCCCCGTTCGACCGTTATCACCGGTTTGGAAATGTTCCGCAAAATGCTTGACGAAGCGATGGCGGGCGACAACGTCGGCGCCCTGCTCCGCGGTATCGACCGTAAGGATGTCGAAAAAGGGCAGGTCATCGCGAAGCCCGGTTCCATTCATCCTCATACCGAGTTTGAAGCGCAGGTCTACGTTTTGACCAAGGAAGAGGGCGGCCGTCATACCCCGTTCTTTAACAACTATCGTCCGCAGTTCTTTATCCGTACGACGGACGTTACCGGTTCCATCAAGCTGCCCGAGGGCGTCGAGATGGTCATGCCCGGCGACAACGTCAAGATCGACGTTTCCCTCATCAAGCCTGTCGCTGTTGAGGAAGGTCTCCGCTTCGCTATCCGTGAAGGCGGCAGGACGGTCGGTTCCGGCGTCGTTTCCAAGATCCAAAAGTGATCCAATCCGCAAGGCGGATCAAAAAGCCTCGGCAGTGTGCCGAGGCTTTTTCTTTCGCCGCAGGTTTGTTTCGGAGTTTATTGCGTTATGAAAGGACAAACCGCTCCCGTTTCGCCTTCTCTGTCCGGCCGCGCACAGCTCGTGCGCGCGTTTTTGCGCGGCGTGCTGCCGGCGCTTCTTTCGAGCGTGGTGCTGGGCACCTTTTCCATCGTGGACGGGCTCTTCATCGGCAACAAAGTTTTTGACGACGGGCTCTCCGCTATCAATTTCGCCTATCCCGTCACCGCATTCGTGCAGGCGGCGGGCTTCGGCATCGGCATGGGCGGCTCGGTGTGCGTCTCTCTGGCGCGGGGCAGGGGGGACGAGGCGAGCGTAAAGCGCTATCTCTTCAATACGTATCTCGCCCTGTTGGCGGCGTCGCTCATCCTCTTCCCGTCGCTGTACTTCACCTCGCCGTACATTCTGCGCGCTTTCGGGGCGGAGGGCGTGGTGCTCGCCTATGCGCAGGAATATATCGACGTCATTCTCTACGGCACCCTGTTTCAGGTATTGGGGCAGGGATTGGTGCCCATCGCGCGCAATTTCGGTCACAACGCCTATACCATGGGCTCGATGTGTGCGGGCTTCGGCGTCAACATCTTTTTGGATTGGCTGTTTATTTATGTGTTCGACATGAAGCTCGCCGGCGCGGCTTGGGGCACGTTTGCGGCGCAGGCGGTAACGGCCGCGATGTGCGCGGCGGTGCTTTGCAAGCGCGCCTATCGCCCCGCGTTCCGCGTCGGCGCGCGCGAACTCGGCAGGCTGCTGCGCGTGGGATTTTCTCCTTTCGGGATCTTTTTTTCTCCCAACATCGTGCTCATCCTCATCAATAAAGCAGCCGAACTCAACGGCGGCACGGTCGCCGTGGCGGCATATACGGCGGTATCGTATGTCACCTTCGTCGCCATGCGCTTTCTTCAAGGCGTGGGAGACGGCGCCCAGCCCCTTCTCTCCTATTATGAAGGCAGGGGGGATCGGCGCGCCAAGCACGCCGTGCTCGTCTGCGGGCTCGCCGCCACTGCCGTCATCACCCTGCCCGTGACCCTGCTCTGTATCTTTTTGCGGGTGCCGCTGAGCGGGCTGTTCGGTCTCTCGCAGGAGGGGCGCGCCCTGTTTTCGGACGCGCTGCTGATCATGATCCTGCCGCTGGCGGCATTCGGGCTGATGCGCATCTCCATGTCCTACTTTTACGCCCGCGACAAAAATCTTTTCGCCAATATCCTCGTCTACGGCGAACCCGTCATCGTGGCGGCAACGGTGTTCACGCTGCCTTCGGCGTGCGGGTTGACGGGTATCTGGCTGTCGGCGCCCATCTCGCAAGTGCTGCTGGCGCTGCTGGCGCTCGTCTTTTTGGTTATCACTCTTCGCCGTGAGCGTGCCGCGCACATTGCTCCGCGGGCGTGAATGCCGCGCGAAAAAATGAAATATTTATAAGGAGAGCGATTTTTATGACGATCCACCACGATAAGATGGCATACGGGCGCCTTTCTTCCCTGACGGACGATTTTTCCGAAGAGCGGCTGCAAGCGCTGGCGCGTGAATTGGGGACAGAGGAGCCCGTGCGCGAATTTGACAAGATGATCCGCGGCGAACTGTACGACCCGTCGGACAAGGAGCTGGTCGCTATGCGCACGCGCGCGAGGAAGCTGGCGCGCGAATACAACATGTCGGAGGAGGACGAGCAGGAAAAGCGGCAGCGCATCCTGCATGCGTTGTTCGGCGCCGCGGAAAATATTTACTGCGAGCCGCCGCTGCGCTTCGACTACGGCTGCAATACCTTTGTGGGCGACTGCTTTTTTTCCAATTTTAACCTTGTTATTCTCGACTGCGCGCCCGTCCGCATCGGCAAGCAATGCTTCGTCGGGCCGAATGTGACCATTGCCACTCCCGTGCATCCGCTGCTCGCCCGCGACCGCATCATGCGCCCTTCACCCGACGGAGGGAAATTCGATTACGAGTATGCAAAGCCCGTCACCATCGGAGACAACGTCTGGCTCGCGTCCAATGTCGTCGTCTGCGGCGGGGTGACCATCGGCAGCGATACGGTCATCGGCGCGGGCAGCGTGGTCACGCGAGATATCCCCGCGGGCGTGCTTGCCGCGGGCGATCCGTGCCGCGTCATCCGCCCGCTCACCGAAAAAGACAAGATGAAACTGCCGAACGAATAGACGCAGCGCCGCCCGCGGGGGCGGCGCTTTTGCATGGAAAGTCCGGGCAAGCGTCGTTTTCCTTTTTGCACGATCTGCCATGCGGCGGCAAAAATTTCCAAAATTTGTGACCGTACACGCGGTACAATCATAGGCGGCAGAAGGGAGGTGATGTGCGTGACGGTCTATCTCGACCTCCTGTTTTGCAATAACTTCTGCGCTGACGCCGCCCTCTTGTATTGCGCCGTCAAGACGGTGAAAGGGGAGGCGAAGATTTGGCGCATCGCGCTCGTCGCCCTGCTGGGGGCGGCGCTCGGCACGGGATATGCCGTCTTTTTGCTCTATTTTACATTGCCCTTCTTTCTCGATCTCCTCATCAAATACGCCGTCGCCGCCCTTCTGCCCCTGCTTTCCGCCTCGTTTAAGCAAAAGCGAACGTATGCGCTCTGTTCGCTCGCCTATGTCGGCTATATGTTTGCCTGTGCGGGCATGCTGACCGCGCTGTTTGCCGGGTATGAAGCGGGCGGAGAGGGGGCGCTTTCCTATACGCAGCGGGCGATCCCGTCCGGACTTTTGGTCTTGAGCGTCGTCGCGTTTGCCTTCGGCGCCGTCCGCCTGGTACGCCGCTTGACGAAGCGGCGTCGGGTGATCGCGCAGGTCTGCCGCTGCGTCCTCGTTTTTCGCGGCAACGAGGTGCAGGCGCGCGGCTTTGTGGACACGGGCAACCGCCTGACGACAGCGGGAGGGCAGGCGGTCGCCGTGGCGGAGAGGGCGCTCGTGCTGCGCCTGTTCGGAGATACCCTGTTTACGGGGAACACGCCTTTTGAACGCATACCCGTGCGCACCGTCAACGGCAGCGGCGAAATGCGTGTGTTTCGCATCGACCGTATGGAGATATATTGCGGCGGCGGGGCGCATATAATAGAGAATGC
Source organism: uncultured Clostridia bacterium (assembly GCA_944328665.1). GTDB lineage: Bacteria > Bacillota > Clostridia > Christensenellales > Borkfalkiaceae > Borkfalkia. Next base: position 14,856 of record CALVHS010000062.1, on the reverse strand, counting down.
GGCGGTCGGCATTGGCGGCGAACGTTTGGGCGAGTACGATCTGATCCTGCCGCCGTTTACGAAGGAGGAGCAATAACGGGAGGGAACAGGGAAAGGATATGAAAGGTCTTAAAGACGCCGTCCGTCGGCTTCTGCAAAAGATGCGCGTGCAGGACAACGTGCTCGATTACATCTGCGGCAGCGAGGCGCTGCCGCTGCCCTATTCGGCGGAGGAGGAGACGGCGCTGCTCGGCGAACTGTCCCTCGGCAACGAAAAGGTGAAATCGGATCTGATCGAGCATAACCTGCGGTTGGTCATCTATATCGCGCGCAAGTTCGACAATACGGGTGCAGACGCGGACGACCTCGTCTCCGTGGGGACGATCGGGCTGATCAAGGCGATCAATTCCTTCTGTCCCGATAAAAACATCAAACTGGCGACGTATGCTTCCCGCTGCATCGAAAACGAGATCCTCATGTATTTGCGCCGCCTTGCGCGGCTCAAAAGCGAGGTCTCCTTTGACGAGCCGCTCAATACCGATTGGGAGGGGAACGAGCTGCTCCTCTCCGACGTCCTGGGCACGGACAGCGACGTCGTGTATAAGGACGTCGAAACGGGCGTGGAGAAGCAGCTCTTGCGGGATGCCCTTTTAAAACTTCCCGAGCGGGAGCAGAAGATCATGCGCCTGCGCTTCGGTTTGGACGGCGGGCGCGAGAGGACGCAGAAAGACGTGGCGGATCTTTTGGGGATCTCGCAGTCGTACATATCGCGGCTGGAAAAGAAGATCATTTCCCGTTTAAAGAGCGAAATGAGCAAACTTGTATAAAAAAGCGGGGACGTATCCCCGCTTTTTGTGCGATGTCCGGTTTATGCCACGATGCCGAACAGCCCGATCGTCACCCCGCAGAAGATGAGCAAAGACAGTACGTCCGTGATGGTCGTGATAAAGGGATTGGCGAACACGGCGGGGTCGATGCGGATCGCTTTGGCAAAGATGGGTACGCAGCAGCCGACGATCTTTGCGACGACGATCGCCAGTCCGATAGAGACGGAGGCAGCCGCGCAGTAGAGGAAGCGGTAATCGTAGCCGAATACCATGCCGTCGAGCAAGTATAATTTGGCAAAGCAGACGATGCCGACGGACAGGGCGATGATGAGCGCCACGCGCAGTTCCTTCCAGATGACTTGCAGGATGTCCCTCGGCCGTATCTCGTCGAGGGTCATGCCGCGGATGACGGTGACGGAAGCCTGGCTGCCCGCGTTGCCCGCCGTGCCCATGATCATGGGCACGCAGGCGACGAGCACGGGGAGGAGCATCTGTTCGTATGTGTTGAGGATGAGCCCCGTAAAAGTCGCCCCGACCATGAGGATGAGCAGCCACGGCAGGCGGTGCAGATAGATCCTGAATACGCTCGTCTCCAGATAGGGCTTGTCGGAAGGGGTGACCGAGTTGATATACGAGATATCTTCCGTCGCCTCTTCCGTGATGACGTCCAGGGCGTCGTCAACGGTGACGATGCCGACCAGCCGTTTTTCCCGGTCGACGACGGGGATGGAGAGCAGGTCGTATTTGGAGAGGAGGTTCGCCACTTCTTCCTTGTCCGCCTGCGTGTCGACGTAGATAAAATTGTCCTCCATAAAGCCGCCGACCGTGTCTTCATAGTCGTGCAGCAGCAAGTCCTTGACGGTGACGATCCCAAGCAGTTTTTTCTGGTCGTCCGTCACATAGCAGGTGTAGATGGTCTCTTTGTCGATCGCCTCTTTGCGGATCTTGTCGAAGCATTCCCGCACTTTCATGTGCGCGCGCAGGGAGATGCACTCCGTCGTCATGATACTGCCCGCGCTGTCTTCCGGATATTGCAGGATCTCGTTGATCTCCTTCCTCGTCTCGCTGTCCGCCTGCAAAAGGATGCGGCGCACGACGTTGGCGGGCATCTCCTCGATCAGGTCGACGGTATCGTCGACGAACAGCTCTTCGAGGATGAGTTTTAACTCTTTATCCGAAAAGGAGCGGATCAAAAGTTCCTGCTGTGAACTGTTCATCTCCACAAATGTCTCCGCCGCCAGTTCTTTGGGCAGCAGGCGGAACACGATGGGCAGATCCGTCTCGTTCAGTTCGGAAAAGATCTCCGCAAGGTCGGCCGGTTCGAGTTCCGCCAGCAGCGGTTTCAGCTGTGAAAACTTTTTTTCTTCGAGGTAATCGACGATCTCGACGATCTTGTCGTTTCGGTTTTCGGGCGTCGCTTTCAGCAGGACTTCGTGCACGACGTCCGTGGGCATGCTTTCGAGCAGTTCTTCGACGTCGTCGTCGATGATCTCGTCGGTGACCGACTGTAATTTGACGTCGCTGAAGTCTTTGAGCAGCCGCTTTTGCGTGTCGCTGTGCAAGAGCACGAAGGCGTCTGCCGCCGTCTCGTTGTCCAGGCAGCCGAACAGCTTTGTCAGCCGTTCGCCTTCCAGTTCGTCCAACAGATGGGCAAGCGTCTCTCCGGAGAGATCCTCGATGACGTTTTTAAGGTCGTCCGTCCTGTTTTCGTCCAACAGGCGCACGATCTGTGCGTGCAGATCTTCCTGCTTTCCGCTCTCCGGCGTAACGTTTTCCTGTCTTTCGTCCATAGGCGTCCTCCTTTTCGTCGTTCATCTCAGTATAAAATTTTTTGCCGCGTTTGTCAAGCGTTGCCGCAGAAGGCGCGGCGCAATATTTCTTCTCGCATTTTGTTGAAAACGCCGCCGTTTTATGGTATAATACGGTCAAAAGAACAGCGGGAGGCAGAAGGCTCTATGAACGAAAGAATGTACGAATTGGGCAGCCGCCGCTCTGTGATCCGCGAGATCTTTGAGTACGGCAGGGCACGCGCCGCGCGGGAAGGGGCGGACAAGGTGTTCGACTTCAGCTTGGGCAACCCGAGCGTGCCGCCCCCCGCGATCGTCAAAGAGACCCTCCTTTCCCTCTTGCGGGAAGAGGACGAGACTGCTTTGCACGGCTATACCTCCGCGCAGGGAGATCTTGCGGTGCGCGAGGCGGTCGCCGGTTATATCGCCGCAAAGCACGGGGTCAAGGCGGATCCCGATCATCTCTATATGACCTGCGGGGCGGCGGCGTCTTTGACCATCACCCTCTCCGCCATCTGCAATGCGGGGGACGAGGTCATCACTTTTGCACCCTTCTTTACCGAATATAAGGTATTCGCGGAGACGGCGGGGGCGTCGCTGACGGCGCTCCCTTCCGATCCGCAGACGTTTCAGCCCGACCTGGAAAAATTGGACGGGGCGATCGGGGAGAGGACGGCGGCGGTGCTGATCAACTCTCCCAATAATCCGAGCGGGGTCGTCTACGGAGAGGAGACGATACGCCGGCTTGCCGCCCTGCTCGAAAAAAAGAGCAGAGAGCGGGGAAAGCCCGTCTGGCTCGTCACGGACGAACCTTACCGCGAGCTCGTCTACGGCGGCGTCAAAGTGCCTTATTTAACGGCGTACTATCAAAATACCGTCGTCTGTTATTCCTATTCTAAATCGTTATCCCTTCCCGGAGAGCGCATCGGGTATATCTTTGTCAATCCCGATGCGGAAGGCGCGCGCCGCCTGTATCTCGCCGTCTGCGGGGCGGGCAGGGCGCTCGGCTATGTGTGCGCGCCCTCCCTCTTTCAGAAAATGGCGGCAAGATGTCAAGGGGCGGTATCCGATCTTTCCGTTTACGAAAAGAATCGCAATACCCTTCTGTCCGCGCTGACTTCGTACGGGTATGCCTGCGTGCCCCCCGACGGCGCCTTCTATCTCTTTGTCAAGGCGCTCGAGGAGGACGCTTTTGCCTTCTGCGAGCGCGCCAAAGGGTACGGGCTGCTGCTCGTTCCCGGCGACGATTTCGGTTGTAAGGGATACGTCCGCATCGCCTATTGCGTTCCGCCCGAAAAGATCGAGCGTTCTCTGCCATATTTTCAGCAGCTTGCCGCTTCGTACGGCAGTCCATTTCATGGGAAACGCCCGTCTCGGGGCGTTATGGGTACTATATGAGATTGATGTTTATCCGCCACGGCGATCCCGATTACGAAAAGGATTCCGTGACCGAAAAAGGAGAACGCGAAATAGAACTTTTGGCGGACAGGATGCAGCGCGAAGAGGTGTCTGCTTTCTATCTTTCGCCGAAGGGCAGGGCGCAGAGGACGGCCGCGGCGACGCTCGCGCGCATACGGCGCGGGGGCGTCACCTGCGGCTGGTTAGAGGAGTTTGTGACCCCTGTCCGCCTGCCGGATACGGGGGAGGAGCATTTGATCTGGGACTTTATGCCTTCTCTGACGGATAGATATCCGGACCTGTACGTTGCCGGGCGCTGGCAGGAGGTGCCTTTTATCGCCGAAAGCGGCGTGCCTGCGGCGTATGCGCGGGTGTGCGAGGGGATAGACGGCGTGCTGGCGGCGCACGGTTACCGCAGGAAGGGAATGTATTACGAGGCGGCCGCCGCCAACCGGGAGACGCTCGTCTTTTTCTGCCATTTCGGCGTGACGGGCATCATTTTGTCCCATCTCTTCCACCTTTCGCCCGTGGCGCTCTTGCAGCATTTCTGCGCCGCGCCCGCGTCGGTGACGACGGTATATACCGAAGAGAGGGAACAGGGGATCGCTTCCTTCCGCTGCGCTTCGTACGGGGATGTGTCCCACCTGTATATCGCCTCGGAGCCGCCCGCCTTTTCGGGGCGGTTCTGCGAGACGTACGACGATCTTACGGAGAGGCATTGACCGAAAGGGAGACAGAGAAGAGAGCGGGCGGGGACGCCCGCTCTCTTGCATAAAAGGAAAAAAAGGGCGCATACTTTTTTGCGGAGGGTCATCATGACAAAATTCACGGAAAAAGACATCGAAGTGCTTTCCGGCCTGCTCATGGGCGAGGGGATGGCGTGTAAAAAGGCGCGCATGTATTCCAAGACGCTGACGGACGCTTCGCTCGCCGCGCGCATGGGCAAGATCGCGGACAGCCACGCGCGGCGCTTCGGTGCGCTGCTCTCCGTATTGGAGGGCAAATAAGGAGGAACATGGCAAAACTCAGCAAAAAAGAGAGCTCCCTCAACGAAAAAGATTCGTTGACGGACATGCTCAATACAGAAAAAATGCTGCTCGACAGCTATGCGCTCGCCCTCAAAGAGGGGAGCACGAAGGGACTCAGGGCGCAGCTTTTGCGCCATTTCGAAGGGGCGCAGGAAGATCAGTTTTCCGTCTTTTCGGAGATGAAGGAAAAGGGATATTATTGCCCTGCGCCGGCACAAAAACAGGCGATCGAAGAAAAGTGCGGGGATTTTGCGAAGATCCGCAAGGAAATTGCGCAAAACTGACGGCATATTCGATCAGGTGAACGATGAGTACGCGAAAAATTTTTGATTTTTCGCGTACTTTTTTTATTTTTTCACTATACAAAGCGAAAATTTTATGGTATACTGACAATGGCGGCGAAGGAGACTTCGCCGCAACGCAATGATACGGAGGCAGATATGATCAGGAAAAAGGGACAGACCTTCCATTTGGAAACGCCGCATACGTCGCTTGTTCTCAAAGCGGATACGGCTGAAGTGCTTTATTACGGCAAAAAATTGAGCAATGCGGCGGGGTGCGAACTGTGGAGCGGTTCGCCGCGCAAACTCTTTTCGCAATACGGGGGCGCCGATTATACCGAAGCGAGCATCCTGCTCGAAAATGCGGACGGCGGGTTCAGCACGGCGTTCGCGTTTTCCAAGAGCAAACTCTTGGCGGGAAAGCCGGAGATCGCGGGGCTGCCTTCTTCGTACGGGGAGAGTAAAACGCTTGAACTCAAATATGTGGACGCGCCGACAAAGGCTGCGCTCTATCTCTATTATACCGTCTTTGACGACACCGACGTGATCGCCGTCTCCGCAAAACTCGTCAACGGGCAGAAGCGGGAGATGCACATCCGCCGCCTCGCCAGTTTGCAGCTCGATCTGATGGGGGCATACTCCGTCGTTACCTTTGAGGGAACGTGGGCGCGCGAGCGGCAGAAGCAGGTGCGCACCGTCGGCAAGAGCGTCTTTTACATCGATTCCAAAAAGGGCATCTCCTCGCATGAGCACAATCCTTTCATGATGGTAGAAGGGGAAGACGGCGTCTATGCCTTTAACCTCGTCTATACGGGCAACCATAAAGAGATCGTGGAAGGGTGCGAATCGGGCAGGACGCGTGTGCTGACAGGCATCAACGACTTTATGTTCCGTTGGGCCCTTGCCCCGGGCGAAGAGTTTTGCACGCCCGAGGCGGTGATGTGCTACGCGCCCGATGAGGACGGCGCCTCTTCGGAGATGCACGCTTTCGTTGCCGAGCACATCGTGCGCGGCAAGTGGAAAAAGAGAGAGCGCCCCGTCCTTGTCAACAATTGGGAGGGGACGTACTTCGATTTTAACGAAGAAAAGATCCTCGCCATCGCCCGCGCCGCCAAGGAGACGGGCGTGGAGCTGTTCGTGCTCGACGACGGCTGGTTCGGCAACCGCTGTGACGATCGCAGAGGGCTCGGCGACTGGTATGACAACGTGGAAAAGACGGGCGGCGGACTGAAAAGCCTCGCCGATAAGATACGCGCGCTCGGTTTGGACTTCGGCATCTGGGTAGAGCCGGAGATGATCAACGAGGACAGCGACCTGTTCCGCGCCCACCCGGGTTTTGCCATGCGCGTCCCCGGGCGCGAGCCGACGCGCATGCGCAATCAGCTATGCCTCAACCTCGCCGACGAAAAGGTGCAAAATTATGTCGTGCGGGTCATTTCGGACGTCATCGCCCGCAGCGGCGCTTCCTATGTGAAGTGGGATTATAATCGTTCCCTCACCGACTGCTACGGCAAAGGGATCGCGCAGGGCGAATATTTCCACCGCTATATCCTCGGGTATTACCGCATCGTTTCGCGGATCACCAAAAAATTCCCCAACGTCCTCTTCGAGGGCTGCGCGGGGGGCGGCGGCAGGTTCGACCTCGGCAACTTCTGTTTCTTTCAGCAATATTGGACGAGCGACGATACGGACGCGCGCATGCGCCTGAAGATCCAGGACGGTACCTTGCACGGCTATCCGCAGACGGTGATGGGCGCGCACGTCTCCGCCTGCCCCAACCATCAGACGGGGGACAGCAACCCGTTGGAGACGCGCTTCAACATCGCCTGCGGCGGCGTGCTCGGATATGAGCTGGACATGACCAAGTTCTCTCCCGAAGAGATGGAGACGGTCACCCGCCAGATCGCCTTTTATAAGGAGAACCGAAAGCTGCTGCAATTCGGCGACAGCTATCGGCTGGGCGATGCGTTCGGCGGCAACGTGGCCGGCTTTATGACGGTCAGCAAGGACAAGAGCGCGGCGATCGCCGTCGTCACCGTCAGTGAATATGTCATCGCGGGGGAATATCTCTCCGTGCGCTGCAAAGGGCTCTTGCCGAATGCGGTGTACGAGGTCAGCACGCGCCCGCAGGACAACTATAAGGACGTGCTCTCCTTTACGGCGGCGGGCGACCTGTTGATGAACGGGGGCATGCCCGTTGCCGATATCTTTGAGGACACGCAGGCGTGGCAGAACAGCCGCCGTCTGTATACGCGGATGTATCTCTTCAAAAAATGCAAATAAAAAAACAGCGGCGCGGCTCGTGAGAGCCGCGCCGCTGTTTTACCGTATCCGTATGCGCGTGCAGCGGACGCTGCCGGAGAGGATCTCGCGGATCGTGTACTGCGCGTTGGCGATCAAAACTTCCGTGCCCTGCGCGGCGGCGTCCTTGACAAATTCCAGCTTCGCCTTGGCGCCGTTTGCCCCGCTGCGGGAAGCCCCTTCGCAGTAGCGCTTGTAAAATTCGATGTGTTCGACGAGTTCGGCGCCGTCCTTGCCCGCGATCTCTTCGATGAGGGTGGAAGGGTCGTGCGGGTCGGTGTAGATGCCGTCCACGCTCGTGAGGATGAGCAGCGTTTTCGCTTTGACGAGGCACGCCACCAAGGAAGCCGTCTCGTCGTTGTCCACGCACTCGTACACCCGCGCGTGCGATTTGGCGAGGGCGCTCAGTTCTAGCCGCCTGTTTTCCGATTCGGACACCGCGTCGTTGTAGTTGATGATGGGGATGGCGTTTTGCTCTTTGCAGCGCAAAAGCAGTTTGCGGATATGTTCGCGCTTGCCCTCGTCGTTGAAGTGATGGTGCTCGACGAGGATCTGCCGCACGGAATATTTGCTGTCCACATATTGGCGGTAGGTCTGCATGAGGATCGCCTGCCCCTGCGCGCTGTAATCGGTTTTCGATTCTTCGCAGTCGGGCAGTTCTTTTCCTGCGCGCATCCTGTAATCGAGGCGGCCGATCTCCGTCGCGCCGCTCGAGATCCAAATGTATCCCGGCCGAAGCTCGCGCGAGAGGCGCGCCACCCGCGTGTAGTCGATCATGTTATCTTTTTTGTCGATGAGCGCCATTGAACCGATCTTGCCCACCAATTCCACGTCAAAGTGCATTTTTCGCCTCTCGGCGCCCTGCGGCGCATGATTTTTATATGATCGCAAATACTTGTATCGCCCCTTCATTATAGCGGAAGGGGAGATAAAATGCAATCAAAATCGGCCATGAAACGGATAATTCGCAAAACGGCGCTTGCCGCCTGTATCTTTGCCTGCGCCCTGTTTGCGGGGTGCGACGTGCAGTCCCTTTCCTCGCTCGGCGCCTTTTCCGAGGTGCATGCGGGCGAATATGAATGCGTGCGCGCCACGCTCGGCGGGACAGATCTGCTGTCCCTGTGCAGATATGTGCATCTGACGCTGGAAAGAGGGGGCACGTTTACCGTTTCTGCGAAGAGCAAGGCAGGTGTTTTGGAGGAAGGACGGGGCAGATACGATTATGATCCCGCCGACGGCGCGCTCACCCTGTATGCGGAGCGCGGAGACAGGCGGTATGCCAAACAGACCGTCTTGCGGGAAGGCTCCTTTACCATTACGCACACTCTCGGCGGCAGAGAATTGATCGTGCAGTTTCGCGTCAAGGGTTAGCTTTTCGGAAAGAGAAGGCGGGCGCCCGCAAAGTGCGGGATCCCGCTCCGATGTGCCGTCATACGGGGTCTTTCAGTTTTCCCTGTGCCCAGCCGATCTTGCCGCCGGAGAGGAGGAATGCCTTCGCCTTTTTTTGCAGGGAGGTGTTTTCCGCCAGTTCGCCGAGGGGCATGTCCCGCCGCGGGAAGATCCAGTCGAGGCAGGCGTCGCTCTCCCGATCCCAGTCCGAAAGGGTAAAAAGGCTTTGAAAGGCAAGGATGCGGGAGGAGCGGGGGAGCAATTCTTTGAGTGCGGGAGAGAGCATCCAGGAAGAGCAGTACATCCCCGCGTCCGCATAGGCGGGGAAAAAGGCGGCAAAAAAGCTGCGCGCCCGCCGCAGGGAGGGGTACAGGACGCCGGGAGACAGATCTGCCCCCGCGGGGATGTGCAGGGAGATCCTTCGCTCTTCTCCTTCTTCCGTCATCTCATATTCGAGGGGGCCGATGCGGAATTCTTTGAGGGAGAGCTGGCGGTAAAACCACCGGTCCCAAGTGAAGGCGGGCGTTCCGTATGCCGCCGCATGCGCGTTGACAAAGCGGGGCAAAAAGCGCATCGTTTCCGTAAAGATCTCCTTCGGGATGCCCCGATCGGCGTAGAGCGCGCCCGTTCTGTACAGGGCGCAGTGCAGCATACAGGCGAGCATCTTCATGCCGTCCTCGTCGGGGGCGAGCGCCGCGCGCAGCTCTTGTATTCCCTCGTTCTCCTTGCCGTTTTGATACAGTTTTTGCCAATGCGGCGCCTGCGCGGCGTGATCGTACGCCTTACAGGCCGCTTGCAGTTTCTCTTCCCCTTCTTTGCAGAAGCCGAGGGAATGTATCCATGCCTGAAGTTCCATAGCGTTCAAAGGAAAAGCCGCGGGAGATCCCGCGGCTTACATTTTGTCATGCGTCCAGCTTGTTGAGGGAGCGGAACGCCTTTTCGACGACGTTGTCCGCCGTAAAGCCGAACATCTCGAAAAGTTTGCTCGCGGGGCCGCTTGCGCCGAAGGTGGTCATGCCGATGATCTCGCCATAGTCGCCCGCGTATTTGTACCAAGAATAGGGGGAAGCCGCTTCCACGCAGACGCGCGCCTTGACTTCGGGCGGCAGCACGCCGTCCTTATAGGACTGCGGCTGTTTTTCGAACTCTTCGATGCAGGGCATGGATACGACGCGCGCGTCCACCCCTCTCGTTTTGAGGATATCCTTCGCCTGCATGCACTGCTCGACTTCCGAGCCGCTGGCGATGAGCAGCACGTCTGGCGTCTTTTTCTCGCTGTCGGCGAGGATGTAGCCGCCTTTGAGCGCTTCCAGCCCCGAATTTTCGTACTGGGGCAGGTTTTGCCTCGTCAATACCAGGCAGGTGGGCGCGTTGCCCGTCAGGGCGGAGATCCATGCCGCCGTCGTTTCTTTGCCGTCTGCGGGGCGGTATACCTTCATGTTGGGGATGGAGCGCAGGGCGATGAGCTGTTCGACCGGTTCATGGGTGGGCCCGTCTTCGCCGACGCCGATGGAGTCGTGGGTGAGGATATAGGTCACGGGCTGGTGCATGAGTGCGGAAAGGCGCATCGCGTGCTTCATATAATCGGAGAAGATGAAGAATGTAGCGCAGTAGCATTTCAGCCCGCCGTGCAGCTGCATGCCGTTGGTGATGGCGGCCATCGCGTGTTCGCGGATGCCGAAGTGCATGTTTGAGCCGCTCTTGTCTTCCGCGGAGAAGCTGCCCCGCTTTTTCATATTGGACTTGTTGGAGGGGGCAAGGTCTGCCGAGCCGCCGATGAGGTTGGGGATCTTGTCCGCCAGTTTGTTGAGCACGGTAAAACTCGTGTTGCGGGTCGCGTCGGGTTTGGCAAAGGCGAACAGATCGGCGTCGTTTTTGAGGTCGGGCAGTTCGCCGCTCATATACAGCTTATATTCGGCGGCAAGGTCGGGATAGGCCGCCTCGTATTCTTTGAAGAGTTTCTTCCATTTGCCCTGGCGCGTGACCCCCTTGCGTGCGATGGCGGCGCAGTGTTCGGCGACTTCCGCGGGGATCTCGAAGGGCGGGCATGTCCAGCCGAGGTTTTCCTTTGTCTTGGCGAGATTTTCCGCGCCGAGAGGAGAGCCGTGGCATTCGTGCGAACCGGCGAGGGGAGAACCGTAGCCGATGGTCGTCTTGCAGATGATGACGGAGGGATGTTCCGTATCCGCTTTCGCCTTGCGGATGGTGCGGCGGAGCAGTTCCAGATCGTTCGCGTCGTCCACCTTGAGCACCTGCCAGCCCTGCGCTTTGAAGCGCATCGCCACATCTTCTTTGAAGGTGATGTCCGTGTCGCCTTCGATGGTGATGTCGTTGTCGTCATAGAAGAGGATGAGTTTGCCCAGTTTGTGTGTGCCCGCAAACGAGCACGCCTCGTACGAGATGCCCTCTTCCAAACAGCCGTCGCCGCAGAGCACATAGGTGTAATGGTCGACGACGGGGAAGCCGTCGCGGTTGAACGTCGCCGCAAGATGCGCTTCGGCGACCGCCATGCCGACCGCGTTGGCGATGCCCTGCCCGAGCGGGCCGGTCGTCGTTTCGATGCCGGGCGTGTGGCCGTATTCCGGATGCCCGGGCGTCTTATAGCCGAGCTGGCGGAAATTCATGAGGTCTTCTTTGGAGATGTCATAACCGAACAAATAGAGCAGGGAGTAGTCGAGCATCGAGCCGTGCCCCGCCGAGAGGACGAACCTGTCCCTGTCCTCCCATTTGGGGTCTTTGGGATTGAACTTCAAAAAATCCGCAAAGATGGTGTAGCCGATCGGCGCGCTGCCCATGGGCAGGCCGGGATGGCCGGAGTTTGCTTTTTGGATCGCCTCCGCGGAGAGGATCCTGATCGCGTTTACCGTTTGCTGACGAACGTCCATAAAATTAGATCTCCTTATAATATTCTCGATATGATCGTCGATATGATTTCCTATCGATCTGCCTCTTTCTGCAAGTTCTCCGTGCGCAAAAACGCATATTTTTGCAGGATGGCGAGCAGCTGTGCGGCGATCTTTTTGCAGCCGCCCTTTTGGTTGCTTTCAAAGTTTATGGGCATGATCGGCTCGTGCAGGCTCATGCGCACGAGCGCCCAGCCGTCCCCGTTTTCCCGGTCAAAGACGACGCGCACGCCTTCAAAGTTATCGGGCGCGAGGGAAAGCCCTTTCGTCTCGGACGCCAGCTTTTTGACGTCCTCGATCACGCCCGCGCCCAGCGCCTTGAAATCGGCGCCCTCTTGAAAGGAGAGGCGCACTTCCGCCGCTTCCGCGGGTTCGGGGAGATCGCGGATGAGGTCGGAAATATCTTTGCCTTCCTCCGCAAGTTTTGCCAAGCTGACGAGGATGCGGGTGACCAGATATGCCCCGTCGTCCAAAAAGTAATTTTCCTGCAGCGCCGCGTGCCCGCTCGTCTCGATGGCGAGGGGGGAGTAGATCCCCTCCGCGTTCAGGCGTTTGGATTCGTCGATGACGTTTTTATAGCCGCGCTTGAAGCGGCGGTGGACGCCGCCGCGGCTTTTGATAAATTCCGCCAGCCCGTCGCTGGTGACCGAGTCGGTGACGATGACGCCCGGCCTTTCTGCCAGCAGGATGGCGGAGATGAGGGCGATGAGGCGGTTGCGGTTGATCTCTTCTCCCTGTCTGTCCACCGCGCCCGCGCGGTCGACGTCCGTATCGAAGATGATGCCGAAATCTGCCTTGACCTTTTTTACCTGTTCCGAGATCGAACGCATCGCTTCCTTGTTTTCCGGGTTGGGGATATGGTTGGGGAAGCGGCCGTCCGGCTGCAAAAACTGGCTGCCCTCGGTGTCCGCGCCGAGCGGCCCGAGCACCTTGTCCACATAAAATCCGCCTGCGCCGTTGCCCGCGTCCACGATGATCTTTTTGCCCGCCAGCGGCTTTTCTTTGCCCGTCTTTTCCCTCACGAAGCGGACGAGCCCCGCCGAGTATTCGCCGAGGTAGTCGATATATTTGACCTGTCCCGCATGCGGGGCGCCGAGCTTTTTGCCCTGCGCCGCGAGGGTGAGGATCTCCGTGACGTCCTTGCCTTCCAGCCCGCCTTCGGGCGTAAAAAATTTCAGTCCGTTTTTATTGTAGGGCAAGTGGCTCGCCGTGATCATGACGGAGGCGTCCGCGGCGTATTTTTCGTCTTTTAGGAGCATGAACATGGAAGGCGTGGAGGAAAGCCCCGTAAAGAGCGCGTCCGCGCCGCTCTCCGCGATCGCCTGCAGGACGCAGTCGGAGATGCGCTTTGCCGACAGGCGCGAATCGTGGCCGACGGCGACCGTCAGGGACTGTTTGCCCGTCTGTTTTGCCAGGCGGAAGAGGAATGCCCGCACGATGCCGCCGACCGCCTCGTCCGTCAGGTCGATGTGTTCTCCCTCCACCCCTTCGAGCGCGGTGCCGCGCACGTCGGAGCCGCTTTTCAGCTTCAGCCAATCTTTTTCTTGCATGATCTCCTCCCCGATCCGTTCTGTTACCTCTCCATTATATAGTATTGCGCGGCCGATTTCAAGCACTTTTTGAAAAAACAGCGCAATTTTTTGTAGAACCGTTCAGAAAAGGCGGTAAAGCGGATGAAAATTCCCAAAAACGGCGAGGGGGAACTATTTGGTTTGATTCGGTTTACAAACATCGGCGGGTATGATATAATGGATTCGTTCAAAGCAAAACCAACAGGAAAAGAGAGGGGCTTATGCAAAAGTTTATCGTATCGACCGATTCCACGGCCGATCTGTATGCGGATTATGTCAAGGAACACGATGTCCGCCTCGCGCCGTTGACGTTCACCATCGAAAAGAACGGCGTCATGACCGAATATCTCGACGCGTTCACGGACTATTCGCAATATGTCGATTTTTTCCGTCAGCTGCGGGAAAAAGCGATGCCCCGCACCTCGATGCTCAATTACGAAAGCCATTACAGCCATTTTAAAAAGATGGCGGAAGAGGGCGCGGGGGACGTGCTGCATTTTACCATCTCCACGGGGCTCGCGTCCACCATCAACGTGGCGCGGCAGGCGGCGGAGGACGTGAAGAAAGAATTCCCCGCTTTCAACCTCAAAGCGGTGGATTCGTTGGCGGCGACCATCGGACAGGGGGAACTCGTCTACGAGGCGGTGCGCCTGCGCGACGCGGGCAAGACGCTGGACGAGGCGTACGAGATCGTCTCGAAGCTCCCTCTGCATATCCAGTACGTCATCGCCGCGAACGACCTTTTCTATCTGCAGCGGGGGGGCAGGGTCTCGGCGGCGGCGGCTGTCGTCGGCTCGGCGCTCGGCGTCAAGCCCATCCTCTCGTTCACGCGCGACGGCAAGCTGACCGTCGTGGACAAGGTGCGCGGGATGAAGAAGGTGTTCGCTTACGCGCTGGATAAGATGGAGCGCTTTGCTCCCGTCGAGGAGGGGCGCATGATCCACATTGTACATTCGGATGCGGAAAAGGACGCAAACGAACTTGCGGATAAGATCGAGGAACGCTGGCATTTCCGCCCCGAGATCAGCATCCTCGGCCCCGTCATCGGCGCGCATGTCGGGCCGGGCGCGGTCGCCGTCATTTGGAAGAGCGAGCAAGAACGCCGCGATTGAGCGGCAAGGGCAGGCCGCGCGCCGCGTAAGCGGCGCGCGGCGGTTTTTTTACAGGGGTAGATTTATGAAAAAACCGACGATCTTTTTGCTTTTCGCATGCCTTTGCTTCTCCGCGTTTTTCCTTTCCGCCTGCGCGGAAGAGAAAGGGGAGGCGCTGCAGGGCACTGCCACCGTCGTTTTAGATCGCGGCGGGGAGGACGGATATGCGGTGTTTTCTCTCTCCCTTGCCGAGGCGGGGCTGACGGCTGCCGACAGCGCGATCGACGTTCTGGACGCGCTG
>CALVHS010000061.1 GCA_944328665.1 uncultured Clostridia bacterium | reverse complement strand
TGGCTGGGGTAGCTGGATTCGAACCAACGAATGACGGAGTCAGAGTCCGTTGCCTTACCGCTTGGCGACACCCCAATTTTTTTATTGCTATGCTATTTTAGCAAAGATCATAAAATTTATCAAGCGTTTTTGCTGCCGTTTTTAAATTTTTTTCCGATCGCGAAAAACGCGCGGCTTTGCTCCGCTGCCGGACATACGGCAAACGGAGCTCTTCCGGCAAGGGAGGGGCTTGCAAAACAAGGCAGGCCCTTCCCTTTTTTCTTCCGCAAAGCCGAAAAAAGCGCCGTTACTGCAACACCAAAAGGCCAAATACCAAAGTGAACAGGGCGACCGTTTCTATGATGCCTATGACGATAAAATAGTTTGCCGTGCCCTTTCCCGTTTCGCCGAGGGCATCGGACGCGGCGGCCGCGACCCTGCCCTGAAACCATGCAGACAGCCCGATCGCCAAGCCCGCAAAGATGCCCACAAACAGGCAGAGGGTCGCGGAAGCGCTGCCCGACTGATATGCGCTGCGGATAAAATTCATCAACAGAAAGCCATAGATCGTCTGCGTGAGCGGCGCACCCGAAAAGGCGACCATCATGAACGGCGCCGGTTTTCCGTTGGCGTAGCATTTTTTCCACGCGCCCACCGAGGACAACGCCGCGCTTCCCGCCCCAAAAGCCGAGCCAATGGCGGCCAATCCCAGGGCGCAGACCATACCGATAGATTGTAATTCCATAATTCCTCCTGAATTTTAATTTTCTTTTTTGATCTCGCGGAAGGGCTCGTACGCGACGCCCGACCATTCCATTCCGAGCTGACCGGAAAACTCCAAAAGATTCAACCGCACCCCGTGCACGACGACGGACAGAAAGCCCATGACGATGTTGAGCGCGTGCCCGACGATCATGATGGCGATACCGACGATAACGAGCGGGCCGCCGAACCCCGCCGCCATCCCGTTAAAGCTCTGCGCGATCGCGAGGGACGCCATGCCGACGGCGAACAACCGTATATAGCTCATGATGTTGCCGAAGGCGGAAATGGTGTTCAAGAAGGCGGTAAACGCACCGCCCAGCCCCGCTTTCAGCCCTTGGCCGAACGTCTTGCCGGGAGCCATCCCCCCAAACAGCACGACGAGCAGAAAACCCGCCCCGACCGCGCAGGCGACGGCCGCCAGGTCGACCGAACGGCCGATGACCAGATAGAGCACCATAAAATACAGCGCGCAGATGGAAAGCAGCCAGCCGACGTCCGCGATCCACCCAGGGTCGCGCCCGCACAGTTTGCGGCGGATGTTCATGACGCATGCGAGCGCCAGCTGTACCACGCCGATCCCGAAGCAGAACTGCATGACATTGTTCTGTGCGGATCCGGATCCCTCGCCGAAATATTCCGGATAATTTGCGATGCCCGGAATGACAAGCGCCTTCAAAAACGGAACTTTCATCGCCCCTTCCAACCCGAACCACGTTCCCGTCAGCGCCCCCCAAACGATGGTCGTTGCGGACAGCAGGTACAAAAGCAGGGTGATGTTGGTAAGTTTTTTCATCCTGATGTTCAGGATGACGGTGCCGGCAAGAAAGACCGCGCCATACCCCGCGTCGCCGATGATCATCGCGAAGAAGAGGGAGAAAAACGCCAAAAACCAAAAGGAAATATCGTATTCCTTATATCCGGGCACGGTGCCGAGAACGGCAAACACCGGGCGGATGAGCGCCGTCACCTTGTTGTAACGTATTTTTGTAGGCACGTCCGCATCGTTTTCGTCCGCGTCGTCGATCATCCACGCCCAGCCGTTCCTGCGGGCAGCCGCCGAAAATTTTTCCTCTTCCGGCGCCGGGATATAGCCCGTGATCCAAACGAATCCCTCTTCCTTGCAAAAGGACGCATCTGCCGCAGAATATTCGACGTCGTTTTGTATCTGCTGCAGGCGGGCGCGAAAACTTTGCATATGCCCCGCCGCGTCCGTGAGGATGCGCTCGCACTCCGCCATGCCGTCTCGGCACGCCGCCGCTTCCCCGCTCACCGCGGCAAGTCCCCTTTCCGGCAGGGGAAACGCCGACGCGCGCAGCGCCGCGACGGGCTTGCCGATCGCGGCGATCGCTTCCGACTTGCCGATCGGCCGCAGGCGGATGAAGCGCACCTCTTCGTCGCGGCAGAGCGCTTCCGTCTCCTTTTTGTCCGCGAGATAAAAATACAGCGGCACTGCCGAGGAAAGTTCCCTGACCGCCTGCGGGTCAAAATCGCCCCACGGGCGCAGCCGCTCCTCTTCAAGGAGCAAACCCGCCAATTTTTCCGCCAACGCCGCCTTGTTTTCGAGCGCGGCAAGGGCACGGCGGAACAATTCGTCCGTTTCCTCTTCCGAGAGGGATCCTTCCTCTTGCTTCCCCTTATACCCTTTCAGCTCCTGCATGAGGCGGAAAAGGGAAGCGAACCGTTCGGACAGCCGCGCGTCCGCCGCCTTCTTTTCGGCAAGATGCAAAATGCCCAAATCGCGGAGCTCTTTTAAAAGCGCATCCTTTTGCGCGCTTTGTGCCGCGACGCAGACGGCCTTCATCTTTTCGATCATACCGCTGCCCCCTGCCTCTTCTTTTTTGCGATCTTTCCGCGCACGACGGCGCTCGTCTGCTGATCCCCGAGATAGATCTCGATCCGGCGGATGTTCTCCTTTGCCTCGGGGATCTTGACCTTTTCAAAGAGGTTGACCCGCTGGGACGTGAGCCGCAGCTCTCTGCCCAGCAGTTCCGTCTGCCGCCGCAGCGTCTTGACGAGCGCGTCGCACCGGGATATTTCGCGCAGGCGGACGAGCGCCTCGTCCACCCAAAGGGGGTACGCCTCTATATCGTAGACGATCTCGCGGAAGGTGAGTTCTTTGAACACGGGTACGGATACCCCCGCGATGTTCTCGCGCACGCAGACGACCTTGTCGGGGAGGACGAGCGCTTCCAGCCTGTTCTCCTCCGCAAACGTTCCGTTTTCCGCAAAAACGGCCACCCAGTTCTCCATGCCGTCGATCAAGGAGAGCAGTTCCCTCTCCTTCCTCTGCAATTCGTCCGCCGCCTTCATGATGACCGTCTGCAGCTGCTGTTTTTTGAGCTGCAGGGTAGGAAGGTACCGTTCAAACTGTTTGAGCTGATCTTTTTGCTTTTTTAAGTCGTTTTTTGTCAGTTTTACGCTGCCCATGCCCCGTTCCTCCTTTACCCGAGGGACAGGGGTTTGGGCCATCTTTCGCGCATCAGATTGGTCTTTAACCCCGTTTCGTTCGGTTCGAAACACTCGGCGAGGATCTTCCATCCCAGATCCAGCGCTTCTTCCAAAGAAATATTGACGCGCAGATCCATCAGCCCGTCTTCGAACAGCCTGCCGTACCGCAGCAGCTTTTCGTCCCATTCGGTCATCAAAAAGCCCATCGACCTCTTTTCGAGGCTCTCTTTATAGGCGCTGTACAGCTTGATCATGCAG
The DNA here is from genome assembly GCA_944328665.1 of uncultured Clostridia bacterium. GTDB lineage: Bacteria > Bacillota > Clostridia > Christensenellales > Borkfalkiaceae > Borkfalkia. The sequence goes on along the minus strand of CALVHS010000061.1, from coordinate 10,904 downwards.
TCCATCAGCGCGCGGTGATCGCTCCGCGTGCGGCCGTTGACGTTCTGCTTGAGGCGGGAAAGGGAACCGAACGGCTCGATCCTGCCCCCTTTGAGATAATACTGCCCTTCCGTGATGTACCCCGTATTGTCCGGGACGGGATGGGTGACGTCGTCCCCCGGCATGGTGGTGACACTGAGGATGGTCACAGAGCCGAGCCCGTCGAAATCGACCGCCTTTTCGTACCGGGAAGCGAGGCAGCTGTACAAGTCCCCGGGGTAGCCGCGGTTGGACGGCACCTGCTCCATCGTGATCGCCGTTTCCTTCTGCGCGTCCGCAAAGTTCGTCATGTCCGTCAGCAGGACGAGCACCCGCCTGCCGTCCAAAGCGAATCGCTCCGCGACGGCGAGAGACAGATCGGGAACGAGCGTACATTCCACCGTGGGATCGGCTGCCGTATGGATGAACATGACCGTATGCCCCATCGCGCCGCTCTTTTCGAGCGTGTCGCGGAAAAAGAGGTAGTCGTCGTATTTGAGCCCCATGCCTCCCAGCACGATCACGTCCACTTCCGCCTGCATCGCGATGCGCGCGAGCAGCTCGTTGTACGGCTCGCCCGAAACGGAAAAGATGGGAAGTTTTTGACTTTCGACGAGGGTATTGAACATGTCGATCATCGGGATCCCCGTGCGGATCATCTTTTTAGGAACGACCCTGCGCGTGGGATTGACGGACGGCCCCCCGACGGGGATCATGTTCTCCGTGAGGGCGGGCCCGTTGTCCTTGGGCACGCCCGAACCCGTAAAGACGCGGCCGAGGAGATGTTCGGAATAAGAGACCATCATCGGCCTGCCGAGAAATTTTACGGGGTCTGCCGTGCCGACGCCCTGCGTGCCCGCAAAGACCTGCAAATATACGAGGTCGTCATCCAGCTTGATGACGTTTGCATAACTGTTCCCGACGAGCGCCAGGTCTCCGTTGCGCACCCCCGTCGCGCGCACGGAAACGACGTTGCCGACGATCGATTGGATCTTTGTATAAATTTTTTGCATATCAAACCGCCTGTTCGCAGGCACGGGTGCGGAAAAGTTCCCTGACCGCCCCTTCCTGCCGATCGAATTCTTCCGTCTTGAACGGGATCGTGTGCCAGTCGAGAAGCTGCTGCCTCAATCGGTTGAAGAACATGCGGATCTCGCTTTTGTCTTCCAGCCGGTAAGACGCGGTAAGGATCTCGTATAAGACGCCGAACACGCGCAGCTGCCGTTCCGGCTCGCAGGCGGCGTCGACGGGATCGAAAGAATCCTGTTGCAGATACGCGGCGTCCAGCAACTCCCCTTTTTGATAGGTGATGTAATCCTCCGCGGAAACGCCCTCTTCCCCCACGACCTTCATCATTTGTCCGACTTCCGTGCTGCGGCGCAGGATCTCGCGCGCCGCGTCCACCTTTGTTTGTTCCGCGATCCCCCCGTATTTCGACCAGGAGTCGATGGGGTGGATGGCGGGATACTTGCGCGCGTCCGAGCGCTCGCGGGAGAGACCGTGGAACGCCCCCACCACCTTCAGCGTCGCCTGCGTGACGGGTTCTTCGAAATTGCCGCCCGCGGGAGACACCGTTCCGCCGATGGTGACGGACGCGACCCTGCCGTCGCGCAGCCGCACTTTGCCCGCGCGCTCGTAAAAGGAGGCGATGACCGATTCGAGGTAGGCGGGGAACGCCTCCTCGCCCGGGATCTCCTCCAACCGCCCGCTCATTTCGCGCATCGCCTGCGCCCAACGGGAGGTGGAGTCGGCAAGCAGCAGCACGGAAAGCCCCATCTGCCGGTAATATTCCGCCAACGTGACGGCGGTATACACGGACGCCTCGCGCGCGGCGACGGGCATCGACGACGTGTTGCAGATGATGACGGTGCGTTCCATCAGCGACCTGCCCGTGCGCGGATCGATCAGCTCCGGAAATTCCTTTAATATCTCCACCACTTCGCCCGCCCGCTCGCCGCAGGCGGCGACGATGACGATGTCTACGTCCGCGTTCTTCGCTTCCATGTGCTGCAAGACCGTCTTGCCCGCGCCGAAGGGGCCGGGAACGCAGAACGTTCCGCCCTTGGCGACGGGGAGAAAGGTATCGATGCAGCGGATCTTGGTGATGAGCGTCTCGTCCGGGCGCAGCCGCTGCGCATAGCAGGCGATCGGCTTTTTGATCGGCCAGGTGAACACCATGGTCAAAGACTTTTCTTCCCCTCTGCCGTTTCTGATCACGGCGATCTCTTTGCGGACGTTATACGTCCCCTTCGGCGCCGCCGAGACCACCGTCCAATCCTCGTCCGCAAGCCCGAACGGCACCATGATGTGGTGGGAGAACAGCCCTTCCGGCACCGTACCGACGGTGTCCCCGGGGCGGACGGTGTCCCCCGCCTTGACCGCAGGCGTAAATTCCCAGTCTCTGTCGGGGATGGGGTCGAGATATTCTCCCCGCTCCAAAAAATAGCCGCATTTTTCGGCGAGTTCCGGCAGCGGGTTCTGCAATCCGTCATAGATTTGCGTCAGCAGCCCCGGGCCGAGAGAAACGCTCATCAGCTCTCCCGTGAACTCCGCCGCGTCGCCCACCTTGATGCCGTTCGTCATCTCATAGATCTGCATGTCGGCGATGCCGCCGCCCACGCGGATGACCTCCCCTTTCAGCCGCTTGCCGTCCACCAGCACATAGCCGACCTCGTTTTTGCGGATAGAGCCCTCTATCCGCACGGAAACGAGGTTCCCGTTGACCCCTGTTACGCTCCCCGTGATACGATCCATCCCTTTACTCCTGTTCTCCGAGCATGATCTGCCGCCGCAGCACGCCCAAAATGCGATCCGCTTCCGCCCTGCCCTTTTTTTGATCGAATATGCCCTTGCGTTCGAGCAATTTCAGTTTCAGCGCATAGCCCATGAGCGCGCGGTCGTCAAACGCGTGCATGCCGACCAGCTCGTCTACCTTTTGAAATTCCAGCGCGATGAGCGCCTTTTCCGCTTCCAGCGGGTCTTTGCCGTTCACCGCGGCGGAGACCGCCGCCGCGACCTCTCCGTCCTTCGGCGCGTCCTCCCGCGCCTGTCTTCCCAGACGGCGGCTGCGCAACAAAAGCAGCGCGCCCCCCACCGCGGCGTAAAAGCGCGCCCATTCCGCGACGAGCACGCCCTTTTGCGAGGAAAGCGTAAGCTCCCGCAGGAGGAGATATTTCCCCCGGCTGACGGACGGCCTGCACATTTCCAAAAAATCGGCATAGGAAAAGGGCATTTCCCCGTCCGCGCGGAGCATCGGCAGGCTCGCCATCAAATAATAATAGGACGACATGGATCTCCCCCCTATCCTTCGAAGCCGGAAAAGAACGGCAGCAGCATCTGCAGCAATTCTTCGTCCGAACAGTCGAAATATCCCGAACCGTCCTTTGCCGCCAGGCGGAATCCGACGCGCACGTGCGGGTTGGCCCTGATCTCCAGCCCGCCGCGGATCTTTTCGGCAAGTTCTCCGCGCAGCGCCTCCGTGACCGTGCGCACTTCCGCCGCGTACAGCGAGGGCGATCCGCCGCCGATGGCCGCGGCGATCAGCTTTGCCAGCGCCGCGTCGTCCAGCGACTTTGCCACGCCGTCCGACAACAGTTTTTCAAATTCCGCGCGCACGCTCTCCTTAAAGGAGAGCACGGCGTCCCGCTTTGCGTGCTCCGCGGCGATCTTGGCGCTCTCTTCCAAGAGGCGGCGCTCCGTCTCCGCCTTGGCGCGGATGCGTTCCGCCTCTTCCTTGGCGGCGGCAACGATCTCTTCCGCCTGCTTTTTTGCCTGCGCGACGATGCGATCCGCCTCCGCCTGCGCCGCCTCGACGCCCTCTTTTTTGATAGCGCCGATCAAATCCGCGATCTGCAATTCCACGACCAAATTCTCCTTTCCGGCGACACGCCCGCCTGTTTTTTCCTCGTTCCGCTTGCGGCGCGCCCGCGCGCCGCGCACAATTTCATTATACCGCAGAAAACGCGTTTGTCAAGCCTTTTTTCAAAACACTGCCGCGATTTTCCTTTCCTTCCCCCAAACCGCCGCAGGCGGCGGCTGCCTCGCAAGGGGCCGCCCGCCTCTTCCCGCGAACTCGGAAACGGTTGCATTTTGCCCGGATATCGGCTATACTATACCGAGAAAGCAAACGGAGGAGCCATACGGATGACGACATTGCTCTTTGTGCGGCACGGCGAAAGCAGATCCAACGAAAACGGCTATTTTACGGGGCAGACGGACGTGCCCCTTTCCGCCCTCGGCAAGCGGCAGGCGCTCGCCTTGCGGGATCATCTGTTGACGCACTATACGGTGGACGCGATCTGCTCGAGCGATTTGCGGCGCGCCTGCGAGACCGTCCTGCCCGTCGCCCAAGCGCTCGGCCTGCCCGTCCGCAAGGAAAAGCTGCTGCGCGAGATCGACGGCGGAGCGTGGGAAGAAAAAACGCCCGCCTATATCGCCGAACATTTTCCGCGCGATTATGCGCTGTGGCAGGAAAACATCGGGCTGGCGCGCTGCACGGGCGGAGAATCGATGCAGGAAGTGCAGCGGCGCGGGATCGCGATCACGCGGCGCATCGCGGCAGAAAACGAAGGAAAGACGGTGCTCGTCGGCACGCACGCGGGCTTTTTGCGCGCCATGCAGTGTTTTTGGCAGCACCTTCCCCCCGCCGCCATGCAACAGATCCCCTGGGTGCCCAACGCCTCCCTGACGGAAGTGCGCTATGCGGAGGGGAAGGAAGAGATCGTGCGCCTTGCGGAAGATCGCTACCTGCAAGGAGAAGTGACCCGCCTTTCCCCCGGCATTTGAACGGACGGCAAGGGAGGGCGGGCAGTCCTTTTTAGGACTGCCCGCCCTCCCTTGCTTTTTACTGTTCCCATGCGAGCGTGCCGTGCTTGAACGCGATCTCATAATTGTGCGTGACGTCGTTGCCGTCTGCGTCATAGATGCGCACGGAACCGACCGTGTTTTCCGCCCGCTCTGCCTGCGGGCTAAGTTCGCCCGTCACTTCCACTGCGATCGTGTGGCCGTCCGCGAGCGAACCCTGCGATATCCACCAGGACTTCTCGGCGTCTTGCCCGTACAGGGTCTGTCCGTTGTTTTTTGTCGTGATGGAGATCGTGGAGATCTCCAGCTCGCGCTGGCGCACCTCGATGAGCGGCCACAACTTGTCCTCGGTGAGCACGATGAAACGGTTCTCCCCGTTCACGTTTTCCCCCGAGACGGGATCGTACGCGTCGATCCTGAGCAGGCAGTTTTCGTTTTCGAGCGAAATGACGTCGTAATAGAGCGCTCCCCGCTCCGTCAGCGAAGGCAGCGTCAGCTCTACCCGCACGTCGGGCGGCTTGACGAGGGAATAATCCTCTTCCGTAAAGGAGAGGGGGGTGCCGTCGTACACTTTGCTGATCATGTCGACGTCGAGGACGATCGGCGTCTTGATGCGCAGCTTGCCGTAGCGATAGGTCACGGCATAATTGTCCGTCACGTCACGCCCCCACGCGTCCACGATGGCGACGGAACACGCGTTCTCTCGATAGCGCACCTCCGTCTCGGTGTCGGTGATCTCCGTAAGGGTGAACTCGTAGCCTATGCCGACGGCCTGCCAGGGCGCGAGCGTGCCTTCCACGATTTGAAATTCCGGCGCGGAATGGCGCTCTCCGTCGTAGATCCAAACGGCGGAAGCCGTCTCGACGGTGAGCGGACGAGGCGTGACGGTCAAAGAACCCGCCCGCCATATCAGATCAAAATTATGCAGGACGTCCCGCTGCGTATCGTCCAAAATGACGAACTCGGGGCGGTTTTCGCGAGAACCGACGTCCGTCTGCCACGCCTCTGCCGTGACCTCCAGGGTATGCCCTGCGGGCAGGGGCTCCGACACGCGCACGCCGCCGCCGGAGAGCGAGGTGCCGTCGTATACTTTTTGCTTGCTTTCCGTCTCGACGGTGAGCGGGCGGGGCTGCACGGAGACGGTGCCCTTTTCCAATGTCAGCGCGTAATTGTACGTGACGTCCCGCCCGTCCGCGCCGAACACGGTGACGAGCACATTGTTTTCCACCGTCATCACGTCCAAGAGGGTGATCAAAAAGGCGACGTCTAAGCTCTGCCCTTCCGCGACGGAGCCCTCCGTGACCGTATATTCGTGCACGGAAAGCGGGGTGCCGTCGTATACCTTTTGCCCGCTTCCCGTCGCGACGGTGAGCGGGCGGGGCAGCACGGAGACGGTGCCCCTTTCCAACGTCAGCGCGTAATTGTGCGTGACGTCCCGCCCGTCCGCGCCGAACACGGTGACGAGCACGTCGTTTTCCACCGTCATCGCGTCCAAAAGGGTGACCAAAAAGTCGACTTCTAAGCGCTGCCCTTCCGCGACGGAACCCGCCGTGACCGTATATTCGTGCGCGGAGAGCGAAGTGCCGTCGTATACCTTTTGTCCGCTTTCCGTCGCGACGGTGAGCGGGCGGGGGATGACGGTCAGCGAGCCCTCTTCGACGCTGAAAGCATAGTTGCGGGATACGTCCCTGCCTTCTGCGTCAAACACCGCGTATTCGGGCGTATTGGAGACGGTGCCCGCCTCCGTGATCGAGGCGGACAATTCAACGTCCAAATGCTGCCCCGCCGCGGGGCTGCCCTCCGTGACCTCATAGGCGCGCACGGAGAGAGGGGTGCCGTCGTATACCCGCTCCGCGCCGTGCGTGAAAAAGGCGAGCGGGCGGGGGATGACGGTCAGCGTGCCGATCTGTACGGACAGGCTGTAATTTTGCGTGACGTCCCGCCCGGCCGCGTCGAAGATCGCATACTCCGCCGCATTGGGGAGGCTGCCCACGTCCGTGACGGAAGCCGAAAAATCGATCTGCAGCCGCTGCCCTTCCGCGACGGATCCCTCCGTGATCGCATAGGTATGCGCCGTGAGCGGGGTGCCGTCGTATACCCGCTCCGCATTGTGCGTATAGAATGTGAGCGGACGGGGGGTGACGGTCAGCGTGCCGATCTGCCACTGCACGTCATAATAGCGGGTGACATCCTCCCCGTTTTCGTTCGTAACAGAAAACACGGGGTCGTTGGCGGCGCTGCCCACGTCCGTGACGGAAGCCGAAAAATCGACCTGCAGCCGCTGCCCTTCCGCGACGGATCCCTCCGTGATCTCGTACTCCTGCACGGAAAGCGGGGTGCCGTCATACACCTTTTCGCCCCCCTTCGCCGTGACAGAGAGGGGGCGCCTGACAAACGCCGCCTCGCGCGGAGAAAGGGTGAGCGTATAGCAGTCCGTCATGTCCTCGCCGCCGTCCCCGATGACGGCGAGGCTGTCCGCCTGCACCGTGCAGCGGTCTTCGGAGAGGAGTTCAAAAGAAAATTCGACCTCCGCGAGGACGTCTTCATAGGCGAGCTCTGCGGAAAACGTCGCCTCATCGCCGTAGCGGTACGCGTCGCCCTCATAGGCGACCTCCGCCGCCAAGGGCAGGATGGTATAGTGAAAGATCTTGCCGTACTTCGCCTTGCCCGTGAGGCTGCGCGAGACGGCGCGCACCCTGTATTCGCCCGTGCGGCGGGGCGCGGCCTGCGTCCAGGCGCCGTCCTCCCCGCAATATTCGACGGACAGATCGCCCCAGACCACCTTCGCCTCGAAGGGGAGCGCCTGTCCGTAGACGATCGTCTGCGGGCAGGATTCCGCATAGACGGTGCCCGGAACGGTGAACAGCACCACGAGAAAGGCGATGAGCAGCACCAGCGCGGCGATGAACAGGATGCGGAACCGCCAAAGAACGGCGAACGCCCCCGACAGCCTTCGCAGCCTGCCTTGATATGCCTGATAGATCATCGGCTCCTCCCTCAGGCGACGACGCGCAGCGTGCCGCAGACGATCTCTATGGCGTAATTTGCCGTAACGTCGTTGCCTTTTTCGTCAAAGATCGCGATGCTTTGAACGGTGTTGGAGCTCTTTCCCGGATACATCTGCTCGCCCGTAAAGGTCACCTCCAGCCGATGCCCCGGCAAAAGTCCCTCTTCCGTCCAGCTCTCCGCGCGCAGCGGCTTCCCGTTCAGCGTACCGTAAGAAGCGGTCGCGGAGGCGGTGGTCACGACGATCTTTCGCGCCTGCACTTCCAGCGTGCCCAATTCCTTTCCGATATAATAATACGCGGTCACGTCGTTGCCTTTTTCGTCCAATACCGCAAACCTCTTGAAATCGTTGTCCGTCTTGCCGACCGCCGTCTGCGCCGACCAATCTCTGAGAACGAGCGTGTGCCCCGGCAAAAGTTCGCCTTCCGCGATCTCGTATGTCTCTGCGGTCAATGCCGTGCCGTCATATTGTTTGACGCCGGAAAGCGTGCGTACCGTGATCGACTGCGCGGCGATCACGCCTCCCTCGTCCGGAACGCCGCCGCCCGGAACGTCGCCGCCCGGAACGGGATCTTCGTCGGGCTCGTTTGCAGGAGAGCCCGTCACTTCTGTCTGCACCCAGCCGAAACCGTCAAGATAGATCTCCACCCAGGCGTGCGCGTTATCCGACGTCACGTTGACGTATTGCCCCGCCCTTGTATAGCCGACATAGCCGCAGGTGTAGCGCGCGGGGATGCCGAGCGCGCGGTACAGCAGCGTCGCCGCCGAAGCGTAGTGCTGACAGATCCCTTCCCGATAGTCGCGCAGGAAAGAGACGACGATGTCCTGCTCGGCATTGAGGGCGCTGTCATAATTCATATTATAAACGGCAGCGCTTTGGATGTAACGGGCGACCTGTCCGACGATATCCGCGTCGTTTGCGTCAAGATCCTGTTCGGCGATGATCTGCCACAGGTATGCCAGCGTCTCCGCCGGTACGTGCAAATATTGCTCGTACACGTAAGAGCGGTACTCTTCTTCCCGTGCGGCGGCCGTCCCCGTCAGGCTGTATCTGCATTCGCCTTCCGCAAGAAGATCATATGTGTAATACGTAACGGTATACGGCTCTGCCGTGCTGCCGCTGTAAAAAGTATCTCCCTCCTGCTGCCGGTGCGTGCCGCTGCCCGTTTCCGGATAATAGGGCAGCAGATATTGGCTGCCGTACACGGTGAGTTCCATTGTGTGCGCGGCATATCCCTGCGCCGCGAGCGTATAGGCGGGCAGATAGTTCATGCTCCACTCCGTCTCCCATGCGGTCGGCTTGCTCCAGTATCGTCCGTGATAATCGCCGTAACTGCCGTAGCGCAGATATACCTGCTCCGTCGCATCCGAATAGATCGTGACGGGGATGAATTTCGTTCCCGAACCTCCCGTTCCCGGCCGCGTCGGCGTAACACCGATATCGCCGCTCGTATCCAGACCTCCGCCAAAGATGTCCGAGCCTTCGCCCGTGCCTTCACCCGAGCCTTCGCCCGTGCCTTCGCCCGTGCCTTCGCCCGAGCCTTCGCTTCCGCCACCGGGAAGGTCGCCGATATCGGGCAGCGTATCCAGCCAGCCTTCGGGAAATTTCTCCGGCCAGCCTTCCGGCATCTCCTCGGGCAGGCCTTCTATCCAGTCTTCGGGCAGGCTTCCCAGCCAACCGTCCAATATGCCGTCGGGGATCGTGCCCCCGCCGTCCTCGCTTTCTCCGTTTATCCATTCTTCAAACCAGCCGGGCAGGCCGCTTCCCGCGCCGCCAAGAAGATCGCCGATATCGGGCAGCGTATCCAACCAGCCTTCGGGAAATTCTTCCGGCCAGCCTTCCGGCATCTCTTCCGGCAGACTTTCCAACCAATCCTCGGGCAGGCTTTCCAGCCAACCGTCCAATATGTCGCCGGGGATCGTGCCCCCGCCGCCCGCGCTTTCTCCTTTTATCCATTCTTCAAACCAACCGGGCACGCTTCCCGCGCCGCCGCCGAGAAGATCGCCGATATCGGGCAGCGTCTCCAGCCATTCCTCGGGAAATTCTTCCGGCCATTCCTCCGGCATCTTTTCGGGCAGACTTTCCAACCAGTCCTCGGGCAGGCTTTCCAGCCAGTCGCCCAATTCGTCGCCGGAGATCGTGCCCTCGCCGCCCGCGCTTTCTATCCATTCTTCAAGCCAACCGGGCACGTCGCCGTCCGAATCTCCGAAAAGGTCGCCGATATCGGGCAGCGTCTCCAGCCAATCCTCGGGGATCTCTTCCGGCCAGCCTTCCGGCATCTCTTCGGGCAGGCTTTCCAGCCAGTCCTCGGGCAGACTTTCCAGCCAGTCGTTCAGCTCGTCGCCGGATATGCCGCCCGCCCAGTCTTGAAACCAGCCGGGCGCATTGGGCAGAAAGATCCCGCCGCCCTGACGATGCTCCTTCCAATAGCGGACGCCCATCGCCGCCGAACAGATCATGACGGTCAAGATCACCATAAAGAACAATGTGCCGAGGATATACAACCATTTCGTTCTCTTTGTCATTTTTTTGTCCTCCTACCCGTTTTTTGCGATACGGCGCACATAGGCGTGACAGCGCGGCATCCGCCCCTCTCCGAACAGGTCGGTGAGAAATTTGCACAAGCCGTCCGCCTCGCTGCGCACATACGCCGCGTTGAGCGCTTCAAATTTGCGGAACACTTTTTTACACAAAATATCGTCGAGGGCGTCCATCTCTTCGCCGCCGCAACCCACATATACGGAGACGTAGCTGCGGATCTGCTTCATGATGCGGTTGCCGAACGTGACCTGAAAGTGGTCGATGAGATAGGCGTCCAGTTCGCGCAGGCGCCGCTCGTTGCGGTGCGTCAGCGCAAACCACGCCTGCTCCCGCCCGACAAGCGCGGCAAATTCGGCTGCGGTGAAAGACGCGGAAAAATACCCGCTTCCCTCCGGCAGGGGAAACGCCTCCGCCTTGCTGTTGAGATCGAGCACCATCGCCCTGTCGTACACCTTGTCGGAGATGGCAAACGTAGAGTCGTCGTTGTTCGCCGTGCCGATGAACCACATGTTCTCCGGCAGTTTGATGCGCCCGT
>CALVHS010000060.1 GCA_944328665.1 uncultured Clostridia bacterium | reverse complement strand
CAGTCGGTGTACCGTTCGCAGGGCGTTGATATCAACGATAAGCATGTCGAGATCATCGTCCGTCAGATGATCCGCAAAGTCCGCATCGAAAACGCGGGTACTACCGATCTTCTGCCCGGCCAGTTCGTGGACATGTTCACCTTCGAAGAACAGAACGAAAAGACGATCATGGCCGGCGGCGTTCCTGCAACGGCAAAGCGCGTTCTTCTGGGCATTACCAAAGCTGCGCTGGCAACCGATTCCTTCCTTTCGGCGGCATCCTTCCAGGAGACCAGCCGTGTGCTCACCGAAGCGGCCATCTGCACCAAGCGCGATCCGCTGATCGGACTTAAGGAAAACGTTATCATCGGCAAGCTTATCCCTGCCGGTACGGGCATGAAAGATTACAAGAACATTTCCGTGCAGACGACGGGCGGCTACCGCGATATGGCTTCCGCCGATCCCGATAACGCGTGACCGTCTATAAGCAAAATAAGAAAGATCCGCCTGGAACGGGTGGATCTTTCTTATTTAAAATTTTTTAAAAAATCGATTTTTCTCCAACAAAACGGGCAGTTCATCCGTTGGAATAGATGAAAGGGAAACCCTGAAAAAAGAAAAGGAGAAACAATGATGAAAACGAGAAAAACATTTTTGACGGTGGCTTTGGCGGCAATGGCGATCGGGACGGCGATCCCTTTGGCGGCGTGCGGAGGCGGAGAGAGCGGGATGCATGCGGGCGGATTGGGCGGCGGCCCCGGGACCGAGGCGGAGGCGGGCGTATCGTCCGCTTACGGGATCGGCGCGGTGACGACCACGGGACTTCTGGCATCGGTTTCGCCCTCCGGGGCGGCGTCTTTGGCGGCGTCTGACGCCGGCGGCGCGGGCAGCACGGGCGAGGCAAGGCGCGAAGAGACTGAAAATTTCAACGCCTACTTCAATATGCTCGATACCTTCCTCGACGAGGGCGCGTTCCGTTCGACGGCCGAAGAAAACAGGGATCCGTCGTACCCCTACGACTACAAACTGACTGTAGAGGGCGCCGATCTGAGCGGCGGTACGGTGACGCATGTCATGTACTATTCAGAGACGCTTGCGGCGGCACGCGACGAAGACGACGGCCGCGGCGAAACGCAGTCGTCGGTCGCCTATACGCTGACGGGGATCATGGAGTCTGGCGGCGTAACGTACGAGATGAACGGGTATCGTATGTCGGAAACCGAGACCGAGCGTGACGAAACGGAGACGAGCGAAGAATTGTGGATCCGCGCGAGCGATCCCGCGCGGCCCGGAACGTATGTGCGCATGGATCTGGAGACGGAAAACGAAGAGGAGCGCGGTGAAAGCGAAATATCGCGCGAATACACATACAGCGTCTACGCGGACGGGAAGCTCGTCGAGCGGACGAGTGTCGATTTCGAAGTGGAAAACGAGCGTGGCGAGACCGAAACGGAGTACGAGCTCGTCATTCTGAAAGACGGCGTGCGCAATACCTATGAGATCGAGCGTGCCGGATATGTGAACGGCACGGTGTCGGTTGGCGTGCGCTATTCCGGCCCGGACGGAAGCGGAAGGTTTGTCGTTACACAGACGAAGGACGGAACGTACGTATACACCTTTGAAGACGACAGCCGCCTCGAATTCGACGACTTTGACGACTGAAACGTCGCATCGGAAAAAATACCTCTTGATGCGGAGCCGGAAATCGGGTATAATAGAGGCGGATCATACGGGAGGGAAGGCACGTGCCGCTCGAAAAAGCTCTTGAACGCCTTGCGGAGGGAGACCGCTCGGCATTGGAAGAAATATATGCCGCTACGCGCAGGACGGTATATTATATTGCGCTGTCTGTCCTGCGCGAGCGGATGCTCGCCGAAGACGTGATGCAGACCACCTATTTAAAGGTGATGGGAAATGCGGGGCGTTACCGGAAGGGAAGCAATCCGGCGGCATGGATCGCGCGCATCGCCAAAAACGAGGCGATCGATCTGAAGCGCCGCCGTGCGCGGGAAGTTTCGGTGGACGAGCGCGAAAATCCTCTGCCGTTCGGCACGGGAAACGTGGACGACTACGGGCTGCTCATAGATCTTGCGCGCCGTATTTTAAAGGAAGAAGAATTTTCGGTGCTGATGCTGGCGGCTGCAGAAGGTTACAAGCGGCGCGAGATCGCGCAGATGCTTGCCATGCCGCTTCCCACCGTAACGTGGCATTACGGCAGGGCGGTCGCAAAAATGAAACGCGCGCTGGAAGAGAGCGATGCGCGCGCACGCGGGGGTGAATGGGTGAACCGGAAACAATTGGAACAGGAACTGCGCATGGAGGCAGACCGTCACACGCCGGATGTGTATCTGCGCATTTGCAGCGCGCAGCCTCTGAGCGAGGATGGGGAAGTGCTTGCGGCGGCGCGCCCCGGAAGAAAAAAATATTTCATGCTTGCATGCGCATTTGCGGCACTCTTGTTTGCGCTCGCATGCACGCTGCCTTTCGTTTTACAGGGCGCAGCCGCTCTTTCGGGGACGCTGTACATCAGCATCAACCCGGCGGCGGAATTTATCGTTGAAAACGATAAAGTCACAGGCGTGCGCGCACTCAATCGCGACGCGGCGCTGTTGCTGGCGGGAGAAACGTTT
>CALVHS010000059.1 GCA_944328665.1 uncultured Clostridia bacterium | reverse complement strand
CTGGGCGTGGCGCTGATGCGGATGCTCACCTTCCAGGTGGCGGTGCGGACACCCATGACTGGCCGCATGGGTCTGGAAACGAAACAGCAGCGGCGCTATCATAAACTCCAACGGGGCTTTGCCTGGTTCGATTTTTGAACCATTGACATTTTCGAGGGACTTTGCTATAATTATACTATAAATAATATGAAAAAGGAGAACGCCCATGCTGACAAAAGAAGAATTGCCCGAATGCCCCGTGGCGACCACGGTACAACTCATAGGCAACAAATGGAAACTTCTGATTCTGCGCAATCTCATCTACAATGGCGCACAGCGGTTTACCGATTTCCCGAAGACGATCCCCGGCATCAGCAAGAAGGTGCTGACAGATAATTTACGCGCACTTGAAGGCGACGGTCTCATAGAAAGGGAGGTTTTGCCGAGGTGCCGCCAAGAGTCGTATATTCCCTTTCCGAGCTCGGGAAAACGCTTAAACCAATTCTTGACGCCATGTTTGATTGGGGCACAGACTATAAGAACAGTTTGTAGTGTGCTATAATTTGTACACTTTTGTCTCTGAAATTAGATTGTCGTACTTATACAAGAAAAGCGCAAGCCTGTCACTTGCGCTTTTCCTTATTATATTATTTCAAAATGTGCCAAAGTTTCTTTAATAGCCAAAACCATCTTTTCTGTCGGCTGCGATCGCGGACGTTTTAATTCTTCAACTGCGTTGGGAGCATCATACATTGGCAACCCCAAATTACGCTTGACCTCCGCGATATATGCCGTATGCACCTTGAAGCCATAGTTTTCTTCAACATAATTTTGGATATCCTTATATGTCGTTTTAGATTTCGGTTTTCGCCCTTCGGCACGTTTCAGCGCATCTTTTAATGAAATCTTACCTTCTCCCTCGCCAAACTCGACATCAACTACGATATGACTGTCAGGCTTTTTTTGGAAAGCAGTACCAGTGTCTCAACGTGCTTAGTCTGCGGGAACATGTCGAAAGGCTGCACACTGACGAGCCTGTAATAGCCGTCAAGCCCTTCCGCCGTGTACGCGGAGTTCTTTTTGAGTTCGTTCCCCTCTTCGATGAGGGCGCCCGTCAAGATCCCCGCGTCGCGCGCCATCGTAGACGGATTGCAGGAGATCATCGCCACATGGCGGATGCCGGAATCGAGGATGGCACGTATGACGGCGCGGTCTACCCCCTTACGGGGCGGGTCGACGAGCAAAAACGTCTTTTGCGCATCCAGGCTTTGCAACAGGGAGGGCAGCACCTCTTCCACCCTGCCGCATATATTGACCATGCGCCCTTCCAACTTGTTCATGGCGCGCAGGGCGTCGGCACACTCGCTCGCTTCGCGCACCACTTCGATGCCGTATGCTTTGCCGACGGATCTTGCGAGCATCGCCGTAAGCAATCCGCCGCCGCTGTAAGCGTCGATCGCCGTCTCCGCGCCGCTCTGCGCCGCACAGCGCGCCGCGCGGTCATACAGCTTGCGGCACACCCCCGGATTGACCTGTAAAAAGGTATTCGGCCCCGCTTCATAGCGAATGCCGCACTCGCTGGCGGAAAACCGCTCCTCTCCCGCGACCAGCTCGAATTTGTCGCCGAAAATGACGTTCGTGTCCTTATCGTTGACGTTCTGCCACAGGGCAAAGCGGTTGAATTTTTCGGCGAGCATGGCGGCAAGCGCCTCCTTGGCGGGAAGCGCCTCCCCGCGCGTGACGACGGTGACGATAAAAGCCCCCTCCACCTCTCTGACGACGATGTGGCGGAGAGTGCCGCGGCGGGACGCCTCGTCATAGCCTCGCACATTGTATTTTTGGATGTATTTTTTAAATACGGAAATGATATCCTCCGCCCAAGACGGATGGATGGGGCAATGGCTGACAGGCACGATGCGGTGACTGCGTTCGGCATAAAAACCGATCACGGTCTCTCCTTTCGTGTCCAAACCGACAGGAAGCTGCAATTTATTGCGGTACTCGAATTGGTTTTCGCTTTTGACAGTCAAAGGTACTTTGCAAGAAATGCCCGCGATCTTATACAGCGCGTCCTGCACCGTCTTGGCCTTGAGCTTGAGTTGGGCGCTGTAGCGCAGATGCTGCAGCTGACAGCCGCCGCATTTGGTAAAGACGGGACAGCGCGCGCGCACCCGTTCATCCGCGGGCGTCAAAATTTCCAACGGCTTGGCATAGCCGATGCGGCCCTTTACTTTGAGCGCCTTGAACCTTGCCTTTTCGCCGACGACGGTAAACGGGGCGAAAAACACCGTTTCGCCCCTATGAACGATCCCCTCTCCGTTGGAACCGAAAGATTCGACCGTTCCCGTAAATTCATGATTCTTTTCCGTGATGACTCTTTCCACGATCTTCTCCCACTTCTCAAAAAACTTATCGGTCTTGTTCGCCGCCTTCCTGCCCGTCTGCGCCGTCCGCCCCGCCGGCGGAAGCGTCCTCCCCGAACACATCGCCGAGGTCGTCGCGTACGCCGCTTGCCTGCGGCGGCTTGCCGCGCGGAGGCCTGCGCCCCGCCTTTGCCACATAATGATCGACCAGCCCCTGTGCGCGCATCATCAACCAGTCATAAGGCAAAAAGACGACGGCCCCGCCGACGATCAGGATGAGGTAGATCCAATCTTCCATCCAGGCAAAGGGCAGCGTAAACAGTTCGGAAAAGAGCGCCCATGCGGCGCAGAGCATGCCGTCAAACCAAACGGCTTTGACCGCCCACGCGACCCAGCGGCGGATCTTATATTTACGCTGCAGCGAATTGACGAGCGGATGCAGCCCGAAAAAAGCGATGAACGGAAACAGTTTGTAAAAGTAAGCGATGCCGCCGAAGGGCAGGCAGAGCAGCGCCGTCGCCGCAAACGCCAAAAAGCCGCCCGCACGGAAATCTTCGGCAAGCGGCAACATGAGAGCGATTCCGGCAAAAATGTACCCGGTGATGAACAGAAACGACACGTTCAGCCCGACCGCCATGAACACCGTCGCCAGCGCACAGGACAAGGCGGAAAGAGCGATCTGAAAGGATCTCTTTTTCATACAAACAAAACGGATACTCGCAAAAAGCGCTTATCTGCAACCGCAGCAGGCGTTCATGCAGCAGTTCAGCAGCATGTTGCAGGCACAGCAGGTCGCACACTGCTCGCACAGCCCGCTGCTGCCTCCCATCTGCGGTTGGTCGTAATCGTCCGCGGGCGCGCCGTTCGCCTGTCCGCCCCCGGCATAACCGTTCTGCTGCGGCGTTTCCGCCTTTTTTTTGTCGTACTCGATCTTTTCCTTCAGCTTTTGATAGGCAGTCTTGTACTTTTCGTTGGAAGCATCCATCTGGATGGCGATCTCAAGCTGTTTTTTGCTCTCGTTCATCCAGTTTTTGCGGTAGAACACCACCGATTGCAGGTAATGCCACTCGGCGGGGCGCTCGTTGAACTCGTCCAGCGCCGCCTGCGCTTCGGCGAATTTCCCTTCGCGGATGAGGGCGTCCACTTTTGTGTAGGAAGAATTATCCCCGCCCGCCGAACGGCTTTCGCGGCGCTCGGTCATGATCTCGTTGTAGGCGACGTCGATCCTGTTGAGCATCTTGGCGGCCTCGTTGCCCGCCTCGCCCTCTAAAAAGCGCTCTTCCGAATATTTCTTTTTGAGCTGTTCGTACTTTTCCGCGATCTGTTCATCGGTCATCTCTTCCGTGACGCCCAAAAGATCGTATTGGTTTTTATTCATGCCTTTTCTCCGTCAAACGCCTTATCTGAGTTTGATTTTTGTCGGCTTGACCTTTTTATGGCAGCCGCAACGGACACGCTTCGTCGCCGCGGGCATGCCCCGCCGGATGATATTGTCCGTAAGGTCGTGATTGAAATAGAAGCGGATGTTTTTCAGGCTCTCCTCGCACTCGGCAAAGACGCTCTTGAAAACGAAGTCCACCTCTTCCCCGTTCTTTTCCAACATCTGTTCCTTCGTCGGCTCGCGAAAGGCACAAAAGAAGGGGTTATAATTTTTCTTTTTGATATCCTTGTCGTAATCGTCGAGCGCGTCGATGAGGTATACCCACTTGCCGATCGCGTAAAAGAGGGAGCGGGTGTGTTCGGTCGCCACCTCTTTGAGGCAATAGTCGGAGAGTTCGGCGATCATCAGCCCGAAGGGATCTGCCGCCATGTCGAGGCTGGCGCAATGCTTTTTCTCCAACGCGGCGAGCTCCTTCATCCGCTTTTCGACGATGGCAGCCGCCCGCGGATGCAGGCGCACCGCCTTGCGGTATCCGCTCTTGAAAAAGGCGCGCGACGCCCTCCCTTTATGCTCGTCCTCGACATCGTCCGAAAGTTTGTGGTACGTGAGGATGGTATTGAGGCAGGCGACCGTCTGCGTGATCTCGTCGTCCTCGGCGATCGGCCTCTTGATGAAGGGATGCACCGCGCAGCGGCGGCCTTCCACCCTGACGTCCTTATCCGATATGTTGTGCAAGAGTGCGGACAAAAATGTCATGTCATAGGAAAGAGCAAAGCGCGCCCGCTGTCCGCAGCAGCCGCCGATGCTCTTACACAGACCGCAGTACAGCGCCTTGTAGAGCATGCCGTCCTTGACATACAGATACGGGATGTCCGGCTGAATATATCCGAACATCTCTATTCCCCCCGATAAAAGCCGACTTTGCGGTACACCTTGGAAAGCGTCCTGCGGGCAAGGCGGGCGGCGTTTTCCGCCCCTTGGCGCATGATCTCGTTGAGGTATGCCTTGTCTTTGAGCAGGCGCGCCTTTTCCGCCTGTACGGGCGCCAGGGCATCGGCGACCGCCTCGCCCACGGCGATCTTGAAGTCGCCGTATCCCTTGCCCTCGAATTCCCGCTCCGTCTCCGCCGCCGTCTTGCCCGTAAAAGCGCCGTAAATGGCGATGAGGTTGGAGATGCCCGGCTTCTCTTCGGAGACGCGCACCTCGCTGCCGCTGTCCGTCACGGCGCGCTTGCACTTGCGGATGATGGTATCGCGGTCGTCCGACATGGTGATGTAAGCGTTCGGATTTTCGTCCGATTTGCTCATCTTGCGGGTAGGATCGGCAAGGCTCATGATCTTGGCGCCGCTGCCCGAGGGGATATACGCATCGGGCACGGTGAATGTCTCGCCGTAGCGGTTATTGAAGCGCACCGCCAGATCGCGCGTCAGTTCGAGATGCTGTTTTTGATCGGCGCCGACGGGCACGAGCGCCGCCTGATATAAGAGGATGTCCGCGACCATCAACACGGGATAATCCATCAGCCCCATATTGACGTTGTCGGCATGTTTGGCGCTCTTGTCTTTGAACTGGGTCATGCGCGAAAGTTCGCCCGGATAGGTGACGGTATTGAGCACCCAAGTCAGTTCGCAGTGCGCGGGCACGTGCGACTGCACGAAGAGGATGCACTTTTGCGGGTCGATGCCGCAAGCAAGAAAGAGCGCCATCAACTCGAGCGTGTTCCTGCGCAGCGCCGCGGGTTCCTGCCGCACGGTGATCGCGTGCAGGTCGGCAACGGCGTAGATGCAGTCATATTCGCCCTGCAAGGCGGCAAAATTTTTGATCGCGCCGATGTAATTGCCGACGGTGACCGCACCGCTCGGCTGCACGGCTGAAAAAAGTTTTTTCTTTTCCGTTTCCGGCATGGCGTTCCGCCTCCTTCCGCAGAGGATCTTCAGCATGAATAAGTATAACACAACCGCAGGGAAAAAGCAAACGACTGATCCCCTTTGGCTGTCAAAATTCACCAAATTCGACGCTTTTTTCACCGATCATTGACCGTCAAAGGCAAAAACAGGATCGAAAACCGCCGCAAATAAAAAAAAGACGCCCGTCGGACGTCTTATTTCCCCCGCCAAACGCGAGAGGCATGCCGTTTTTTACTTTTTTTCCGCAAAGCGCAGCACCTGCGCATAAAGCGCGCCCTTGTCGGCCACCGCATCGAAGCGCGGCTTTTTGTCCCGCAGGGAAGAAAGGCTTTTGGGCACTTTCATCGCGGTCGCAAGGTTCAAATGCTTGATCGCCTTGAAGCTGTCTTTGATGTCGTTCCCCGTGATCGCGTACATGACGTCCTGCGGGAATTTATACGGGCTCGCCGTGGAGACGACCACCATCGGCGTGTCGGCATCCTTCTTCTTTTCCCTGTAATCGGCGGCGGCATACATGGCGCAGGCGGTGTGCGTGTCCATCGGATACTGATATTCTTCAAAGAACTCGTAGATCGTTTCCACCGTCTCGTCCTCGCCGCACCAATCGGCAAAAAAGAGGGAGGCGAGCTCTTCCTTTTCTTCGCCGCCGATCTCGTATACCCCCTCCTCCCGCAGCCTTTCCATCCTCTGCGCGACAAGCGCGGCGTCCCTGCCGCACAGCTCGAAGAGCAGCCGTTCGAGATTGCTTGAAATGAGGATATCCATCGAGGGGGACATCGTTTTATAAAACTCGCGCCGCCTGTCGTACACGCCCGTACGGAAAAAGTCGGTGAGGATATTGTTTTTGTTGGACGCGCACAGCAGTTTGCCCACGGGCAGCCCCATGCGCATCGCGTAATACGCCGCCAAGATATTGCCGAAGTTGCCCGTCGGCACGGAAAAGTTGACTTTGTCCCCCATGCCGATCTGCCCGGACGAGACGAGGTCGAGATACGCCGAAAAATAATAGGCGATCTGGGGCGCGAGCCTGCCGAAGTTGATGGAATTTGCCGAAGACAGGATGTAGCCCCGCTCTTTGAGTTCCGCCTTGCACGCTTCGCTCGTGAAGATCTCCTTGACCGCGCTCTGACAATCGTCGAAATTGCTGCGCACGGCGACGACGTCGACGTTGCTCCCCTCCTGCGTCGCCATCTGCAATTTTTGCATCTTGCTGACGCCGTCGTTCGGATAAAACACCTGGATCTTGACGCCGGGCGCATCCTTGAACCCTTCCAACGCCGCTTTGCCCGTATCGCCGCTGGTCGCCACGAGGATGAGGATATCCTCTCGGATGCCCGCCATGTCGCATCCCGTGCGCAGCAAATAAGGAAGCAAGGTGAGCGCCAGATCTTTAAAGGCGCACGTCGGGCCGTGGAACAGCTCGAGCATATATAAAGAGCCGTCGATCTTGACGAGAGGGGCAGCGTCCCCCTCCTCGAATTGGCCGTACGCCTTTTCGCAGGCGGCCTTCAGCCCCGCGGGATCGTACTCGTCCAAATATTTGCCGAGCACCAAAGCGGCGCGCTCGGCGTAGTTCATGGAGAGCATCCCCTCCATCTCTTCCTGCGTGACGGCGGGAAAAAACTCCGGCACGAACAATCCGCCGTCGGACGCGATGCCGCGGGCGATCGCCTGTGCGCCCGTCGCCGTCTCTTTCCCTCTGGTGCTGATAAATTTCATGTCTCTTCCTCCTGCGGAAAAATTTCCGTGCCGATACCGCCTGCGCCCTGCGGGCGAGGCGGAAATACGCAGCTAAATCCTGCGCCCTCCCCCGCGGCGAGGGAGGGCGCAGACGATGACCTTAAATGTACTTTTTCACAAAGTCGGGCAGCTCCTCTTCCGAACAGCTGCAAGTCACATAGATGGAAAGGTCGTTGGTCGCGGACAACTTGTCGAGCATATAATAGAACGCCGCCATGTCCTTGATCTCCTTCCCCGCGATGCGCGCCGCCCCGTCGATAAAGAGATATTCGTTGTCGTTGTTGGCGGCAACGGCCCCTTTGATGAAACCGATCAGCGCCTCTTCCCCCGCAATGTCATAATCAGAGGTATCGATCACGCGGACATCTCTGTGCAGGTCGTACATATATCGCTTGGTGTTGGTGATAAAGATCATGTGCCCCTTCGCGGACGCGACTTTTTTGTTTGCCTCGTCGATGATGATTTTCGTCTTGCCTGTGCCTTTGGGCCCATAAATTACTTTGATCATGGAAACCTCCGTCAAATTTTCTTGGTGCTTCTATTTTAAACTATTTTTTCGATTCTTTCAATAGGTTTTTGAAAATTTTTCGGATAATTTTTTGAAAATTTGCCGTCCGCCGCCGCAGCGGAGGAAAAGAACGTCATTTGTTCTCTTTTTTCACCCTGCCGAAGGCGACAAATTCTCTGTGGCGGTCATGATCGAGCTGGCGGATGATGTTATCCAACTCGTCGTCCCCCCAAATGCCGTTCCTGCCCGCGGCGTACTCTGCGTCGATGATCTCCTTCATCTTCGTCACGAGGCCGTCGCGCTTGTCGATCTTATGCTCGTCGGGCAGATAATAATAGTCGTTGATCCAATACGCGATGCCCGCCAGCCCGCTCGCATTGTTGATGGAGACGCGCGCGGGGCGGTTGAGGATCTTGGCGGTGTCGAAGATGTTGTAGATCTCGGGATCTTTGAGCATACCGTCCGCATGGATGCCCGCGCGGGTCGCGTTGAACGCCCTGCCCACAAAGGGAGTATTGTACGGGATGATGTAGCCGATCTCGCTCTCGAAATAGCTGGCGATATCGGTGACGGCAGTCAGATCCATCCCGTCGTCCGTACCGCGCAGGGAGGCATATTCGATCGCCATCGCCTCGAGCGGGCAGTTGCCCGTGCGCTCGCCGATGCCGAGCAGAGAGCAGTTGACCGCGCTCGCCCCGTACAACCACGCCGTCGCCGCATTGGCGACGACCTTATAAAAGTCGTTGTGGCCGTGCCACTCGAGCATAGCGCTCGGCACCTCCGCATGGTGGTGCAGCCCATAGACGATGCCCTGCACGCTGCGCGGCAGAGACGTCCCCGGATAGTTGACGCCGAAGCCCATCGTATCGCACATGCGGATCTTGACGGGAATGCCGCTTTCGCGGGAAAGTTTCATCAATTCGTTGGCAAAGGGCACCACAAAGCCGTAAAAATCGGCGCGGGTGATGTCCTCGAAGTGGCAGCGCGGACGGATGCCGTAAGAGAGCGCGCTCTTGACGATGCCGAGATACTTGTCCATCGCCTGCGCGCGGGTGAGGTTCATCTTTTTGAAGATGTGATAGTCCGAACAACTGACGAGGATGCCCGTCTCCGCGACGCCCGCCTCCTTGACCAGTTCAAAATCTTTTTCGTTGGCGCGGATCCACGTCGTGATCTCGGGAAAAGGAAGGCCGAGCGCCTTGCACTCCTCGAGGGCACGGCGATCCTTTTCGCTGTACAGAAAAAACTCGCTCTGCCGCACGATCCCCTTTTTGCCGCCAAGGCGCGCCATCAGCTTGTAGAGTTCGACGATCTGCCGGACGGTGAAGGGAGAGGTGGACTGCTGCCCGTCGCGGAAGGTCGTGTCCGTGATCCAGATCTCCGCGGGCATATCCATCGGCACATGGCGGTAATTAAAGACGACCTTGGGGATCTCGTCGTACGGATAGAGGTCGCGGAAGAGTTCCGGCTCCTTCACGTCCTGCAATTCGTAGTGATATTTGTCCTCTTCGAGGAGATTTTTGCTCTTGTCGAAATAGATCAAATCAAAAGACCTCCTTGGCGAACGCCTCGATCCGATCCAGCCCCTCGGCGATATCCTCCTTGGAAATGGCATAAGAGAGGCGCACGCATTCGTCGTCTCCGAAAGCGATGCCGGGCACCACCGCGACCCCCTTTTCGAGGAGCATGTCCGCGATGTCCAGCGAGCCGTTGATCTTCCTGCCGTTGTAGCGCTTGCCGTACAGTTTGTCCACGATGAGCATCATATAGAAAGCGCCGTCCGGCTCGATGCAGTCCATCCCCTCGATCCTGCGGATGCGCTCGATCATGAATTTGCGCCTGTCGTTGAAGATGCCGCGCATCCTGACGAGTTCTTCTTCGCTGCCGTTGAGGGCGGCGAGCGCCGCATACTGCGAGATGGAGGAAGGATTGCTGGTCGCATGGCTCTGGAAAGAATCGATCGCCTTGGCGACCTCCGCCGGCGCCGCCAGCCAGCCGATGCGCCAGCCCGTCATCGCATACGTCTTGGAGACGCCGTCCACAACGACGGTATGCTCCTTCATATATTCGCTCGCGCGGGCGATGGAAAAGTGGCGCACCCCGTCATAGATCAATTTGGAATAAATTTCGTCCGAAAGCACCCAGATGCCCGCCTCCTCGGCGACGGCGGCGAGGGCGCGGATCTCTTCTTCGGTATAAACCGCGCCCGTGGGGTTGGAGGGCGAATTGAAGATGAGCATCTTTGTCTTGGGCGTAATTGCCCTTTTGAAGTCGGAAGGGTCGATCTTGAAGTGATTTTCCTTCCTGCCTTCCACAAAGACGCTCTTGCCGCCGCATACTTTGACCACTTCCGGATAGGTCAGCCAATACGGCGCGGGAATGATGACTTCATCTCCCTCTTCCACGAGGGCGAACATGGCGTTAAAGATGGAATGCTTTGCGCCCGAAGAGACGATGATCTGCGAAAGGGCGTAATCGAGCCCCTGCTCCGCCTTGAACTTTTCCGCAATGCGGCCGCGCAGCGCGGGAAGCCCGGACGAGGGGGTATATTTTGTGTATCCTTTATCGAGAGCTTCCTTCGCCGCATCGATGATGTGCTGCGGGGTATTGAAATCGGGCTCTCCCGCGCCGAACCCGATGACGGACTTTCCTTCCGCCTTCATCGCCTTGGCTTTGGCGGTGATGGCGAGTGTCAAAGAGGGAGAAATGGAAGAAATTCTCTTTGTCGTGCACATATATTGATACCTCGTAAAAAATTTTCATGTTCACCCGGCGCCCGCGCAGCGCGGGCACGCCCTCAGGAAAGCTCCTCTTCGGAAGACAGCTTCGCCTCGCGGTCGGCGATGGCGAGCCCTTCGAGCATCTCCCCGATGTCACCCATCATGAACGAATCGAGGGCGTAAAGCGTCAACCCGATGCGGTGATCGGTCACGCGGTTCTGCGGAAAGTTATAGGTGCGGATGCGTTCGCTTCTGTCGCCCGTTCCCACCTGGCTTTTGCGGTTTTCGGCATAGTCGCTCTGATACTTCGAATTATAATGATCATAGAGGCGGCTTTTCAGCACCTTCATCGCCTTTTCCCTGTTTTTGATCTGCGAACGCTCGTCCTGGCAGGTGACGACGATGCCCGTGGGAAGGTGGGTGATGCGGATGCAGCTTTCCGTTTTGTTGATGTGCTGCCCGCCCGCGCCGCCCGAACGGTACGTATCGATCTTGAGGTCTTTTTCGTTGATCTCCACCTCGACGTCCTCCGGCTCCGGCAGCACGGCGACGGTGACGGTGGACGTATGCACCCTGCCCTGCGATTCCGTCTCGGGCACCCGCTGCACGCGGTGGACGCCGCTTTCATATTTCAATTTGCTGTACACGCCCTTGCCTGCGACGGTAAAGACGACTTCCTTCATGCCGCCCAGTTCCGTCTCGCTGACGTCGACGATCTCCGTTTTCCAGCGCATGGATTCCGCATAACGGCAGTACATGGCGTATAGATCCGCCGCAAAGAGGCTCGCTTCGTCGCCGCCCGCCCCGCCGCGGATCTCCATGACGACGCTCCTGTCGTCATTTTTGTCTTTGGGCAAAAGCAGGATGCGCAGCTCGTCCCGGATGGCGGCGAGCCTGTCTTTACAGGCATATCCCTCCTGCGTCAGCATCTCTTTCAGTTCGCGCTCCTCTTCCGCTTCCGCCGCGGCAAAGTCCTCCTCCATCTCCCGCTCCGTCCTCTTGTATTCGAGATACTTTTCGGCGGCGCCGGCAAGTTCGGCGTGTTCTTTGGCGCATTGCGTCCACTTTTCCGGCTGCGCGATGACGGCAGGGTCTGCCATCTCCTCGGAGAGTTTATTGTATTTTTCCAAAATGGCTTCGAGTTTTTTCAGCATAACTCCTCGCTCGACGGCAGAGGTAAGATTTATAAAACCGCCCTCACGAACCGCTCCACGTCGTTATAATCGCGGGAAATGATGGTATAGTCGAATTTATTGAACAGCTTGACGATCTCCTGCGCCTGCCCCGCGCCGCATTCCATCAACAACGTACCGCCGCGCACAAGCTTTTTCGGCGCCTCTTTTGCGAGACGTCTGTAAAAATCCAGACCATCCTCCCCTCCGTCCAATGCGGAGAGCGGCTCATGTTCGCGGATCTCGCGCTGCAGCGACGGGATATCCCCGCGCTTGATATAGGGCGGGTTGCAGACGATGACGTTGAATTTGCCGCGCACGTTCGCCAACAGGTCGCTCTGCACGAATTTGATATCGGCGCCGTTGGCCTTGGCGTTGATCTGCGCGACGGTGATCGCCCCCGCGCTGTTGTCCGCGGCGGTGACGGTGACGCCCTTGCCGAGCTTTGCCGCTTCTTTGGCGACCGCCACGGCGATACAGCCGCTGCCCGTACACAGATCGAGCACTTTGTCTCCCTCCTCGAGGGAGCGGATCGCCATCTCCGTCAAAAGTTCCGTCTCCGGGCGGGGGATGAGGACGCGCTCGTCCACTTTGATCTCATACCCGTAAAATTCGGCGGAGCCGAGGATATACCAGAGAGGCTTGCCCGTCGAGACGCGCACGCCGGCGATCTCGTCCATCGCGCGGATGCGGCTGGGCAGGAGCATCTTGTCGGAGGACGCCAACTCGCTGCGGGGCACGCCCGTTTTTTCCGCGATCAGCCATTCCGCATCGCTTACGTCTATCCCCTCTTCCGCAAAATAGGCTTTCAGTTCTTCCGTATATTTTTTGACCGTGCGTGAGACGACAAAATCCGTTTCGGGGACAGTCTCGTCCGCGTCCATTTCGTATACTTTTTTGAACGCCGCGATGGCGACTTCCAGCATATCCTCGCCCGGCTCGCGCGTGGTCAGCTTTTGCAGGGCAAACCCGGGCGCCTTGATCGGCAACAGGATCTTGCTCTGCGACTTGGAGAGCAGCTTCAAGACCTCATAAGAGATGCCCGCCACGATCGGCAGGAACAAGATCTTGATGGCGAACTCGATGAGAAAATTCAACACCTTGCCGTAATCGAAGATCCCCAAATAGGTGTCGCACACCCAATTGACGACGGAAAAGACGATGATGCTGATCGCCATGACGAGGAACAAAAAGGTCGTGCCGCAGCGGTCGTGGATGCGCGAACATGTCTTGGCGTTGGCGGGGGTCAACTCCATCCCCCTTTCAAAGCAGGTGATCGTCTTATGCTCGGCGCCGTGATACATAAAGACGCGGCGGATATCCCGCATCGCGGAGATGATGACGATATACAGGACAAAGATGATGAGGCGAAACAGCCCCTGCATCAGGTTATAGCCGATGCTGCGCGGAGGCAGCCAGCTGCCCGTATCGGCGAGCAAATTGACGAGCACCATGGGCAGGACGATGAACAGCCCCACCGCCAAAACGATCCCCAAAAGGGTGGCGATAAAGGAGGCTGCCGCCATGAGATCGAGATGCAGCTTCTCTTCGCACCATTTTTCGAACTTGCTCGGCTCTCCCTCGTCGCCGTACACCTCCGCGCTGCGCATGAGGATCTTGGAACCCGTGACCAGCGAAGAGACGAAGCTGATGACGCCCCGCACGATGGGGATCTTGCCCGCGATCCTGCGCCCGCGGGAGAGATGCAGGCGGCGGCTTTCCACCTGGATATTCCCTTCCGGGTCGCGCACGGCGGTGGCGTACGCCGTCTTGCCGCGCATCATGACCCCTTCGAGAACGGCCTGCCCGCCGATATAAGTGCGATTGTCCTTCTTTTTGTCCTTCTTTTTACCCATGTGCGTCCCTTAAAATGTATGGCGTATGCCGTTCTTGCCCTCAAAAAAAGAAAATCAGCCCCAAGCAAGCACTTAGAGCTGAAAAACGCAAAAAACTAAATTCCGTATCTTTTTTTGAACTTATCGACTCTGCCGCCTGTATCAACCAGCTTCTGCCTGCCCGTGAAAAAAGGGTGGCATTTGCTGCAAATATCCACCTTCATGACGTCGCCCTTCTTCGTGGTGCCCGTCTTGAACGTGGCGCCGCAGGCACACGTCACGGTGACCTCGTGATAATCGGGATGTATATTAGATCTCATGCTTACACCTCTCTATGTGAACTTTCTTTAAGATTCCGATTTATTATATATCATTTTGCCGCGCAAGTCAATCGATATGCGGGCGCATATGAAATTTTTTTGGCACAAATCCCCGAACGGGCCGCTCGTCACGCCTTCCGCGCGGTTTTTTGTGCATAAATCGCTTGCAAAATCGGGCTGTTTGCTTTATAATGGACTTATAATCTATTTTGAAGAGGGAACCATGAAAGTCTGGAAGCTGCTCTCCCCGAAGATCTTCGCGGAAGAAGAACGGCCGGACGCCATCGCTTCTCCCACGCAGGCAAAGGTCAAGATCACCAAAGTCCTGCTCGGCTATCCCGAAGTGCGCGCCTATACGGGCGCCGCGGGAGTGCGCTATCCGCTCGTGCCAGGCATGTACGCCGTCGGCATCGTCGCGGAGACGGGAAGCGACTGCGTAAAGGTCGAAAAAAACACGCGCGTCTTTCTCAACGGCATTTCGCCCTGCGGAGAATGCGCCGAATGCCGCAGAGGGAATTTTACAGGCTGCCTTTTCCCCAAAGTCGCCGGCATGGGCAGGGACGGCTTCCTGCGCGATTTCGTCGTGGCGGAAGAAGGATCTTTGACCCCCCTGCCGCCCTCCGTGACGGATATCACCGCCCTGTACGCGGGCATCTTGTCCCACTGCGACAACATCGTCAATAAGCTGGACGTGCCGAAGGGCACGCACGTCGCCGTCCTCGGCGCGGGAGAGTCGGGCAACATCCTCTCGCAGCTGCTCATCTACCGCCAGGCGGTGCCCATCCTCATCGACAAGGACGAAGAACGGCTCGCCGTCGCAGCCAAATGCGGCGTTTATTACACGCTGAAAGCGGACGACGATCTGATCGGCGAGCTCAACGAGATCACGGGCGGGCGGATGGCGGAAGGCTGCGTCTATACCTCCTTCAACGGTATCTCGCCCGAACTTCCCTTCCGCATCACCGCCGCGCGCGGCAAAGTCGTCTTTGCGGGGATGGAATTTCCGGAACTGAGCGTGCATCTGAAGGCAGCGCTGGACAAGCGCCTCACCCTGACGGGCGTCTCCAACGACAGCATCCAGAGCGCCGCGGCGATCAACCTGCTCGTCAACAAGGCGGTGGAGCTTTCTCCGCTGCTCGCCGCCGAGCAGCCCGCGGAAGCGATCGCGTCCCTCTTTGCCGCCAAAGCCGAAGTGCTGGAACGGGACGGCCGCGTCAGCGCCTCGGTCTTGGATCTTATGTAAAACAGGCGCCGCCCTCCCGGCGGCGCTTCCTTTTTTGACTATGCGAAAATTTTTCAAACTGCTTTCCAGTAAATTCTTTGTCGTGGCGCTCCTTCTTTTATTGGAGATCGCCATCGTTCCCGCGACGCTCATTTGGCTTTCCTTGCAATTTCCGCGCGTGGGGACGTACGTCAGCATCGTCTTGGAGATCATCGACATTATCCTCGTGCTGTACATCATCAATTCGGAAATGGGGGCGGAATACAAGATCGCCTGGATCGTGCCCATCCTGCTGCTGCCGCCCGTGGGCGCCTTCCTCTATCTCATCTTCCGCCGCAAAAAAAATCCCCGCCGCAAACTCAAACAGCGGCTGATGCACGAACTCCCCGAGATCGTCAAGATGTACAAGCGGCAGCCCGAGGCGGAAAAGAAGCTGCTCGAAAAGGGCGGGTTTGCCCTGCAATGCGCGGAATTTATCCGCAAAGAGAGCGCCATGCCCGCCAGCGACTGCTACGAATACAAATATTTTGCCACGGGCGAGGAATACGGCGCGCAGCTGGAAAAGGAGCTCTCCGCGGCGAAAAAATTCATTTTCCTCGAATACTTTGTCATCTCGGAAGGGAAATTTTGGGGGCGGGTACATGCCATCCTCAAACAAAAGGCGGCAGAAGGCGTGGACGTGCGCGTCATCTACGATGACATCGGCTCGCTGCTAGGGATCCCCTCCGACTTTGCGCAGCGGCTGGAAAAAGAAGGCATCCGCTGCCTCTGTTTCAACCGTTTCCGCCCCGTTTTGGACGTGGCGCAGAACAACCGCACGCACAGAAAGATCGCCGTCATCGACGGGATCACGGCGTTCACGGGCGGCATCAACATCGCCGACGAATACACGAACGAGATCGAACTGCACGGGCATTGGAAGGACACGGGCGTCATGGTGCGCGGCAGGGCGGCGCAGAATTTTTCCGCCATGTTTTTACAGCTTTGGGAGCTGAAAAATTCGGAGGACGGCGCCGCGGAAGAGAATTACGAAAAATTCCTCTCCCCCTGCCCTGCGGGCGATATCGTCTGCCTTCCCTTTTCCGATTCTCCCTTCGACGGCAGCCACAACATCTGCGAGTCGCTGTACCTGCGCGTCATCTATAACGCCAAAAAGTACGTTTATATCAATACGCCCTACCTGATCTTGGACGATCAGATGAAAAAGGCGCTGATCACGGCGGCGCATTCCGGCGTGGATGTGCGCATCACCGTGCCGCGCATCCCCGACAAAAAATACGTCTACGCCGTGACAAAGGCGTTTTACACCCCCCTTATCAAAGAAGGGATCGGCATCTACCGCTACACGCCCGGCTTCATCCACGCCAAGAGCATCGTCAGCGACGGAGAAGCATGCATCATCGGCTCTTCCAACATGGACTTCCGCAGTTTTTACCTGCATTGCGAATGCAACATCATGTTCTTTGACGAGAAGATCGCAGGCGATCTGTACGAAGATTACCTGAAAGTCTGCGCGCAGAGCGAACGGATGAACGAGGAGCGGAGCAAGACGACGCTGCTGCGCAGGATCTACCGCTCCGTCCTGCGCGTCTTTGCCCCCCTGATGTAAACCCCTTTCTGTATGTGAGGATCGCCATGATCAGACTGGCAGCGAGCGATCTTGACGGCACCCTGCTCGACTCTGCGGGGAGGCTGCCGCACGAGATCTTTCCGCTCATCGAAAAGCTGTACGAACAAGGCATCTATTTTTGCGCGGCGAGCGGCAGGCAGCTCGTCTCCCTGGAAAAAATGTTCGCACCCGTGCGGGACAAGATCGTCTTTATCGCCGAAAACGGCGCGCTGTGCGCCTGGCGGGGAGAGATCTTTTTCAGCCGCACCCTCGGCGCCGAGCAGACGAGGCGCGCCCTCAAAGAGATCGCGCCGCTCAAGGCGGGCGGCGTCTATCCCCTGCTCTGTACGCCCGACTGCGCCTATTACGAGGACGACGTGCAGCCCTTTGTCTCGTATGTGGAGGCGTCCTACCTCAACAGCGCGCACAGGATGCTGGAGGGCGTCGCCAAAAAAGCGGACATCTGCAAGATCGCCGTCTACGACAGGCAGGGGCCGGAAAATAACAGCATGCACATCCTGCCCGAAAAACTTTGCGGGCTGCGGGTCATCCAATCGGGCGCGGACTGGCTGGACATCTCGGCGGAGGGCGTCAACAAGGGGATCGCCCTCGGCATCGTCCAAAATAAATTCGGCATCCCCCGCTCGGAATGCGCCGCCTTCGGCGACCATATGAACGACTACGAGATGCTGCTCGCGTGCGACCATTCTTATGTGACGGAAAACGCCTTTGCGGGGCTGAAAAAGCTGATCGGCAAGACGGTGCCCTCCAACGACGAGGGCGGCGTGCTGCGCGCGCTCAAAAAGATCTTGTCGGATACCTTTATGAAGATGAAAAAAAATTGAGGGGTCACTATTATAGCCTTCCCCGCGTAGGGGAAGGTGGCAGCCGCCCGCAGCGGCTGACGGATGAGGCGTTGATTCCCAAAAAGTTCTTCGATACTTTTTGGGAGCCCTGTTGAAAATAAATTAAGATGCCCCCTCATCAGTCACTTCGTGACAGCTTCCCCCCGGGGGGAAGCCA
>CALVHS010000058.1 GCA_944328665.1 uncultured Clostridia bacterium | reverse complement strand
TTCGGCCGCAAAGAAATGCCCCGTAAGATCATTGCGGCATAAGCGTGTAGAAACCCCTTTGACGATCCGGTAAGACGCGAGTTCAACTCTCGCCTACTCCACCAAACGGGAACTATCCGAACACCACTATTACGCAGCAGTGGGTTCGGGTAGTTTTTTTATTGTATCCCAAAACCGGCGGGTCGTCCGCGGGTCTTGGGATACAAAAAAACGGCTCCGCGGAGCCGTTTTTTCATTTTACAGTTCTTGCAATTGTTTGGCGATCTTTTCTCGCATGCCGATAAACTTTTCCAGCTTGGCGCGCTCCCCTTCGACGAGGTTTTTGGGCGCCTTTTCCACAAACCCGCGGTTCTGCAATTTACTGTCCGCACGGGCGATCTCCCCTTCGATGCGCTCCAGTTCGCTTTGCAGGCGCTCTTTTTCCTTGGCAAGGTCAACCAGTTCGCCCAACGGCACGAACACCGTATAATTTTCAATGACCTGCGACATCGTCTTTTCCCCGATCCCGGAGGCGTTCTCCACAAAGCCGATCTCGCTGACGCCGGCAAGTTTCATGACGGCGTTTGCGTTCGCCGCGATCATCCGCTTGTTCTGCGCGGAAAGCAGCAGCCGCACCTTTTTAGAAGGAGGACAGTTGACGGAAGTTTTCATGTTGCGCACCGCTTTGATGATCTCCATGACCCCTTCAAACGCTTTGGCTTCCTTTTTATAGGCGAGCCTTGCGTTATAACGCGGAAATTCTGCGACCATGATGCTGCCCGACGTGTTCGGCAGGTTCCGATAGATCTCCTCCGTGATGAACGGCACGAAGGGATGCAGCAATTTGAGCGCGTTTTCGAGGACAAAGCAGAGCACCGCGAGCGCGCCGCGCTTCTTTTCCGCGTCCTCGCCGTAGAGGGCGCTCTTGGACAATTCGATATACCAGTCGCAGAAATCGCTCCAAATAAAGTCGTAGAGCGCGCCCGCGGCGATGCCGAGCTCGAACTTGCCCATATTCAGCGTGACTTCTCTGATACAGCTTTCCAAGCGAGAGACGATCCACTTATCCGCCGCCCCTAAACGCACCCCCTTGATGTCGGGCACCTGCTCCCCTTCCGCGTTCATGATGACAAAGCGAGAAGCGTTCCACAGCTTGTTCATAAAGTTGCGCATCGCCTCCACTTTTGAACGGCTGTAGCGGCTGTCGTTGCCGGGCGCCACGCCCGAGATGAGCGCAAAGCGGAGAGAGTCGGCGCCGTATTCGTCGATGACTTCGAGCGGGTCGATGCCGTTGCCGAGGGATTTAGACATCTTTCTGCCCTGCTCGTCGCGCACGATGCCGTGCAGCAATACGTCGCGGAAAGGCACCTTGCCCGTATGCTCGATACCGGAAAAGATCATGCGCGCGACCCAGAAGAAGATGATGTCATACCCGCAGGAAAGCACATCCGTCGGATAAAAATAGTCGTAATCGGCGGTCTTATCGGGAAAGCCGAGGGTGGAGAAAGGCCACAGGGCGGAAGAGAACCACGTATCGAGCACGTCCTCGTCCTGTTTCAGATCTTTGCCGCGGCAATGCGGGCATTCACTCGGATCCGCCTTGGCGACGATCGTCTCGCCGCAGTCTTGACAATACCAGACGGGGATGCGGTGCCCCCACCAAAGCTGGCGAGAAATGCACCAATCCTTGATCCCTTCCATCCAGTTATAATATATTTTGGAAAAACGCTCGGGCGTAAAGTGGATCTTATTGCGCACGACCGCGTCGATGGCGGGCTTTGCCAAAGGCGCCATGCGGACGAACCATTGTTTGGAAACGATAGGCTCGACCGTGCTGTGACAGCGATAACAGTGCCCGACGTTGTGTACGTGCGGCTCGATCTTGACGAGCGCGCCGCACGCCTTGAGATCCTCGACGATCTTTTCGCGGGCGGCAAAGCGATCCATGCCGTTGTACGACTCCCCCGCGCTTTCGTTCATCGTGCCGTCGTCGTTCATGACGCGGATGACCTCCAGCCCGTGGCGCAGCCCCCCCTCAAACTCGTTCGGATCGTGCGCAGGGGTGATCTTGACCGCGCCCGAACCAAACTCCATATCCACATATTCGTCCGCGACGACGGGGATCTCCCTGCCCACGAGGGGCAAAACGAGCGTCTTTCCCACCATGTGCTCGTAACGCCCGTCTTTGGGATTGACCGCCACGGCGGTATCGCCGAGCATCGTCTCGGGGCGGGTGGTCGCCACGACGATATACTCGTCGCTGTCTTTGACGGGATATCGCAGATGCCAAAAGAAGGAAGCGTCCTCGCTGTATTCCACTTCCGCGTCGGAGAGCGCCGTCTTGCAGCTCGGGCACCAGTTGATGATGCGGTCTCCCCGGTAGATGAGCCCTTTTTCATAGAGATTGACGAATACTTCTCGCACCGCTTTCGAGCAGCGCTCGTCCATCGTAAAGGCGAGGCGCGACCAATCTGCCGAAACGCCCATCTTTTTGAGCTGCTCGACGATGCGGCCGCCGTATTTGTCTTTCCATGCCCAGGCGCGGCGCAAAAACTCTTCCCTGCCTACGTCCTGTTTGGTCAGCCCTTCCTTTTTCATCTCCTCAACGATCTTGACTTCCGTGGCGATGGAGGCATGGTCGCACCCGGGAAGATACAGCGCGGCATAGCCCTGCATCCTCTTGAAGCGGATGAGCGCGTCGATGACGGTATTGTCAAGCGCGT
The DNA here is from genome assembly GCA_944328665.1 of uncultured Clostridia bacterium. Lineage (GTDB taxonomy): Bacteria > Bacillota > Clostridia > Christensenellales > Borkfalkiaceae > Borkfalkia. The sequence continues at coordinate 7,982 of CALVHS010000058.1, read as the reverse complement.
GCCCGAGATGAAGCTGCCCCGTGATGTTGGGGGGCGGAATGACAATGGTGAACGGGATCTTGGACGGATCTGCCTCCGCGCGGAAATACCCCTTCTCCATCCATTCTTTATAAAGCCTGTCCTCAAAATCTTTGGGATTGTATGTCTTCTGCATTTCCATGTTGCTCTCTCCTCTTTCTTCGGGCGCCCTTTCCCGCGGAGGGCAAGCCTCACCCTCGTCCGCCGTAAAATGCCGCAATTGTAGGCTTCTATTATATTCCTTCGCCGTGCCGTTGTCAATTAAAAATGAAAGAAGAACGGCAAATCCGTTCAACGAAAAAACATGAAAAATCCTGTCAAATTTTTCCGCTTGCGCATACGATGTAGTATATCCCAATTCAAATCGGAGAACTGCATGAAAAAATTATTTATTGCAATTTTATCTTCCCTCTTTTTTCTCCTGCCGCTGTCCGCCTGCAGGGGCGGGGACGGCGGGATAAAAACCGTCCGCGTAAACGAAGTGACCCACTCCGTCTTTTATGCGCCCATGTACATCGCCGACGCCCTCGGATACTTTGAAGAGGAGAACATCGCCGTCGAACTGACCAACGGCGGCGGCGCGGACGCCGTGATGGCAGCCGTGCTTTCCGGCAGCTGCGACATCGGCTTCTGCGGCCCCGAAGCGGCGCTGTATGTGCTGGTCGGCGGCTCGAACAACGTGCCCACCGTGTTCGGACAGCTGACCAAACGGGACGGCTCTTTCCTCGTCTCCCGCACGGACGAAAGGGACGCCTTCGACTGGACAAAAAGCCTTACGGGCAAAGAGATCCTCGCCGGCAGGAAGGGCGGCGTGCCCGCAATGACCTTTGAATACATCCTCAACGAACACGGACTGTTCGACGGACAAAACGTGACGATGAATTACGATATCAACTTCAACTACATGACCGCCGCCTTTGAATCGGGCACGGCGGACTACTGCACGATGTTCGAGCCCGTCGCCTCCGAATACGAAGCGCAGGGCAAAGGATATGTGGTCGCTTCCGTCGGAGAGGCTTCGGGCGAGGTGCCCTACACCTGCTATATCGCCCGCGAAAACTATATCGCCGACCACGAAGAGACGATCGAAGGCTTTCTGCGCGCGATCATGAAGGGCATCGACTATACGATCGAGACGGACAGCGCCCAAGCAGCAAAGCTGCTCGTCCCCTATTTCGACGGCACGGGCGAGGACTCCCTCAAAGTCTCCCTCGACAGCTATAAGGCGGTCGACGCCTGGCAGCGGGACATGACGATGACGGAGGATGCCTTCGGGCGCCTGCAGGACATCATCGCAAACGCGGGAGAACTGGAACGGCGGGTAGATTTTGCCGATCTCGTGAACACGGACTACTCCTCCGCCGTCTACGACAGCCTGTTCGGCTGAAATACAGACGAAGCCGCGCGCCGGCGCGACCGGCGCGCGGAGGAGGATCTTACCATGAACGAAACACCCGATACCCCCGTCCTTTCATTCGAGAACGTATATTATGCCTATCACACCAAGGGAGGCGAGACGCTCGCAGTCAGATCGCTCGATTTTTCTCTGCGCGAAGGGGAATTTATGGCGGTCATCGGCCCTTCCGGCTGCGGAAAGACCACCGTGCTGTCCCTCGCGGCGGGGCTGCTTTCTCCCTTCGCGGGAGAGATCGCCGTGCGCGGCAGGCCGGTACGCGAAAGCGCGGGCAAGTTCGGCTACATGCTGCAAAAAGACGAACTCTTCCCTTGGCGCACCATCCGCAAAAACATCGTCCTCCCTTTAGAGGTCGGCAAAAAAAATACGGAAGCAAACAGAGAAAAGGCGCTCTCCCTCGCCAAAAAATACGGGCTGGGCGATTTTTTATCCTATTATCCCGACCAACTGTCGGGCGGCATGCGCCAGCGCGCCGCGCTCATCCGCACCCTCGCGCCCGACCCCGAGATCCTGCTCTTGGACGAACCCTTTTCCGCGCTCGATTATCAGACGAGGCTGACCGTATGCAACGACGTGTACGGCATCATTCGCGGAGAAAAAAAGACGGCGCTGCTGGTCACGCACGACATTTCGGAGGCGATCTCTCTGGCAGACCGCATCCTGGTGCTGAGCAGGCGCCCCGCGACCGCCGTGGCGCTGCACGAGATCGGATTTGAAGCCATGACCCCGCTCGAACGGCGGGAATCCCCTTGCTTTTCCGCCTGGTTCGAAAAACTTTGGAAGGAGCTGAACATATGAAAAACGAACAGATCTCCGCCGGGCACGCCGCCTTTTTGCGGAGAGAAAAAAAGAACGCCGCCGTCATACGGGCGGCGCGCGCGGGCGTCCTTCTCCTGCTGCTCGGCATATGGGAACTTGCGGCGGCGACGGAGATCGTCGACCCCTTTATCATCAGTTCCCCCTCCCGCGTCGCCGCGACCGTCGCGGAACTCTGGAAAAACGGCTCCCTCCTCTATCACGTCGGCACAACGCTGTGGGAAACGCTGGCGGGCTTCGCCATCGCCGTCTCCCTCGGCTCCCTCATCGCGTTGACGCTGTGGTGGAGCGAACGGGCGCGCAAAATATTCGAGCCGTATATCGTCGTCATCAACAGCCTGCCCAAGATCGCCCTCGGCCCCGTCATCATCGTCTGGTTCGGCTCAGGCTCCGCCGCCATCGTCTTTATGACCGTGCTGGTCGGCATCATCGTCGCCGTCATGAACATGCTCGGCGGCTTTCTCGCCACGGACAAAAACAAGATCACCCTGCTCCGCTCGATGGGCGCAAGCAAACTGCAGATCCTGACGAAACTCGTCATCCCTTCCGCGCTGCCGCAATTTATCGGCATGCTGAAGGTCTGCGTCGGCATGGCGTGGATCGGTTCGATCATGGGAGAATACATCGCCTCCAAGGCGGGGCTCGGCTATCTGATCGTCTACGGCGGGCAGGTATTCCGCCTCGACCTCGTGATGGCGGCAACGCTCATCCTCTGCGTTTTGGCGGCGGGGATGTACGCCCTCGTCGCGCTGGCGGAAAAACTATTGATCCGCAGCCCGAAGTGAACGGCGCCTCTCCTTCAACAGGAAAAGGGCGCAGCCGCCGACAAACAGAACGCCGCAAACGCCGAGCGCGGGGTAGACATATGCGACGAGATTTTTCAGCCCCAACCGGGAGAGCGCAAACGCCGCCGTACACGCCCCCGCCCGCGCGCGATCCGGCCGTTTTGCCCGCTGCGCCCGCCTGTGCAGCGGATAATAGGAAGAAAAAAGGGTGGTGACGATGCCGCAGGCAGACACGGCGGCAAAAAGTTTTCCGAAAACGCCGTTTGCGCCGACAGCGGCGAGCAGAGGCATTTCCGCCCCCGCGGCATCGGCGCCCGCTGTAAATACGGTCACTAAAATGAGGAGGATGCAGCCCCCCACCGCAGCGGACGCCGCAGCGGCGGACGGCGCGCCCCCTTCCGGCCCGAGATCCGCGATCACGGGCGCGGCGAGAAAGACGTTCATCCCCGCATAGAGCAAGATGAGCCACGCCCCGCCGATCCCCCCGCGCGCCGGAGCGAAGGCATGCGAAAGATCAAGCGGGCGAAAGGCGAGCGCGAGGATAAAGAGGAAGATAGCGGGCACAAGGCAGAGGTTGACCCAACCGAGGGCCGACGTGCCCTTGCCGGAGAGAAAAAAGACCGCCGTCAATGCGCCGAGGGAAAAGACGGGCAGCGATTTCGGCACGCCGAAGCCCTCCCACAGGACAGCGTCCAGCCCCGCCAACATCCCCGCCGCGGTCAACAGGCAAGAAGCAAGGACGATCGCCTGCACGACGGGCGCATGCCTTGCAAAGACGGAGCAAACCGTTCCCGCAAACCCGCCGTATTTCCTTCCGCACGCAAAGAGCACGGTAAAGCCGAAAAAAAAGAACAACGACGCCGCAAGGACATACGGAAAGAAATTGCGGGAAGGGAAAAAGCGGACAAGTTCCGCTCCCGAAACGAAGCCCGCCCCGACAACGGTGCCGAACAGCACCGAAGCGACCCGCACATGATGAAAAATTTTATGCGTTATGCCTGACATACTACTATCTATATTCAGGAAATTTTCGATATAGTATGATTTAAAAAGCATAGGCGCCCCGAATTTTCGGGGCGCCGTTCTCATGCACATCTATTTTTTCCTGCGGCGCAACAAGAAGACCATCACCGCCGCGCAGAACAAAACCGCACCCGCGGCGCAGAGCCCCACGATCAGCCAAGTATTCCCTCCCCCGTCCGGTTCGGGATCGGTATCAGGCTCGGGATCTGTACCCGGCTCCGGATCGGTACCCGGCTCCGGATCGGTACCCGGCTCGGGATCGGTATCCGGCTCGGGATCGGTATCCGGCTTTTCCTGCAGGTCGTCCAACGCTCCGCGCAACGCATCCAATGCCGACTGCAATGCCTGCGGCGATGCAGCCTCCTCTTTCAACACGGCCGCCGCGTTCAAATACGCTTCCTTGACCGCGTTCAGCCCTGCCGTCTCGTACTTGTTGCCCTCCGAGATCGCCGTCAGCGCTTCGGAGACCTTTCCCTCCAGCTGCCCTCGCACGTCTTTCACCACGGCTTCCTGCTCTTCCGGCGTCACGTCTTTCGTCAGCGTGAAGTCATCCGCATACACGCGCTCGCCCGCACCGCCTGTCCTGCCGATGCCGAGCGCATACACGCCCGCTTCTTCCACACAGAAGATGAGCGACTGCTCCGTATACTCCTCCCCCGCGGGGATCGCCGCGCGCATCAACACTTCCGCCTGCGTCTCGTCCGTCACATGCCTCTTCATCACCGGTGTGCCGAAGAACAGATACCCCGCTCCGTCTCCGCCTTTCACCGTCGCCGTCATGCGATACCAGCCCGGCTGCAGATATAAGCCTTGGTACAGCTTCGCCGTCCCGTCGATATAGGCGGCATAGTCTTTTACCGTATATGTATGCTTATCGTACACGGTCGTCGCCTGCTTCTCTCCGCGCGCTTCGTAACCGGCGCTGCCGCCTTCCTCCAATGCCTGCGTCCACCAGGCAAGCCCGGACGTCCAGCCCTCCTCCGCTTCACGATCATAGCGCATGTTCCGCTCGAAACTTGCATTTACAAAATCAGAACTGCTTTTGACCATCGCAAGATCGCTGTGGAAATTCGTCGCGACGGCGGTCGCACCGCGATTGTCAAAACTCAGATATCCGCGGTTGAAGAGATACTGATTGTTATACAGATACACGTCTTTGATGGGCGAGTAGTCATCCAACTCTCCCGCCGTAATGTTGTAACTGTCGTTGCTGCTCCATCCGTAAAAGGGATTATCCGGCCATGCGCCCATCGCCTGCCCCGTGCCCGCAAAGTAGTTATCATAGCAGACGATGTTGCGTATCTCCGCATTTTCCATATCCGGACGATTGGACGACCAAGGGATAAACACCAAGCCGAGGCCGCCGCGCATGTTGTTGTAGGCGATCTCAAAATTTTCGCAGACGGCGTCGCCGCTGTAATCGAGTTCGTTCCAATCGTAGATCTTTCTCGGATCTTTATAAATGGAATCCAGCGTGAACGAATCATCATTGCCGAGCATCCTGTTATGCACCAGCATGACGTTTTTTCCTTGACTGAACCCAAGCCCGTCGCTGTTTGAACAATTCGCTTCGCGGAAAGTCATATTGGCAACAAAGAGGCGTTCCGCGCAGTTGGTAGGCAAATTCCAGTTGTTTGTACGCAGGATCGTCAGGTCGCTGACCTCCAGATCGTGCGATTGAGAGATAAAGACCGGCGCGATATGGATGATGCTGCCGCAGCTTACGCCGACCTCGGGAGAGATCACATCGAGCGGGGATGCGGCTTCTCCTCCCCAATCCATCATACGGATCGTTCCGCCGCCCGTCAGGCGCACATGATCCGCATTGCGGATGAGCAGCAACGGGTAGTTGATGTTGCAGGCATGGTTGAACATGATATCGTCCGGTGCGTCATGCCCGATCAATACGTCGTATTTATAATCGTAACGGTGCGGAGACTGCCACAACACGGCGCCCTCTTCGATACAAAACTCCACATTCGATCTGAGCGTCAAGTTGGTCGCTATGTAGCGCCTGCCGTACGGCGTGCTCGTATCCCCGGGCAAGATCACCTTGCCGCCGCCCTGTTCCGACACATAATCGATCGCCGCCTGGATCGCATCGTTGTCGTTCGTATACGAATCACCCTTCGCGCCGAACCGAGCGTCCGTCACCCGCACTTCCAGGTCGGGCAAAGTAAACGCATACGGGTTTTCGATCAGATCCCTGTAATTTTCGATCCAAAACGTCTTGCTCAGCTTTACCCCTTCCACACCCGCCAAAAATATCGTCGCCAGGTGGTTCATCCCGTTCTTTTCCCACACCAGCGGGAAAGTCACGCTGAAACTGCCGTCCGAACGCGCCCGCGTCATCGTCACCTGCTCGTTGTCAGCATGCGTCAGGGACTGCGTATAGTTCGTCTCCGTCGTGGAATAGATCACGATCTCCTTGCCCGCATACTCCTCTTTGAGTTTGCCGTCGATCGTGACCGTCTGCGCAGCCTTGTCCGCCGTACAACGCACTTCCGTCGCCGCATATTCGTAGATCGGATCTTCCCTTTCGAACGAGATCGTCGAGATCGTCAGCTTTCCCGACGAGATCCCCACCGGCTCAAAGCGGATGCCGCGCAGGTATCCGTCCGCGCCCAGATCGGACATATTGAAATAATACGGAAAATATTCGTCCCCCTCGATCAGGTCGAACGTCTTGCTCAGCGGCGTTGCGCTCGCCACCGTCGACGTGATCGTAACTTTCATCGCAGAGGCGCCCGTCTCGTTCTTCAGGCGGACAAAGATGGTGTTGCGTAAGGGCAGATAGGCGCTGTACAAGCTCCCCCTCGACGCGTTCACCTCCACATCGATCACCGGGTCAGCCCCCGTCACCGTGATCTCCGCCGCCTTCTCTTCTTCATTATACGCGGTCATCGCATTTTCCGTCGTGATCGCCGCGATCCCGCGCTCATCTAAAAAGTCGAGATCGAGATATCCCGTCCCCGTATAGTCGAGTTCTTCTTCGCTGAATTGCATATCGGTCAATACCGGCGCATAGCCATATGTATAAAATGCCGCCGTCGGCGCATCGAAAGAGATACCTTCCGTGCTTTCATAGAACACGAGCAATTCTCCGTCCATATAGAAAGCGAGGTAATCCTCCGCAAAGACAAATTGAAATGTATTCTTCTCCTGCAAGCGCGCGGGATCAAACGTATTGGAACGTTTTACCTGGCTTCCGTTAAAAGTGATCTGCGCCGAACCTGCGGAAGGATAGATCTCAAAAGCGATACGGGGCGTATCGCTGCCGAACTGCGGATACAGCACCAACGCAAAATTTTCACCTTCGCTAACGAGAGAGTCGCCCAATTCCACAGACAGGGAAAAAGAGTTGCTGCCTTGCGGCATGACGCCGTTATAGCGGATGCGGCGCTGCTCCCATGCCGAATCTTCCGTCGACGCCGTCCATACTTCCTTGCCGTCCTCGGCCGTACACGACCAATTCCCGAGATCCGCATACCATTCCGTCTCGGGCGCGGGTTCTTCTCCGCCGAGATCGGTCAATTCTTCCGTCGAGAACGCGATATCTTTGACCACGGGCGCATAGCCGTATGTATAAAACGCCGCCGTCGGCGCGCTGAACAGGATATCTTCCGTGTCCTCATAATAAACGACCAACGTGCCGTTGATATAGAACGCAAGGTAGTCTTCCGCAAACACGCATTGCAATTGGTCCCATTCTTGCAGCAATCCCGCGGCATACGTCTCCGTGACCTTCGTCTGATTGCCGTTGAACGTGATCGACGCCGTCCCTTTGTCGGGATAAATTTCAAAGGCGATGCGCACGTCTTCGCTGCCTGTGACCGTCGACATCGGATAGATCACGAGCGCGTAATTGTCTCCGCCGCTGACCAGGCAGTCCCCCGCCTTCATCGTCAGGGCAAACGAGTTGATCC
>CALVHS010000057.1 GCA_944328665.1 uncultured Clostridia bacterium | reverse complement strand
CCACAAAGCTGCCGTCCTCAAAGAGGATCGTGACAAATTCTTTGTTTGCGTGATTGCCCTTTTTGCTCAGCCAGGACACCGCGATGTCGTCCGTGAAGTTTTCCTTCGACAAAAGCCCGATGCCCCACGTATTGCTGAACACGAACGAGCCTTGGTTGACGTTGGTAAAGTCGTATATCGCAGCCGGCCAGCCGAGTTCCGCCGCAGCGCCGACGATGATGTTTTCAAGCACCTCCCATTCGAGCGTGACGTCGGGAACGGAGCCGTCTTCGCCCACGGTGATCTCCTGCGTGAAGTAACCGTCCACGCTGAGGGTATACGTGCCCGCGATGATATCATCCGCAAAGGTGACTTTGCCGTCGTCTACCGTACCCTGCGCGTCGGCAAGCCCGCCCCTGCCGAGCAAGGCGACCGTCGTGCCGTCCGCAATGGAGTTGCCCTCCACGCCGTATTTTACGCCCGTGATGTTGAACGTAACGTCGACAAGCACGTCCTGCGCGAAGACGACGTCGATCTGCGGACGCGTGCAGTTGATCCAATAACGGAACGTGCCTGCGCCGCTTTCATCGATCACGACTTCCGACGTTCTGTCCTGCCCGTTGACGGTGAGCGATGTGAAATGGTACCCTGTCTCCGCCTGCAAAGAGATGTCGACAAAATCCATGATCGCATATTCTTCGGACGTATCGTAACTCACTTCGCCTTCGCCCGTCTTATTGAGGGTGAGAGAAGCCGCGCCCACATAAGCGGAGATATCCGTTTCCACCTCATACGCCCAATAATTGTTCTTGGTGACGTCCTTGGCATAGAAGCCGATGTAAACGGGCTGCTCTGCATATTCCGCTTCGATGGTCGTCTTTTCTCCGAGCACGCCGTCGATATACAGATAGAAATCTGCGCCGTCGCGCACGAGGGTCAGTTCGAGCGTGCCGTCGTCATATTTATCTTTGATCTCCTGCGAAACGGCAGACGACGAATAATTTTGGTTGCCATACCCGTCGACCACGTTCCACATGCCGTTCCTGACATTGGCAAAATGGTTGTTCTGCATGCCCTCGATGTTCCAGCCGCCGGGGCCGTAACTCCCGTTCAGATCCCATTCGATACGAGAATCGCCTTGATAGATGCTGATCGGGCAGACGGAACCGTCTTCAAAGACCATCCAAATGCCTTCGGCATTGGTCGTATTTTCGCGAGAGACGGTCAGCGTGACCGCCACCTGGTCATAACCCTTTACGCTCTGCACCGCGACCGTGTTGTCGGAGGATATGAAGTAATGCCCGTCCGTACCGGTGTGTCCCCATACGGAAGGATACCATCCCGCCCACTGCGAACGGGTGACGAACACGCCGCTGCCTTCCAGTATAACGTCGTTCAAATCGACGGTCTGTCCCTCCTCTTCCACGAGGATGGTGCCCGTATAGTCGCTGTATCCCGTCTTGCCGATCGTCAAAGTATACGTTTTACCGACTTCAACGTCGCTGACCGTAAATTCGCCCGTCTCGGCGTCGAGATCGACCGTGACGTTGTCGTCCCCCAGGTCGATATTGACGCCCGCGTAATCGGTGCTGATCTCGCCGATCGTGCAAAGGATGATCTTGCCCGTGACCGAGCCGTATACGGCGGGCTCTTCCTGCGGCGCTTTGTAGCCGCATTCACATTCGCCCGCGACGAGGACGTGTTCCCCATAGGAATTTTCGTCGATCGCGTCGTCGTCCGGACAAACTTTCCAATGCTGCTCGTCGTCATAACGCCATTCGGTGTAGCTGTGCGTATGCGCGGGATCGTCCGTGCAGGCAGCAAACAGACCGAAAGACAGGCAGCACAATACCGCCAATACCGCGATGAGCCATTTTGCCTTTTTAGCCATTCTTTTCCTCCTATATAAAATAATGGTTTTTATACAAAGCGCGCGCGGCGCTTTCTATCCCCTTGCGCAGGGCGCAATCATTCGATCGTGACCGCGATCTGCATACCCTCTTTCAGCGCGTCCTGCGCGATGCTGAACGTATAATCGCCGCCCGTGCCGCGCAGAGAACGCGTATAATCCACGCCGTCTACGGTCAGCGAGGTGACGGCGGCGCCGTTGATCGTCTTGATGGTGAATTCTGCCGCCGTCTGCCGCAAAACGTAATCCCAGCCGTGCTTTTCCGCCACGGTACCCTTGCCCGAGCCGCTGTACGTGACCGTAAAGTCATAGGCGAGCAATCCGTCCTTTCCGAAATGGAAGAAGGAGGAAGGCGTCTGCCATGCAGAAGCGATGTAATCTGTCGACCAATCCGACCAGAACCTGTCCTCGTTCAGGTCGGTGCCTTCATAGGTGAAGGAGAAGATATGCACGGGATTGATGCCGAGCACGAGCGCCTCCCTCTTTTCCGCGGTATCCACGTCATAATTCGCAAATTCGAGATATGCCCAAGGGAAGAACGCCTCGATCGTATAGCCGTAACATTCGGGCGTGTTGAGCTCGCCGCCGATGAGCGTCGCCGCCATGACGGGCATCTTATCCCATGTGGTGTTGGCGGCGTTCCAGCCGTTGTAGTTGAGCTTTGCGACATAGGTGCCGTTCGGCATAAAGTCAAACTCGAAGCAGAGGGGAGAATCGCCCCCTTCCGTGTTCGGGCCCATGTACATCTCGATGCTGCTGTTGTAATAGGACGTCCTGCCGGGGTTGACGATGATGGTCGTGCCCGTCTCCTCTACTTTCATTCCAAAATAGATGCCCTTTTCTCCGTACGACGTAGTGAACTCGATGTCCGCGTACTGCTGCGCGTTGATCCTGTCCACCGCGGCAAGCCAGCGCACCTCTTTCCAGCGCGCCTCGTCGAAGACGCCGTCGATGGTCATGTCCGCGTCCGTCTCCGCCACGGGATGCCCGGGGTTGGTAAACGTGTACCGGTTGGGATCTTCGAGGTAACGCACCTCATCGCTTTCCGTGCAGCCCGCCAGCGCCATGCACAGCGCCGCCGCCCCGAAGAACACCGATGCGATCTTTGCGATCTTTTTCATCTCTCTTTTCCTCCTTATTTGCCTAAAATACGGATCTCGGAGATCCCGACGGAGTCCTGCCCTTCGGGCACTTCCACCGTGATCTTGACGGACGTCACCGCGATGTCATAAAACTCGGCAAACGCCGCCGAACCGGACTTGACGTACAGCAAGAGCTCGCCGAATTCACCGCCCATCTGGCAATATTGCTCCGTGTCGAAGGCGATGTCGCGGATATAGCGTTTGCTTCCGTCGGCGAGCGTCAACTCGATCTCGGGGATGTTATAGAAGACGGACGTCTCGAAAGCGGAATTGTACACGAGGATGGCGCGGATGGTCGTCGCCGACGCGAAATCTAAGGTGAACGTCGCCGTTTCATCGATGTACGTCTCGCGAACGTAATCCATAAATGTAGGATCTGCCGTCTTATGTACGGACAGCAGCCCGTCCGTCATCCAAGAAACGTCCGCGTCCGCATCCGTGCAACTCACCTGCATCCCTTCCGCCACGTTCTTGTAACCGCTGACGAACTCCGGCAGAGGCTGCATCGAATCGGTCGGCCCGTTGGTATAGGGCACATCGATCAGATTGCCGTTGATATCCTCGACGGTGATCCATTTCAGTTCGTCCGTCGCGGTATAGCGCGCCGCACCGGCTGCCGTGTAATCGATATGGCGATGATAGATAATGTACTGCTTGTCGCCGCGCGTGACGAAGGAATGGTGCCCCGCACCGGAGACCGTCTGGCTTTCCGTCGTCATCGAGCGCAGGACGGTGCCGCCCTCCGCTTCCGTCAGCTTACGGAAGGGACCCAGCGGGCTGTCGGCGATCGCCGTCGCCACACAGTAGTTGCTCTTTCCATAATCGTTGCACGAGAAGGTGAGATAGTACGAACCTTCCCCTTCCGCCTGGCTCGCCGATTCGTGATAGAGAACATGAGGGCCTTCGTTACAGTCCGACTCTTCATAGGAAACGCCCTTGTTCGTGTTGTTGCGCCAATCTTCTACCGTGAAAAAGTTGCCCATCGTGCAGATGGCGGCATTCTCCCAGTCGGGGGTCAGCCAGTCAAACATATGCACGACCATGATCGCCGTCGGGCGGGACATGTTGCAATAGAGATATCTTTCGCCAGACACGGGATCGACGTAGGGGTGCGGGTCGATGTTGCCGAAATATCCGGCATTCCATACAAGGCCGTCCGTACGGGAGTCGCCCGCCTTCTGCGTGATGCCCATCCTGTCGTTATATTTATACAGCTCGTCGGGGGCAAACAGGCAGAACTTTGCATAATAATGCGGGAACGCCGCTTCATAATACACCCCGTCCACTTCCGTATAGGCGTATTTGCCCGTCAGTTCGTCCTCTTTCGTCATTTCGTCGAGCACGACGCCCGCCTGCGTATTGTACCCGTTATGCACGCGGCCGGCGACGGTGCCGTCCGCCTGTTCAAAGGTGTGGCAATTTTCTTCGAGGCTGAAATCCACCATCGTATACGGCCCGTCGGGCTCGGATGACGTGGCGACGTACATGTTGTACATGTGCGAATTGTTGACGATGCCGGCGGCGTTGCCGTCCGGATATTTTGCGTCCGCTTCCGGCGTGGCGCTGAAAAACATGTAATACAGCTCCGTCTCTTCGTCGTAGATGACTTCGGGCGCCCATAGGTTGCTCGCCGTCGCCTTGCGCACTTCATCCGATTGGCGCTGGAAGAAGGTGGGGCCGACAGCCTCCCAATTTACGAGGTCTTTCGAGCGCATGCACTCGAAGCTGCCGCTCGTGCCGAACAGATAATAATATCCGCTCCGCGCCGTATCGTCGAGCACCTGCGGATCGGGATAGCCCTGCTGCACCTGGTTGCTGTAAAACAGCTCGGTGTTGTAGACCATGTTTCCGTCCGCATCCTTCGTTTCTCCGCGGTAGGCGGAGAGCAGCTGCTTCTCGTTTCCGCCGCCGCCGCAGCCGGCAAACCCGATGCTGCAGGCGAGCAGCGCAGCGAGGCCCGCTGCGATCAGTGTTTTCTTTTTCATCCTTTTCTCCTTTTATGATTTATTTCAAGCATGCTCTGTTTCAAGATTTTGCCGCGATCTCGCATCCCGCTTCCACAAGCGCGTCCGTAAAGATCTTGTAATTTTCCGTCTTGGGATGGATGCCGTCGCTCAGCATGTCGCCGTTGATCCGCGAGCAGGTATCCACACAGGTCACCCAATCATACTGCTCGCACCAATCTTTCATGTACGCGTTCGTCTCCGTCACCTGCGAAGCGTACCTCGTGTCGGTGCGCTGGGTGATGTTGAACCACCAGATCGAAGAGGAGGGATAACTCGTATGCAAATACATCAAAAATCTCGTCAGGCTCTGTTCGGTGAACTCCGCGCCGTCGCCCTCGTCATAAAAATTGTTGGTGCCGACGTGGATGACGATGTTTTTGGGCGCCGTCTCCCCGATGATCTCGTCGTATATCGCCTCCCAATGATAGGACGTCGTCGAACTGATGCCCGCGTTCAGAACGTCCTTATCGGCGGCATACGTCTGCATATACTCTCCGATAAAATAGTCGTCCATGAAGCTGTCGCCGATGAAAAGGGTCGTGTTCTCCGTAAGGGAAGCGGCGCACTTTGCCGCATTGGCGGTGATATTGCTCGTAAACCTCGATACGTCGTAGAGAGGGTTTGCGGACGCCGACAGGCCGATCGATTCGACGACGACCTGAAAGATGACGTTGAAATGTTCGCTCTCCGCGCGCACGTTGACTTCCTGGCTTTCCCTCTTGAGGGGAATGACGATCCCCTCCTCGTCGATGCTGATCGCCTCCGTGTCGTAGGTGTAAGTCAACGCCTCCGCCTTGGAAGGGTCGGAAAAGACCGGCTCGATCTCCGCAAAGGTATAATGCCGGTCAGAATCGATATAGACGGTCACATCCTCGATGGTGAGGGTGCCGTACGTATTTCCCGGCTGCTCCGGTTCCTTGTTGTCCTCGCCGCGCACCGTGCAGCCCGCAAACCATGCGGCGCATGCGAGCGTCAGCGCGAGAAGCAGTGCGATCCGTTTTGCTCTTTTCATCTTTTTCTCCTTCTTATTGATTTTTCGCCCGAACGCAGACGCGTCCCGCGATATTTCCTTCGATCTTTTTCCTTTCCACTATTTGCTCAGCTCTACCGGGAAGATCTCGCGCACGATCTTGCCGTCGTATTTTTCGATCTTGCGGATGAGCAGCTGCGCGCTCCGCCTGCCGATGGAACCGATCCTGCCCCCCACGCTTTTGACCTTGCGGTAGTAGGCAAGATATTCCGAAAAGCGATCGACCCCGTAGATCTCGCCGTGAAAGCGCCCCTGATGCTCGAGCTCTTCCTGCACGGAAGCGGCGATCTCGTCATTGAAACAGAAGATAAAGTCATTGTCGTTTTCCTCGATGCCGCGCGCGATCTTTTGCAGAGAAGCGTCCTTATTATAATAATTATAGGTATATATGTCGCAGTTCAAGCCGTGCTCGCGCAGGAACGATTCAAACCCTTCCCGGCGGTCGACGTCCGTGCGGCTCGCGCCGCAGCGCACATAGCAGGGCCGCTCCGCCCCGACGGTCACCGCCTCCTGCGCCACCAGCTTGCCGCACTGATGAGAATCGGAATAGATGGCGCATACCTGCTCCCTGCGCGGCTTCAGCCCGCAGATCAGGAGAGGGATCTTGTTCTGTTCGCAATAATCGATGGCGTCGTCCTTCACGTCCAAAAATGAGAGCAGCCCGCACGCGCCGTTCTGCACGCAGGAAATGATATCCTCCATCCCCAGATCCTGGCGCAGGACGGAAATGAGGGGACGGTACCCCTTTTCCGCCATGTAATCGGTGCAGTGATCCATGCAGATGGAAAAGAAGGGATTGGTCAGCGAGGAAACGGCGACCGCGATGATATTGGAGCGCTTGGAGCGCAAAAAACCCGCAATGCGGTTGGGCACATACCCCATCTCCATCGCCGCCTGTTTGACGCGCTCCTTCGTGACGGCGCTGATGTCCGTGCAATCGCGCAGGGCCCTGCTGACCGTGTTTTTTGAAGTGCCCAGCCTCTCCGCTATATCTTCCAATGTCACCGCGCGCTTTTCCATGTCCGTCTCCTTTTTTTCCGCCCCGACCGCGCTTTTTTACCGTCAACCGCAGTTCTGCTATCCGCCCGCGGATAGCAGAAAGGGCGCCCTTTCTGCCGAATAATCTACCTACGATTTTATCCTAGCATACATTACCGATAATGTAAATAGCTGCGGGTAAATTTCTTGAAAATATTTTTTTGTACCCGTTACAATATATATTTTTTTGATATATCTCCCCATTTTTCGGGATAATATTAGTATTATCCGCATAATTTTGAAATGAGACAAGATTATCGGTATCGTAAAAACGGCCGATCTTTGCCGAGTAATGTAAAAAACGTAACGCACCTGCAATAAAGCAAACGAAGGGGCAGCCCTGTCCGGGCTGCCCCTTCGTTTGCCTGATGAACGGCGGTTTTGGCGGCAAAAGGCCGCGCGCTCCGCCTATCGCGCGGCGCGGGATAAGAGCGCCGCGCGGCACAGATCTCCCGTCATTTTACCCGCAGGCGTCATGCGGCGGGAATACGGAGGATCGTAAGACTATACCCCTGCAATTCGAAGACAAACGAATCACCGGCGGCAAACTCTTTCGTCTGCGGAAAAACGGCGGTGTGTTCCGCGTCGTTGACGGCTTCGGGATCGTCCGCCTGCAGGACGGCGGCAATGCCCCCTTCGCCTGCCTGCCCGCCCGCAATGCGCACTTGAAGGCGGATCTTGTTCACGCCGACATTGACCAGCTTGACGACGAGTTCGCCCGACCCGTCGTCCATGCCCGCCACGCAATACAGCCTGTCCGCGGCGATCCCGCCGCCGAACGTACATGAAGCCCCCTTTCCGGAAAAAGAGATCGCGCTGCCGAGCACCCGATCGCTTTGATTTTGCATAAAGAGCTGCTGTACATAATAGTTGGCGGAAGGCAGGACGCGGGTATTGTCAAAATACATCATGTTGACCGCCCATTGGTTCTGCTTCCCGTCGATACAGCCGAACATCGGCGCATACGCCGCAAGTTTGACCACATCCCCGTTCCTTTCCAACCCCGTCATGAACGCCGCTTCGGATAGGGCGGAGATCCAGCTGTTCGCCGCCGTCGGATATGCGGCGCCGTTCAAGCCGTTTGCCTGATTGGCGGAATACTCCCCCACGAACACGTCATAGCGCGTCTCCGGGTCGCGGCTGTATCCGTCGTAATGGTCGGCGTTGACGAGAAAGTCCGTATAATTCATATACATATGGTGATCGTGTATCCCGTACTCGGAGACAGATCCGATCTTCCCTTCCGCCAGATAGGCGAGCGCCGCTTCCCGCGCCAGGCCGCCTTCCCCTTCCCTTTCCGTATCGGCAAAACAGTAACCGCTCCCCGCGATGGGGATCACCTTGCCGTAAAGCGGGTTTTGTTCCGCCGCCGCGCGGAACGCCTCAAAAAACATTTCATAGCGGGCATAATACCGTTCTCCCCACTGCTCGTTGCCGATGCCGATATACTGCATGCGGAAAGGCTCTTCGTGCCCCATGGCGACGCGCACGGACGCCCAGTACGCCTCGTTTTCGTCCGAAGAATCCGGATCCCCCAGCGCAAAGGCGACCAGATCGAGCGCGTCACGGATGTAATCCTGCGCCCCGTTCCCGTTCCTGCCCGGAAGGTCGGACATATCTCCGTGAAAATAACAGGTGATGCCGCTGCTCACGACGGGAACGGCGCTCGCCCCGATCCTTTCGCACAGCAAAAAATATTCATAAAACCCGACGCCGTACTGCATCTCGTAATAGGCGTCCCCCGTCTGCCAAAGATCCGTGTTGGGCGTCCTCGTGACGGGCTCTCCCGTCGTCGTGACCTCCTCTCGGCTGCCGTCCGCGGCGACGGCGGTGTATGTCAGCCGCGTCGCCCTGCCGTCCGCACCCACGCCGATGGAATTTTTCCAATCGTATGTGCTTTCCATATCCCTCCCTTCGGCGGCACAGCCGCCCGGGAAGCGTATGAACCGAGGCGAAAGATCGGCGATCGCATCGTACATATAGCCTTTGATCCCCGCGGTGCTGTCCGTCGTTTCCAAAGAAACGCCGTCCAAAAAGAGAGACCCCGCCTCCTCAAACTGCATGCAGAATTCTACGCCGGCGGATGCCGTTTCCGCCGCCGTCATCTCGGCGGTATACTTGACCCATTCGCCGCTTTGTCCGACGGAGACCTCCGCTTCCGCGCAGACCGTCCTGCCCCGCTGCAGGCGCAGGGAGATCTTCCCTTCGTATCCGTCCGCCCGTACAAAGGCGGAAAAACGGTAAACCACACCCTTTTCCGCCGCCATCGGGCAAGGCGCGTACCCGCTGTTGAAAACGGCGCCGCCCGCGCGCGATATCTCCGCCGCGGCACAGCCGCCGCTCACTCCGCCCTCATGCAGGGCGAGCGAAACGCCGCCCTCCGCGCGCCAATGCTCCTCCAAAGGAGATTCGAACAGGCCGTTTGCGATCAGATCGTCGTCCATCGCGAAAGAGACGTAGTTGATATCCTCCAAAAATACGCCGAACAGCGAATCGGAGACCGTGCGCTCTTTCTGCGCCCCCATGTCGACGGTGAGCGATGCCTGCAGCACTTCCTGCGGAGACGGAGCGGCATCACAACCGGAAGCCAACGCGCACGACAGCGAAAGCAAGGCGCAGACGCATCCCCTACATAATTTTTTCATCCCTTCCTCCCTGTCAAAAAATCTGCATTTTTATGAAAAAGCCGCCCCTTTCCATACGGCTGCGGGCGGCTTTTTGCTCTTGCTCGGTCTATTTAAGAAATGCCTCGAAGGCGGTCTTCATCCTTTCATATGCCTTTTCCGCCGCCTCTTCATCCTTGGCGCGCACGGAATAATAGATCTTTAATTTCGGCTCGGTGCCGCTCGGGCGCACGCAGATAAAGCTGCCGTTTTCCAGTTCGTAATAGACGGCGTTCGTCTTGGGGATATCCAGCGTCTCCTCGGTGCCGTCTGCAAGGCGGCGCACGGAAGCAGAATAATCGCGCACGGCGACGACGTTATAGATGTCGAATTTTTCCGCCTTCTTGCTCTTGCATCCGTCCACTACGGCGTTCATCTCCGCCATGGCGTTCAAGCCCGCATATTTGATGCTGACGTTTCTGTCCAGCACATAGCCATAGCGGGCATAGATGTCCTGCAGCCTGCCGTACACGCTCTGTTTTTTATAGGTATAATAACAGACCATCTCGGCGCAGAGCATGCTCGCCACGACCGCATCCTTGTCACGGCTCCCCTCGGTGCCGCGCAGATAGCCGCAGCTCTCTTCAAAGCCGAAGAGGAAAGTGTGCGAACGATCCGCCTCATACTCCTTGATCTTTTCGCCGATGAATTTGAATCCGACGGGCACATCGACGAGTTCCACGCCGAAATCGTCGCAGATCGCCTTCGCCATGCCGGTAGTCACGAAGCTCTTGACGACGACGCCGTTTGCGGGGATCTTTCCGTCCTCCTTGAGGCGGGTGAGGATATAATCGAGCAGCAGGATGCCCACCTGATTTCCGGAAAGGGCGACGAATTCTCCCTTATCGTCCTTGACGGCAACGCCGAGGCGGTCGCTGTCGGGGTCGGTGCCGAACACGACGTCCGCATCGATCTTGCGCGCGAGCGCGATGCCCATCGACAGCGTCTCCTTAAATTCGGGGTTGGGCACTTCCACCGTGGAAAATTCGGTATCCTTTTTGACTTGTTCGGGCACGACGGTCACGTTGATCTTCAGCTTTTTGAGGATGGTGGTGACGGGCACATAGCCGCTGCCGTGCACGGGCGTATAGACGAGTTTGAGCGTCTTGCCCGCCTTTTTGACCGCTTCGGGCGAGAGGGTGAGCTTGGCAAGTTTTTTATAATAGCTCTTATCCACGGAAGCGGGCACCTTTTTGATGAGGGAAGATCTTGCCGCCTCTTTGACGGAGAAATAATCCGTGATCTTTTCGATAAACCCGACGACGACTTCCGTCGGCTCGGGCGACATCTGCGCGCCGTCCTCGCCGTACACTTTATAGCCGTTGTATTCCTTGGGGTTATGGCTCGCCGTGATCATGATGCCGGCGACCGTGCCCAGCCTGCGCACCGCATACGACAACATGGGCACGGGATGCACGTCGGCGAACAGGAAGGCGGTGATGCCGTTGGCGGCAAGCACGCCCGCCGCGGCGCGGGCAAATTCGTCCGACTTTCTGCGCGTATCGTACGAGATGACGACCCCGCGCTTCATCGCGGCGGCGCCGAGCGTCTTGACGTACTCGGAAAGCCCCTGCGTGGCGCGGCGGACGGTATATACGTTCATCATGTTCGTGCCGTAACCGATGATGCCGCGCATCCCCGCCGTGCCGAAAGCGAGTTCCGCGCCGAAACGGTATTCGATCTCCTTTTCGTCTCCGGCGATGGCGGCAAGTTCGCGCTTGCCCTCCTCGTTCAAAGCGGGATCGTTCAACCACTTTTCATATTCCGTTCTGTAATCCATATATAACCTCCGAGGGAGTCCCCTCCTGAAATATTTATCCGAGAACGAGCGTACAGCACGCCGCCTTACAGATCGAATTTATCGTAAAAATCTTCCCCCGCCTTATTTTCCTTCGGCGCGATGATTTTATCCTCGCCGAGGAAATATTTTTTGCTTTCAAAGGTATAGTAGGAGACGAACTGGATGCAGATGAGCATCAAAAAGGACATGGGCACCGTCAAAAGGAGCGCCGCGCCGAACGAACTTACGGCGCCGCCCACGCTCGTGCAGAGGATGATGAGCGAAGTGACGAGATAACTGGAAAAGAGCGGCCCGAAATGCGCCTTTGCCTGCGCAAGCCCGAGGCGGATCGCTTCGGAAAGTTTTTTTCCGTCGCTGACCATGGCGGGCACCATGCCGTTGAACAGGGTCAATTTGACCGCCTGCGCCGCCAAAAACAAGGCGACGGAGAGCATGAGCGCCAGGCCAGTCGCCACCAGCGCAGAGGAAAGAATATGCAGCAAAAGGAGAAAAAAGAGATAGCAGACGGCGAGCACAGCCACGTCATAGACGAAGGTAGCAGGCACATAGATCACCTGCCACAGCGCCGCCCTGCCCAGATTTTTGATAAAAGAGGAAGAGACGGTCGTCTTGGCGTAGCTGGACATCCTGTCGTCGATGAGGCTGCCGAACACAAAATTGCCCATGCCTCCCAAAAAGCGGTACAAAAGGACGACAAAGACGGCGGCGATAAAGACGAACACGAACCTGCCCGTACTCGACACGATCAGCTGCCACAGCGCAGAAACGCTCGCCTTGAACGCTTCGGGGAAGCCTTCCAAAAAGGCCGTATCCCCCGAAACGAGCGCCTTCAAAAATTCTTTGATCAGGTCGATGAGCGCATGCAGCTGCTCGCTGTTGAAGAGAAAGGCGACGTTGGGCACGATGAGCGCGGCGGCAAGGCCGACGGAAACGACGCCGATGATGACCTTATACAGGAGATATTTATAGTTCAGCGAAAAGTTGTCGACGAGCAGATGAAACGCATTTTTGAAAAACACGGCACGTCCTCCCAATCAGAAATGTTTTTTCAGGTCTTCGCGTTCTTCGCCCGCGGCATCGAAGTATGCCGTAAACATGAGCACGTTGAAATATAAAAACAACAAAATAAAGATGAGCTCCACCAAGACGAAGACGGGCACGACGATATCGAAGCGGCTGCACACGCCCACCGCCGTGAGGATCAAGATCATCCCCGCGACGTACGGCAGCATGACCGCGAGGTAGAGCTGTTTTTTGTTGGAGCCGAGCGCCTGGCTGGAAAAGGCGAGCGCGTCCATATAGCTATAGCCCGTGATGTGCAGGCAGGGCAGCCACAGCCACACCTGCATGAAGATATAGGAGAGCAGCAGCACCATGCCTGCCGCGACGATGACCGCGGCGATAAAGCGCGCCGCGCCGTCGAAGAGCAGGATCGACGCATAGACCAGGCCGGAAACGAGCAGCGCCCACAGTTCATAGACGGCGAGCGCCAGCAATAAGAGCACCACCGTCGACAAAAAATTATAGTTGATGCGCCCGAACAGCCCCTTGAGGGAGCGCGATCCGATGCGCATATGCTTTTCGATAAAGGCAAGCAGCATGGGCATGCACACCGCCATCGAAGCGAGGCAGACGAGCCCGAACGGCCAGCGCGCGCCGTTGATGAGGGAAACGCTGTTGAACACGGTGGCAAAGGTGACGTCCACATCCGCGGCGAGCAGGTTGCTTGCGATCTTCTCCAAGCTGCGCAGATCGACGGACATGGCAAAAAAATAGGACGGGATCAGCGCGAACGCGAAGAGAAAGATAAAGTTTTTGAACATGTATCTGAGCGCGTCGGCAATATATTTCACGATCCGTCCCGTGCGGGCGCTTCCGCCCGCTGCACGATTTTTTGCTCGCGGCGCTCACACGCGGCGCCGCACCGCATATTTATTATATAATAAATCGGCGTCGTTGTAAAGCCTTTCCGAAAATTTTATGCCAAACTTTCGCTCACGGCCCCGAAAAAGCAAAAAAAAAGAAGGGATGTGCCGCACAAACGGCGCATCCCGCACAAAAATTCATACCGTCGTCATCAGCAGCTGCAGCACATAGCCGTAATAACTGCCGAGATAGTCCTTGGCGATCTCGTCCGCGCGCAGATCGGCGAGCGCTTCCGCCTTATCCTCATAAGAGAGGTAATAGTCGCGCACCGCGATGTACCGCTCCCGCAAAGGCAGAGAATAATCCACTTCGTAAGGCGCGTCGTCGGGATCGATGCCCGGATCGCCCGAGGGCGGCGTCCCCGGGGAGATATCCGCATACAGTTCGTCCAGCTTTTCATCCAGTTCGCTTTGGATGCGGGCGATCTCGTCGTCAAACGCCGCCTTCAGAGAATCCAGGATCCCCGCCAAGATCGTAGAGCGCGCCGTGCGCCGCGCCGCCGCGTCGCAGACGGCTTCGTGCAGTTCCCTCTCGTGTGCCCTCCGCTCGACGTCGCTCCGCCTCGTCGCTTCCGCGATCAGCCGCTGCGCGATCTTATCCGCCTCTTCCTGCGTCATATCCCCCTCCTTATTGCCTGCGGGAATATCCCGCCGTCATGCCGGCGACCCGCGCCCGCCCGCCGCGCGCTAAGACAGAGAAAGAAAAGCGGGTACCCGCCAACGCGGGGCGCAGGCGCTTCGTGCCGCGGCAGACGAATTCGAAGCGGCGCATGCCCCGATCGCTTTCAGCCTCGACGGCAAAATCGCCCTCTCCGGAAAACAACAGCTCTTCCAGCACCGTTTCCTCCCCGCCGAACGGCGAAGGAGGAGAAACTTCCCAACTCGCCGAACTGCCCGCCCCCTCCGAATAGGCGCAAAGCGCCCCCTCTTCGCAGGAAAAGACGCGCAGCCCGCCCGGCGCCTGCGCACAGACGAGCCCCGCCCCCTCCGCCTGCAGCAGATACCCGTCCGAACCATCCGCGCGGAACACGCCGACGGCATGCCTGCCGCCGAAGTCCGCCGAGACGAAGATCTTGCCCCCGCAGACGGCGGCGCGCGCCCCCTCCCCGGGGACGAGGACGGGCGAAAACCCCTCGTACAGGCGGCGCACGCCGCTGCCTCCGAACGCGCACAGCCCGCCCTCACAGAGAAAGTACATCCGCCCGTTCTCCGCACAGACGCTGCCGCCGAAGATCCGCTCGGAAGAGCCGTCCTCATCGGTGAGGATAAACTCATCCTCTCTCCCCTTCGCCGTCAGCTTTTGTATGCCATATTGTCGGAAAAGATAAAATACGTTATCCGCATTTACGAACGAAAGCAACGCCCCGCGCCCGTCCGGCAGATCGATGGAGCCGCCCCCGTCGAAGTCAAAAATATCCATGACGGCGGAAAAGCGGACGGTGCAGGCGTCCCCGCCCCCGACGGCCGTCCACAGGCGGTCGTAAGCATATCCCGCACAGGTAAAAGGCGGGATCCCGGCACAGGAAGAAAGCCCTTCCCGCGTGAACCGGCAGACGCTCCGCCCGTCCGAAAGGATGAGCAGCTCTCCCTCGCCATAAGCGCGCACACAGGCGGGCGCGCGGACGAAGGTCACATCCGACGCCGTAAAAGCGCCGCCGTCGCCGAGGCAGACATACATCCTTCCGCCCGCATACGCCGCCGCACAAAAAGCGGAGGACGTACGCAAAAAATACACCTCTTCCGGCAGGCAGCCCGCGGGGAACACGTACTTTCCGTCCTTCCCTTCATACGGCAAAAAGGCACCGCCCGTAACAAGGCCGCCCGCCTCCGCGGCAAAGCCCGTCCGCCTGCCTCCTTCCGCCGCGACGGCCGTCCGATACAGCCCGCCCGCGGAGGAAAACGCCCTCTTTTTTGCACGCATCATGCCCATCTCCTCTCCCGCATCCTGCCGCCCCGGCTCTTGCCGGCAGCGGCAAGGGCGTCCTTATAACGCACGTCCAGTTCTGCGGCGCGGTCGAACATCCCCTCCATCAAGGCGAATTCGCAGGCGGTCCCGAGGGCGAGAAAGCGCTCTCCCCCCGCAAAATCCGCCTCGTCCTCCGTTCCCTTGACGGCAGGGCGGGCACGATAGCGGACGATCGCCTCGCCCGGGCGCACCGCGATGCCCTCCTCCGTCGTCCTGAAATACAGCCTGCCGCCCGCGGGCGAGCGAACAGACACCACCTCGAGCAGGGGCGCATGCAGCGCGGAAAAAGGGATGACCCCCTCAGAGACGTGCGCCTCCTCCCGATCGAGCGGAACAAAGTCCAGCGCCGCTTCGTTCTCCGTGAGATTAAAGCAGCGCAGCATCTGTTCGGCGTCACGGGAGAGCCCGTCTGCATCCACGCCGCCCTTTCCTTCCAGCCAGTCGCACAGATCGCGCCTGCCGACGAGCGCGGCGGCGCAAGCCATGATCTTGCGTACCTTCATCGTAGCCTCCTTTGCGGCGTCGCCGCGAAAAAACGGAGCCGACGCGGGGCGAAAGGCAGTCCGTGCATGCCGCGGGCGTCACCGCCCCGGCATCCGCCCTCTCCCCCGTCGGCCCGGCGATCAGGCCTCGGTGATCCCCGAAAGCATCGCCTGCCCGCAGGGACGGGTACAGATCAGGTCTGCATATTTGACGAGGGTCGCCGTATACACCGCCTTGCCCGCCACTTGTTTGAGCACCCTGCCGTCGTCCCCTTCAAGCCACTTCCAGTCACACAGCTGGTGCAGGCAGAAGTCATCCGTATCGAGCAGGTACATCGTCCCGTCGGGGCAAAACCTGTCGGCGACGACGGGGATGCCGTTATATGTCATCGTACGGTATCCGCCCGCCAGCTCGGTCACGTCGATACTCCGCCTGTTTTCGGATAAAAGCTCCTGCAGGGCTCGCTTGACGCCCCAACTGCAGACGATGAAATCCACGCGGCTGCCCGCCGTCTCTTCGAGGCGGTCGATCGCCTTTTGGATGACCGTCTCGGTGAGGGTGCCGACCTTGTCCTGCATGTACGGGATCATCCACTTATGCGTGGAGCGGTCAAGCCCGTAAAGGGTACCCGTCGACTGAAAGATGGCGCCCAACCCCGTCAGTTCGAGGTTGTTCGAACCCTGCACGCAGAGGGTGCAGTCCGCCGCCACGCCCGTGAGCGCGCCGCCGGAGACGGCGATCGTCTTGGCGTCGCGATCGAGCGAAAGGATGCGCCTGCCCGTCGCCGCGGAGACGGGTTCCCCCTCGTCGAGGAAATCGACGACCATCCCCTCCACCAGATTTTTGACGCTGTCCACCGTGACCGTCGTGCCCGAAACGGAGACGACGGACGCCAGTTTGCCGCTGCCGTCGCCGAAGAGCATCCTGCCGAAGTTGAAAGAAGAAGAGCGCACCAGCCCCTCCATCTCCGCGTTGAGCAGGTCGACGAAGGCGCCGACGTTGTTTGCGGAAGCGCGCACCGCCTTATCGCTGATCTCGATGGTGCCGTAGAGGTTTTTGAGAGTGGTGACGAACTGCTCGTAATTGTCGGACGCGGAAGCGGGCAGATCGCCGTCCTCCGTGCCCGCACCCACGCCGCCGTTGACGCCGTAGCGGGCGAGCCGCCTCACCTCCTTGCCCCAGACGTCCGCCGTAGACTGTTTGATCTTGGCGAGAAAGGGGTTCGCCGCCGTGTTGAGCTGATCGGCGACGACGCCGAGATATACGCTTTTGAGCGCGCTGTCCGCGCTCGTCATGGTTACCATTGCCGAATCGATCCTCCTTATTGCCGGATTGTACGGACGGGGCGCCGTCAGCCCCTGTCCTGCATGAGATGTGCCGCGAGCGCGCCCGCCTCTTCAATGGTGCGCGCCCTGTTTGCGGGCGCGGAAACGCGCCCGCTTCCCCCCGCCATGACGGGAGGAACGCCGCTCGCGACGGCGGCGAGATAGTCGGCGATGACGGCGCGGCGCGTCTCTTCCGTGACCGCGCCGTTTTCGGTCGCGGAGCGTGCGGGCGCTTCGGCCGGCTGTACGTTTTCGCCCGACGCGTCCGCTCCGTTTTTCCGCGCCCCCGCCTCCAACTCCCTGAGCCTTTGGCTGCGGCGGGTAAATTCCGCCTCGAGGGAGTTATAGGCGTTCATAAGGGCATCGACGCTCCTGAATTTTCCCAGGGGCGCGGGCGCAGCCGCGCCTTCTTCATCTCGGGCGTCCGCCCCTTGCGCCGCTTCCCGCGCCTGCATCGTGTTATCCTTCTCTTCCATTTTCCTTCTCCTTATCGGGATATTTTTTTGCGTTTTCCGCCCTGCGATGCGCGGCGATGTGCCGCTCGAACCGCGCCTTTACCTTGTCCCGCTCTCCGCATTCGTCCGAAAGCAAAAAGCGGACATGTTCGTAAATATGCACCGCGTGGTCGTCAAAACCGTCCGTAGGCACCTCTTCCGTCAGCAGCCGCAGATTTTCCTCCGCGGCCTTGTTGGCGTGCAGCCCGTCGAGCCCGCGGGCGTTTTGCAGCCCGCCGAAGCCGAGCGCGTTGAGCACGCGGCGCTTGGTGTCGGCGGAGACTTTTCCGTCCTCGTCCGACAGCAAGCCCATATCGTAGATCTCGTAGAGCAGCGAACGGTTTTCCGCGGGAGAGTGGATGCCGCCGCTCTCCGTCTCAAAGACGACGTCGTCCGAAGAGATATCGCTCGCGCCGAAATAGAGCAGCTCCACCTTGCCCCCTTCCCCCGTCATGCGCATCAGCCGCTGCGGCCCCGCAAACTGCCGCATGAGGCGGAGCGCCTGCCTGCCCGCTTCGCGCACGGCGCGGGCGATGCTCCCCCGCGTAACGGCGAGGCGGGTATCGTCGAGGTCGATGAGCAGCTGCAGCCCCGTCGCGCTGGTGATGCGGGTGCCGTTGGCGGAACTCGAGCTGATCTCGCTGACGCCGCTGACCAAGGTGAACTCGTCCAGCAAAAACTCTTCCTCGCTGCGGAAATCAGGCGGCAGGGAATCGGCTCCGAGCATGCGCGGAGGGGTGGCTCCCTGCCGATATACGAGGATCTTGCCGGGAGCAAGCCCCTCTTCGGCGAGCTCGTCCGTATCCACGGAACCGTCCTCTACCGCCAAGACGCCCATCGTCAGGCGATTCAAAAACTCGTGTTTGCGGTTTTTAACGGCGTTGAACGCCCGTTGAACGGGGATCAGCCTGTCCACGATGCTCCCTCCGAAAAAGCTGCCGGAAAGTTCGATGGCGCACTGCTTGACGAAGGGAAAGGCGCGCGAACCGCCCGCCCCGTTGCAATACGGCAGCGGCCCGTCGTGCACGAGGACGTCCCCCGCGACGACGGTCAGCCTGCCTTCGGGCAGCGCCGCCGTGGGGCGCACATACCGCTCGATGACCAAAGCCGCGTCGTGCACGATCCCGTCCACGCCTCCGGCAACGCCGGTCGCGTGCAGGGGCGCCGAGCGGGGCGCAAAAGAAAACTCGCGGATGTCCCCGCCCGCCACGTGCACGCCGTACAGGCGCTCGATCTCGTCCGTGCGCACCGCCCGCGCATGGAGAATGCTGCCTTGCTCCTCTATCCTCTCGCCGCCGAGATCGTCCGGATAAAGTTCGAAGGGGGAAAGGGCGGCGATGCGCACGCCCCCTTCAAACAGAGGTTTTCCGTCCCGTACGCCGATCTGCCTGCCCGCACGCTCGTCCCAAAAAATTTTATAAAAAGAGGTGCCGCACGTTTCGCTCCACATCGTTGCCTTGTCCGCTGCGGCGGCAAAATCATTCTCCTCCCACACCGCTTTGAGCACGTTCGCCGCCACCTTGGCGGTGCGCAGATCGCTCTCCCTGTCGCTCGCGGCGCGCACGCTCAATTCGGGCCGCATGGACGCGAGCTTGGCGCAGCGCGTGTCGATGACGGGCGCGATATGATTGAACACCCGCCTATACTGCCACGGATAGCGGGGCGCCTCCTCTTCCAATTCGCCGTCCGGCCCCACGCAGCAATATTGGTTTCCCGCCAAAAAATTCATCGACAGTTCCCACCCGCGCTCGAGCAGGCGGCGCTGTTCCTGACGGGCGGCGAGATCTTCTTTCACCTCGCGCACGATCCGCTCCGCCGCCTTCCTCTCCGCGGCGCCCGCAAGGGCGCCTTCCGCCTTGTTCCGATTCATTGTCCCTCCCCTTCCCGCAATAAGCCGAGAAGTCTTTCTTTTTCCGCCCGCAGCTCCTCGGGGGAGAGCGCCGCAAGGGGCTTTTCCTCTTCGGAGAGCATCTTTGCCGCCGCCACGTCGGGCGGCACCCGCTTTTTTGTCACCTTGCGCTTGAGGAGCACCGCCTCACCTTCCCGAAAGGCGTATTCCTCCACCACCTCGTCCGCCTCGAAGCCGAGGGCGCGGCGGCGCAAAGCATTCTTCATTTCCTCATCCAAAATACCCCCTCTTCGCCTGCAAACGGCGCATCAGTTTCTCCTTATCCCGCTGCACGGGCGTCTTTTCCCGCGCGGGCGCCTCCCGCCCCGGCTTGGTCATCAGATAGTACCTGAGTTCGTCCATCGCGTGATCGTCCCTCTTTTTGGGCATGTCGCCCGCGCCCCAAAAATATCCCTTGATCTCGCGGATCATATTGACGCAGCAGGAAAAGATGTACAGCTTCGGCACTCCGTTTTCCCCCGACAAATAACTTTTGACCCGCGCGATGCCCGCAAACACTTCCTTGTTGACGTTGGTATTGACGAGGATGCCCCGCTCGTAAAAGAGCTCGGCGACGCTTTTGGCGCTCGCCAGCGTCCGCTGCCCCGCGGCGGAGTCGATGAGCGCCGCCAGCCGCCCCTTGCCGTCGCGATGCCAGCCCAACTTTTCGCTGACCGCCTCGATCGCCGCCGCATGATGCCCGATCCCCTTGCCCGCCTCGTAATGCTCGGCGACGACATAGACGTTGCCGTCGAAATCGACGCAATACCAATGCGCGGACAGCGGGTTGTTCAGCCCCGGATCGATGGAGATGGTATCCTGCCAGGCGAAGGGAACGGGAAAGGGCTCGATGACGTGCACGCGTTCGTCAAATTCGGGATAGACCAGCCCCTCCTCCACGCAAAACCTGCCGTAGCGGCGGCTCTCCAATTCCTTTTCCCCGAGGGCGGCGCTCATGCGGCGCACCTCCTCCCCGTCGAGGAAAGGATTGTCCGCCCATTCCATGAACTCGTACCACACCTCCGGGTCGTTGCCGCGGTTCATATAGATCTCGTCGAAGAGGAATGTCAACCCCTTAAGGGGGGTCATCGTGCCGAAGATCTCCCCCTTTTTGTCCAGCACGCGCATGCGGCACTCCTCGTAGATCTCGCGGGGCGGTTCCTCGTCGAACCAGACAAAATCGAGCGAGCTGCCCTGAAATTTTTCCCTGCCCTGATCGCAGCTTTTAAATCCGATGACGGAGGTGCCGCCGAATACGTTGCGCACGCGGATCTGGTCGATGACGCCCGCATCGGGAGAGCCCTTTTTTCCGGACAGCATGATCACCTCCTCGATCCAGGCGGGGTCGAGATAGTGCAAGACCTTCTGCTGGGCGACGTCGCGCTGTACCTGCCGCGAAAGGGAGACCACCCATCCGAACACTCCGTCCCTGTTCTTGCGGTAGGGATGGACGCCGCGGGCGAGGTAGACACACTCGGCGGCGCCGCACTCCGTCTTGCCGCTGCGGTTCCCGCCGAACACCCAGCGGTTGCGCTTTTGGCACTTATGAAAGGCGATCTGTTTTTTGTGCTTTTTTCTGCCCGTGTTATACAGCTCGAGCGGGCCTTTGCCGCCGCGGCGGCGTTCCTCCCCCTCGATCGCGAGCAGCTTCGAGACGATCTCTTCTTCCCGCATATGACAAAATAAGTGAAAAAAGCCCTCCGTTTCCCCCGAAGCGCGCCCGCCGAAGGGCTACAATAGACGCCCGACCAAGGAGGTATCTATGAAAAAAATCATCTTGTTCCTGCTCGCCGCGCTGACGGCAGCGGGATGCGTCCCCGTCTTCTCCGCCCGCGCGGAGGAAGAGCCCGCCCCCGCCTATGCCCGCGTCATGCAGGAAGGCGTCTATTTTTACCGCTATGCCGACGAGAGCGCCGGACTGTTCATCCTGCCGCGCACTTATTTCGTGCGCATCGTGGGCGAAGCGGGTGAGTTTTACCGCGTTCGCTACCTTGAAACGGCGGGCGAAGGCGGGGCAGTGGAAGGATACTGCAAGGCGGACGAAGTGACGCCCGTCGACTACATACCGGAAACGCCCTACCTCGATTATTCGCTGACGGTAACCTACCGCGCCGACTACGGCGGGGTGCCCCTGCCCGATTCCTTCCTCACCGAATACACCGTGACCGCCGCCTATTACGGCGGGTTTTCCTATGGCTCGGCGACTTCTTACTACGTCCTTTTAGAGGGAAAATTCGGATACGTCCCCGCCTCCGCCTGCTCCATCGTCGATTATCCGGAAAATACGGAGCACATGGAAGCTGAGGTGCCGCCGGCGGAAGAACCCGCCCCCTCGCCGCGCACCTTTGGCGCGGCGGGCGTCGTGCTCGCATGCGTTCTCGCCGCGGCCGCGCTCGGCGCCCTCTACTTCCTCTTCCGCCCCGCCAAAGCGAAGCGAGAGGACGCGCCCGCCTATGACGAGGCGGAAGACGTGTTCTGAGCCCCCCGCCCGCAGCGGGAGGGGGCGCCGCGGGCGCGCTTTTTCGTAAAGGCGGCGCTCCCCTTTTTATGCAGGCGGAAAAGCGCCGCGCGTATGTACGGAAAGGCGCCAAGAGTGCGCATGAACCACGCCTCGTCCATCCCCCGCCGCACGAACAGAGCGTTGAGTTTGCTTTCCAGCCGCGCCTGACGGCGAAAATAAGTGCGCTCGGAACAATCCAGCCGCACTTCGGCAAATTCTCCCTCCAACATCCGCTTCCTGCGAAAATACTTGTATTCGAGCAAGTACGCCTCCTCCCGCGTGAGGCAGGCAAGCAGCCCGTCCATCTCGCCGTACGCGCACAAAAGGGCGTTGCGGAAAGCGACGAGCCCAAGGATATGCTCGGCACATGCCTGCGTGTCCGGCTCTCCGCCCGACGCGAGGGCGCGCCCCTCGATGACCTCCCCCGCGCAGCGGATGAGCCGCTTCAGCCTCGGATAGAGGTACAATAAAATTTTTTGATACTCCTTCATGGCGCCACTCCTCCCGTCTTTGCGTCTGCACATCTATTATGACACAAAATCGCCCGCCGCTGCGGCATTCCTGCCAAGAAATACAAACATATGTTCGTATTCTTTTTGCAGTATACCGCATAAAAGAGGCAGGCGGTCGCCTGTTTATAAAATTTTTTTGAAAAAAGGAAAAAGGCGGCAGGCAAGAAAAAGGCAAAAATTCTGTCGACAAATGAAGAATTATGTGGTATAATCGTCTATAATAAGGAAAAACAAAAAAACGCGCCTGCGGCGCGTTCGGAAAACGAAGGAAAATGAAAAAGAAGATCTTGACGGTTTTGATCACGGCGGCGGCGTTCGCCCTCGCCTCAACGGGGGCGCTTGCGGCCCTTGCCGAAGAAGGGGATGCGCGCGCGCGGCTGCTTTTGCCCGATTCCCGCGAGCAGTACCTCGCCCTCGACGCGCCCTCCGACTTTGCGGTAAGCGAAGATTACATCGCCGTCGCCGAAGGGCGCTCCGTCTACCTTTACGACCGCGCCGCGGGAGAGGGCTACGAGACATTCACCCACGACTACAACGTGGCGTCCCTCAATTTTTACGCATACGAAGGCAAGACCTACCTTTATTTCACCAGCGACGAAGGGGCAAGCAACCCCATCGTCTATATCGACTGCGACGCGGAAAACTTTGCCGCGCAGAGCGCGGAGACGACGGACATCTATTCCTGTTCCTCCTTTGCCGTCTGCGGCACGCAGGTGCTCTTTGCCAATGCCTCCAACTCCGTCTACCGCGCGGAGATGGACGGGCTGAACATCCTGCCCGTCTCCGGCGAAGCCCTCGACGAGAGCACGTCCGCCGCCGGCTTTACCGTATACGAAGGCAGCATCTACTATTCCAAAAACAGGGAGATCTACACGGCGGAAGGCACCCCTGCCGCCTATAACGGGACGGATTACGACATCTCCTCCTTCGCGCTCGTCGGCGGGGACTGTTATTATACCTCCGCGGACAATTATTTTTACCGCGCGGAAGGGCCGAACGACGACGAGCGGCTCCTCGACGGCGCCGTCACCGCCGTCAAGTTATGCGACGACGAAAACCTCTATCTGCTGCAGGGCGACTGCATCCGCCGCTACGACGTGCAGACGGGCTTTACCGGCTATGAGATCGGACAATATTCGGACAGCGAAAACCGCCTCGGGGAAGGGGCTTTTGACCTGTCCGCGTCGGGGGGCAGGCTGGTGATCGCCGACGCGTCTAACGGGCGGGTATTGCTCGCGGAGAAGGGAAACGGCGGCAGCTTTTTTACCGCCCTCCCCACGGCGAACTTTTCCCCCTCGCTCGTTTGCGCGGGCGATGATTCTTTTGCCGCCGCCGACGGGAACAGGCTGCGCGTCTATTCTTACGCGGGCGAATTGCTCGGTTCGGCGGAACTGACAGCAAACATCACGGGCATCGCCTGTTCGTACGGCAGCTACTATCTGACGGCGTTCGGCCAGCAGATCGTCTACGAATATGCGGGCGGCGATCTGACAGGCAGCGAGATCCGCTTTGCACACGAGGCTTCCTCCATAACGGCGGACATCTACGGAAACCTGTATATCCTTTCGGGCGCGGAAGTCTACACCCTCGCCGCGGGAACGTTTGCGGAAGCGGCGGAGACGGTATCCGCCCCCGCGGGCGCGCGCAAACTGCTCTCCGACTTTGCGGGCAATCTGTACGCCGCAACGGACAGCACCCTTTACCGCCTGAGCGCCGAAGGCACACGATCCGTTCTGACCGCAGCGCAGGCGCTCGGCGGGCTCGTCTCCTATGAGGGCAGCGCCCCCCTCCTCTCCTTTGCCTTCTCCTTTGAAAGCGGCGAACTTTATCTTCTCTCCGACGGCTTCGCCGCCGTCGCCGAAGATGCGGGGATCGCTTCTCTCGACAACTTGGATGCGGAAGGCGTCTATGCACACATCTTCGAGCGTTCACCCGACGAAAACGATGCAGACGCGCTGCGCCTCGTCACGGTATCCGCGGGCGCCGTGACCGTGACGCTCGATCTGCCCGCCCTCCTCGAAGGGGCCTCCCGCCTGCCTTACGGCGGCTACGAGCGGGCGGCAAAAGAGCGCACGGGGGTCGTGCTTGCTCAAACGGAAAACGGCCCGATCGTCGGATTTTTTGAACGGGACGAGAGTACGGGCGTCAACCCCACCCTCTTTTACGAGACGCAGCTCATCCTCGACACCACGGGGGAGACGGTACAGGATGTGGAAAAGGACAGCTATCTTTCCGACCCCGCATACACGGACGCCTACACGGTACAGGCTGTGGGGCTGTACAAATATCCGCAGATGCGGCTGGGAACGAACAACCATTACACAGATTTCTTACGCATGACGGAACTCGCCGCCTCGCAGGAGCTGACCCTCCTTGCCCGCATAGAGAGCGACGCCCTCGACGGAAGTTACTACTTTGTGGCAGCCGAGACGGAAAACGGCACCCTCTGCGGCTATCTGCCCGCCGGGTTCGTCGTGCGTTATGACGCAGACTGGGGCGCAGAGGAGAGCGATTACCGCTATGCACGGCTTGACCGCGGCGAAAGCGTGACCCTGCGCCATACCGCTACGGGAGAGGAGCTGACGCTCTCTTCCCGCGAACAGCTGAAAGTCTACGACGGCATCACGGACGAAGCGGGCAACATCTATGCCGTATATACGGGCGAAGGGGGCACCTATGCCGGTTTTATCCCCGCGGGCTGCCTCTACCGTGCGACGCCCGTCGTCATGATCACCCTCGCCATCGTCATGGTGGCGGCGGCGGCGATCATCCTCTCCGCATGCTACCTGATCCTGCGCCGCCAGCCGACGCTCCAATAAAAATAGAGACCGGAAGGGCATTATGGAACTTTCCTATTTTGAAGAAGTCGCCAAACTCGTCGGCGTGTTCGGGCTGAAAGTGACGTGCGGCGGCAAAGAGCTCGTGCATGCGACATGGGACGAAGAGGTGCGCCGCAACGTATATTCCGCCTCTAAAAGCTTCGTTGCCTGCGCCGTCGGCTTTGCCGTACAAGAAGGTTTGCTCTCCCTCGGCGAACCGCTGACGGAAGCGTTTGCCGAAAGCCTGCCGCCCTCCCCCGAAGAGAACCTGCAAAAAGCGACGGTGCGCGATCTGCTCACCATGTGCCTCGGGCAGGAACGCGCGCAACTGATGGGGCCTTCGCGCCCCCTCTATGCGGAGGACGACTGGGTCAAACTCGCGCTCTCCTTTCCCTTTCCGCATGCGCCCGGCAGCAAATTCGTGTACAGCAACGTCGGCCCCTATCTTGCGGGGATGCTCGTGCAGCGGCGGGCAAAATGCGACCTCGTACAATATCTTACGCCCCGCCTCTTTGCGCCGCTCGGCATCAAACGCCCGACGTGGGAAGTCGATCCCCTCGGCAACACTTTCGGCTCGAGCGGGCTGATGCTCACCCTCTCCGAGCTGCACCGCTTCGGCGTCTTTTGCCTGCAAAAGGGAATGTGGGAAGGACGGCGGCTCCTCGACGAAGGATGGCTTGCGGAATGCACACGCCCGCAATCGGCAGCGCCGTACGGGTATTTCTTTTGGATGGGAGAAAAGAACTCTTTCCGCGCAGACGGCAAAAACGGACAGCTTTCCGTCGTGTTTCCCGAAAAGGAAGCCGTCGTCACGGTCGTCTCCGAAAGCCGCCACGTTCCCCTCATTTTCCGCGCGATCTACGACGCCCTGTACCCGCAGCTGCCTTGACCCGCGGAAATAACAGGCCCGCTCTTCGCGGCGCATATCATGACTTTATTATAGAAAAGAGAATGTGTTTGCGTTCGCATCGTTAAAATTTCCCCCTTCCCCGCGCACTATCCGCGGGGCTTTTTCCATAAAAAAAACGGGCAAGCCGCAAAAGCGACGCACCCAAACAAACGAAATTTACGGCGATAATGGAGCGCGGCAATGCCGCGCTCCGTTATCGTCCTCTCCTCGGCGACAGTCGGCATTATCCTCCGACGATCAGATTATTTTCGGCAACGACTTCCTGCACATTGGCAAAAGCAAACGGGCGCTGCCCCTCGGAACAGAGGATAAAGTTCTCTTTTACTACGACTTTTTTATGTTGTTTGCCTGTTTTCTCGCGAGAGCCCGTATATACGGTCACGGCACACGGGACATCTCCGCGCGTTCCGCATGCAAGAAAGACATTATTGCAAATTTCCACATGCTCCGAGGACGTACCCTCCC
The DNA here is from genome assembly GCA_944328665.1 of uncultured Clostridia bacterium. Classification (GTDB taxonomy): domain Bacteria; phylum Bacillota; class Clostridia; order Christensenellales; family Borkfalkiaceae; genus Borkfalkia. Next base: position 6,943 of record CALVHS010000057.1, on the reverse strand, counting down.
CCCAATTCTCTTCGGCGGCAACCACCACCGCCGTCAGGTCGGAGTGCTCAAAAATACTTTTTTCGACCGTTGCTCTCCGCGTTTTGATGAGCACCGACCGAGCGAAATGATTGCGGACGCGGCAATGCGAAAACAAAAATTCGGGACAGGCGGAAGCGTTTTCGAGATAATACTTCCCTTCCGAACCTGCGGGCAGGGGGCGGTCAAAAGCGACGTCGCACGTTCCGTCCCCATTGGCTCGCGCGGCGGTGACAGTAAATTTTTCCCCTTTGTCGAGCGTGCCGCGCGCGATCAGCTGCATTTCGTCGCCGACGGAAGGAAGGTCGACTGCCTGTGTGTGCGTGCCGTCCGCCGCAAGGCAAGCGAGCCTGTAACGGCTGCCGCCGACGGGCGCAAAGGCGTGGTCGTAGTTATGGACGTTGACCGCGTCGTCGCCATGCCCTTCGAACACGCAATTTTGCAGGATCAGCCGCCCGTAACAAGAGGAAAAGTGCGTGGCGTCCGTATTTGTTGACATCCGTTCCCCCGCCGAGGGAACGACGGATACGCCGTCTAAAACAATATCGCGCGACAAGTGCCCCACGACGCCCATACCCGGCTGCGCGTGGATAACCACATTGCGGAGGGTGACGCCCTCCGCATTTTGGATACACACCGCCGGGCGGGAATGGTAGGAATGCCACACATACAGTTCCGCCCCCGCATATATTTTCGTTTCGCCGTCGACCTGCGCGGCAAAAGTATTGCCTTCGAACCGACGCCATTGCTTTATGCCGAAAGGATAATAACGGAACAAACCCGTATGCGGATCGCAGACCGCATAACGGGGAAAAGGAAAGCCGTCCGGCATATCCGCCGTAAAACGCACAACGAGTTCGCCGTCCGCAGCGCGTTCGATATACCCGTGCGAATAGGGCTTGCGCTTGTAGTCGATGATCAGCCCGCGCACGGAAACGTCTTTGCAATGCCGCAGAGAGACGGGTTCAAAAAAACCGTCGAGCAGCAGCGTGACGCCGTCCGCGATCAGGCGCGTCCCTTCCTGCCCGTAAAAATCCAATACCCGCGTATAGGGAAAATCGGGACGGAACATGACATCCTGCGGGTTGTCCCCGTATTTTCCGGAAAGCATATCCGAAAAGACGGCGCGGGCGCGGCTTTCGGTCACTTCATACACCCCGGGCGGGATCACAAGTTCGCCGCCGGGATGCGCTTTCAGCCACGCCATGGCATTTGCAAATTTTTCTAAAGGATCTTTCCCTTCCAAACCCGAAAAATTCATTTTTCTCCCCGCACGGTCTTTTTCCCGCCCTTCCAGATGATTTCGACGGTAACGGGTCTGTCGCTCCTGACCGTCACCTGCGGCTCCTCGCTCTCCGACATCCTCGCATCGCACACAAGAGACACAATATCGTTGCCGAACGGATAATTTTCGATCCCGTGCTTCTCCTTGCGGTTGACGCGCCAGACGATCTTCTTTTCCTGCATATCCGTCCGGATCCCGAACACATACTCGAACAACACATTGATCGGCGCAAGTCCCGTCCAACCGACAAAATCCGCCTTTGCCGCCCCCTGCGCCGCACGTTCCGGGGAATAATTTTCCCATAACGTACCCGTCTTTTCATACACTTCGACGACATTTTTCAGATAATCCCGCGCGATCTCATAAGCCAAAGTATGATAACCGTACTTCGTCAACCCGCGCAAAACCATATAATTGGTGGGTGCCCATACGCCGCCCAGCCAGTACCCTCCGTCCTGCGCGTTATAGTGCGGATCGTCCGCCGATAGAGACGGAATGCGATCGGGCCGCTTGAATTCCCTTTCGTTATCGAGATGTGCGACGAACGCGTCCGCGCGCTCCTCGGGAACAAGCCCCGCAAGCAGCGTCCAGTAAGCGCCCACCGTTTTAACTCCGCTTAAATTCCCGTTTCTGCGGCGGTCGTAATAAAACGCTGTCTTTTCGTCCCACATTTTATAGTTGATGAGCTTTTCGAGCATGGCGCTTTCCTCTTCCAGCCATGCGGTCTCCGCCTGTCTGCCCAACAGCTTGCCCATTTCGATCAGCGTTTTTCCGCTCAGCCACATCTGCGCGCAGGAATCGATCCACGTCATGAACCCGTGCGAACTCCAAGGGTTGTACCCCTCCTCCTGCCGAGGCTGGTTGTCCATGCCGCACGCGTTCCCGCAGCTCCAATACCCGCCGTCCGGCCAGGAACGATTGAGTTGCAGCCACTTATGATAGGCGAGCAGCGGATCGAAGACGCGTGCGATACGCTCCTTGTCGCCCGTCAGCAGGTAATATTCCCATTCTGCCCACGGCAGCACATTCGGCCCCGTGGAACACGGATCGTCCCGCGTCCATTGTTCGCCCGCCTGCTCCTCGCAGATCTCGCGGCAGATGTAACCGTCTTTATGCTGATGCGAATAAAAATTGTCTAACGTTTTATGAAAATCAAACACCCGTCGGCCGTATTTACCGAACATGACGATAAACGCGGAATCCCACATAAAGAGATATCCGTTAAACGCCGTATCGATGAAGTCGGACACGAATCCCGCCTCTTTTTTTGCCTTGCGCAGATTTCCGAACGCGAGTTCCCACGCCTTATAGTAACAGTTTACCGTGCTTTCATGCCCTTCCCAAATCGGACGAGGAAGTTTGTCTTTATTCTCTTCAAACGTCGGCAACGCTCCGTCCGCCGGCTCTTTCCCGATGAACGTATTCTTTTTTACATGTTCATCTTCCGCATAATCCAAATTATCGTTTACTTGAAATAATTTCATCGCCACACCACTTTTGTTCGATCTTACATATAATAAGGCGCATTGCGGTATTGCCCTGCCGCCGAGAACCTCCCGCGGCGTTCAAAACTCCACTTCCAGCCCGTCATAAGCGACGATGACGCCGTACTTTTTTTCCTCGGCGGCAAGTTCGTCGTACGTGCTGCCGCAGTTGTGCGAAAAATGATTGAGGACGATCTTCGTCCTTTCGTCCGCCTGCCCCCGTTCGCGCAGCTTTTGCGCCATCGCCATCGCGGGCCGCAGAGACATATGCCCTCCTTCCCACCAGTCTCCCGCCTTGCCGAAGCCGCCCGTACAGTCCAGGGAAAGGAGGTCGAATCTGCCCGCCCTCTCCAATATTTTCCATGCTTCTTCGGAAAAGACGCCCGTATCGTGCGCGTACAGCATCCGTTTTCCGTCCCTTTCGATCGCATAGAACACGGGGGAAGAGTCCGCATCGTGATTGGCGGGCAGCACCAGTACCTGATAGCCGTCTGCGGCAAAGAGATCGCCCGCCTTCACCTCGCTGACCGCCGCGCGCTTGTCCGCCCCTTCGAAAGAGAGCACCGCGCGCAATTTTTTATACCCGTCCTCCGCTGCATAAAAGTGCAGGAAGGAGGTGCCGTGCGAATAGGCGGGGTGGAGCTGCTCCACATCCTCCGGATACAGATGGTCGGAATGGCTGTGCGTGATCAGGCAGGTACGGATCTTCCGCCAATCGAGCGCATACCGCCGCGTATGCCAGAGCGTGTCCGCCGGAAAGTCCAGCAGCAAAACATCGTCCACGAGCGCCTGCGAACGCGAACGCAGGTTTTTACCGCCGGATGCGAGCGATCCTCGGCACGTTTCGCAAGTGCAAAACAGGGCGGGGACTCCTTCATACGCCGCCGTCCCCAAGTATTTGATCTTCATACATTCTCCCTCGCGGACGAGGCTGCCCCGCCGCTCTTTGGTATTCTGTCTGCCAAAAACAAAAAAGGAAAACCTTTTTGCCGTTTGCCTCTCATACCCCTTCGGGGAAAGCCGCCGAAAAACGAGACACGAACGCCCTGCCGTTCAGATAGGAAAGCGCCCCCGTGCAGGAAAAAGAGAGCCGTTCGGCGACCAAGATATGCCTGTGCAGGCGGTATTTTTTGTTCAGCGCTTCGTCTCCGTACTTTTCATCCCCCGCGACGGGATGACCGATAAAGGCGAGATGGGCGCGGATCTGATGCGTCCTGCCGCTGTGCAGCCGCACTTTGACGCGGGCAAATTCTCCCCTGTTTTCCGCGCCGTAATATTCGGTAACGATCTTTTCTGCGCCCTTGCGCGGGGAAGAAAAGACGCGCACGCGCGCGGCGGCGGCGTCCTTTTGCAGATAGGCGGTGAGCACCGCCGCCCTCTTTGCGAACGGATGAAAGCAGACCGCCCCGTACAGCTTTTCCGCACGCCGTTGGCGAAAAGCGGAAAGAAGCTCCTCTTCCGCCGCCTGCGTCTTGGCAAACGCCGTGACGCCCGACGTATTGCGATCCAGCCGATGAACGGGCAGTGCGCCGCACCGCTCGAACAGGGCGCAGGCGAGCGCTTCGGCGTTGACGCCCGCATATTTATCGGCGACGAAGATGTTTTCATCCTCGTATACGACGCCGTAAAAGGGGCGCGCCTCTTCCTTGGGCGTGGTAAAATACACGACTTCGTCCCCCCGCCGCAGCAAAACGTTTTCCCCCGTGCGCACGCCGTTCACGCGCACTTCCTTTTCCCTGAGCAGGCGGGGCAGAGCGAACGACCCCTGCGCGTAGCGGCTGTCGGTGAGATCCCGCAGCGTCATCTCCCCGTCGGCGATCAATCTTTTCACGTCTTTTCCTCTCGATCTTCTTTTTTACGATCGGCAGCGCGCCCGCCGACGCCGCGGCGGGCAGGCAGAACGCCATGCCGAAACACAGGGCGGCATACACGGCGTAGGCGAGCAGGAAAGCGGCGCCCGCCTGTACGGCGGCATACAAAAGCGCCCGCCGTGCGCCCAGTTCGCGCGCGGAGGCGACCAAAGCCGAGACGCAGGGCGGACACGCCATGATAAACGCCGTAAACGCCGCCGCGGAACGCGCATCCATCGCCGCGGAGAGATCTGCCCCGTAAAAGAGAGCGAGCATGCCCGCCACGCTCTCCTTGGCGATCAGCCCCGTAAAAGCGGAGAGGGCGACGCGCCAGTCGGAGATCCCCATCGGCACAAACAAAAAACGCAGCCCGCGGCAGAGCGCCTCCGCCATGCTGCCTCCCCCTTCCCCCACATACCGCAGAGAAAAATTAAAGGAGAGCAAAAACCACAAGACGACGAGCACCGCCGCGACCGCCGTTGCCACCTTTATTATAAACTGTTTGCAATAAAATAGCAACGATTTGAAGGCATGTCGCAGGGAAGGAAGCTGCAGGCGGGCGATCTCGGCGACGGTCTCCTCCTCCCCCCTGCCCTTCGTCAAAAGCGCCGCCGCAAAAGCGAGGGCGATACCGCCGAAATAGATGACGCACAGGGCGAAAAAGGGGTGCGGAAAAAAGGCGGAGACGAGGGCGAGATAGACGGGCATCTTTGCGCTGCAGGAAATAAAAGGCAGGATGAGGACGGCGCGCCGCTGCGCGCGGCGGCTTTCCAGCCCGCGCGTCGCCAAAACGGCGGCCGCCGTGCAGCCGAATCCCATCAGCACCGAAAACGCCGCCCTGCCCGTCAGCCCCGCCTTGCGGAAAATGCCGTCCGCCATAAAGGCGAGCGCGGACATATAACCGCTCTCCTCCATGACGACGAGCGCAAAATACAGGACGGCGATCTGCGGCAAGAAAGAAAGCAGCATCCCCGCCCCCGAAAAGAGGGCGGATATGAATCCGACGGCGGCGGGCGCCGCGCCCCGCCCTTCCGCCCACGCCGCCAGCCGCCCGCCCCAGCGCACGGAAAGGAGCGACTGCAGGCGCTCTTTGCAAAACGCACCCGGCATGCCCTCCGCAAACGCCAGAAAAAAGACGGCGAGCAGGGTGAAAAAAAAGAGAGGCAAGGCGACGTACGGCCTGTACAGGAAACGCTCGGCGCGGCTTTCACCCTGCCTGCCGCCCGACCAGGCGCCCGCAAGATCATGCACGGGCGGCAGGGCGCGCGGCGAAGGCGCGCGGACATTTTCCTCCAAAAACGCGCGCAGTCCGCGGATATCGCGCGGGCTGCGCGCGTTGACGCACATGACGGGCACGCCCAGCAGCGCGGACAGCTTTTTTTCGTCGAGAAACCCGCCGCGGCGGCGCAAGAGATCCGCCATCGTGACGACGAGCACGGTGCGAGGCGCCCGCGCGCGCACCTGATAAAAAAGAGGGAGGGAACGAGGCAGGGCGAGCGCGTCCGCGACGACGACCGCCCCGTCATATCCCCCCTCCTCGACGGCGCGGCGCGTCACCGTTTCCTCCATGCGCGCACTCGCAAGGTCGTACACCCCGGGGAGATCCGCCAGCACGGCGCGCCCTTTTCCGAGACGCATCCTCCGTTCGCATACCCCCACCGTGACGCCGTGCCAGTTGCCCGTCTTGGCATGCCCGCCGGTAAGTGCGTTGAAGAGCGTAGATTTGCCACAGTTCGGATTGCCTGCCAGCAGCAGGCGCGGCACCCTTTCTCTATCCATCTTTTTCCTCCCGCACGTAGATCCTCCCCGCGAGGGAGCGGCTCACCGAAAGGCGCACCCCGCCCGCCTCGAGCAAAAATCCCCCGCCGAACGGCGCCCGCCGCACGAGCCTGATCTTTGCCCCCGCCGATACATTCAAAAGCCGCAGGCGCGCCGCCGCCTCTTCGCCCGCGGCGACCGCGGTCACGACGGCGCATTCTCCTTCTCTGAGATCGCATACATCCATGCTACGTTATATGAAAGGGAGCGCCCCGTTATGTCAACGGGGCGCTCCCTTTCCCAAAAAATCAGCGCTTTTCATGCGCCTTCTTCCACGCTTTGATCTCCGCGAGGCGCGCCTTGATCCTGCCCTCGACCCCTTCCTCTGTGGGGCGGTAATACTCCTTTCCTTCCAAAGAGCTTGGCAGGCACTGCATATTGGTCAATTTTTCCTCCGCGTCGTGCGCATATTGATACCCCTTGCCGTATTCCAGCTCCTTCATCAATTTGGTCGGCGCGTTGCGGATGACGAGGGGCACCGGTTCGGC
>CALVHS010000056.1 GCA_944328665.1 uncultured Clostridia bacterium | reverse complement strand
CCTTTGACGCCTTTATCGTTTCTAAGACGCCGCAGGAGCGCTGGGGCACGCCGGAGGATCTTATGGGCGCGGCGGTGTTCCTCGCTTCCAAAGCCTCCGACTTCGTCAACGGGCATATCCTCTATGTGGACGGCGGCATTTTGGCTTATATCGGAAAACAACCATAAAAGGAGATCAATATGAAAATTGCACTCATCAACGAAAATTCGCAGGCTGCCAAGAACGCGCTCATCGAAGCGGCGCTCAAAAAGGCGGCGGAGCCCATGGGGCATACCGTCGTCAACTACGGCATGTACACGGCGGAAGATAAAGCGCAGCTCACCTATGTGCAGGTCGGCATCCTCGCGGCGGTGCTTCTTAACGGCGGCGCCGCCGACTACGTCGTCACGGGCTGCGGCACGGGCGAAGGGGCGATGCTCGCCTGCAACTCTTTTCCGGGCGTCGTTTGCGGACATGTCGAGGATGCGCTCGACGCCTATACCTTTGCGCAGATCAACGACGGAAACGCCATCGCCGTCCCCTTTGCAAAAGGCTTCGGCTGGGGCGGCGAGATCGAGCTCGAATATATCTTCGAAAAACTCTTTTCCGAGCCGGGCGGCGGCGGATATCCCAAGGAACGCGCCGTGCCCGAACGGCGCAACAAGAAAATTTTGGACGGCGTGCGCGCCGCCGCCTATAAGCCGCTGCCCGACATCCTGCGTTCGCTCGATCGGGATCTCGTTCGCGGCGCCTTCGCGGGCGAGCGCTTTATGGATCGTTTCTCCCGCGACTGCAAAGACGAAGCGCTTTTGAAGTTTGTCTGCGAGCTCGCGGAATGATCCGTTCGGGCGGGAGAAGCCCGCATCGGGACAAGCCGCTTTTGACAGAGGGAAAGATCGGCTGCGACAATACATATAGAGTTTATCTCGTTTGAAAAGCGGCGCTGCGGCATGATATAATGCAAAACCGGGGATCATGTCCGCGAACCATAACGCCCGAGAAGATGCGATCAACGGGCGGTTTTCAAACGCGCGCGCCGAGGGATCAAAAGAGACGATCCGATGCGATGCTCCATAGCCGGACAACCCAACGACAGGTAACTTTTGGCATTATAATACGGACGGTGTAACGCATATCGTCTAAATGCATCAAGCAGCTTCATTTAGGCATTGCAAAACCGTTCCTTTCGGGGCGGTTTTGCGGCATAAAAAAGCGGCGGCTTGCAAAAGCGAGCCGCCGCGGCGCTTTTAAAATGCTTTTACGCTTCGGGGCGGGTATACCGTGCGTCCGTGAGGACGTAGAGCAGCGTGCCCATCCCGTAGGCAAAGGGAGATTCCCTCCGCAAGGGCAGATTTCGGTAGGTGTTCGCGCCCGATGCGGCGCGGTTCGCGTAATAGACGGTGTGCGTGACGCCCGTGTTCTGTCCCGCGCCCGTGATGGAAAAATTGACCGTGCAGGCGGGGATATCCGTTTCCTCGATCGGATCGCCGTTCATCGTAAAATGATAGCTGCTGCTTATGATCTCCTCGCAGGAGAGGACGACGTTTGCCGCCCCGCCCGACGCGCTGACGACGGTGACGGTGTTCGAGCCGCCCGCCGTAAACGTCATGCCTCTGCCCATAAAAGCAAGCTGCGCGTTGTCGAACACGGAATAATTTTTGGTGAGGGAAGAATAGCTCTTGCTTTCGGACGCCGTCGCAAGGACGGCGACGCGGTCGTCCGTCTCGATGCCCGTGACGGAATCGCTCTTGTCCGTGACGGTCACGTCCGCCCGGGAAGCGTCCGCGTTATAGAGGGTGGAGGCGGTATAGCTGTATACGCCGACGACCCCGCTCTGCAAGGGGACGTGCATAAAATACGTCTCGCGGCTTTCGATGGGGGCCAGGCCGTCGCCGATATCGCGGAACCAAACTTCTTGTTCGACCGTGTCTGCGGGCACGCCCGAATCGCCGCCGAAAGTGCAGACGGTATTCCCTTCGCCGTCGACGATGGAGCCGTGCATCTCCTGCACCGCTCTCAGGTGATAGACGGCGCTGGATGTGCCGCTGCTTTCCGTATGGTGAGAAGCCTGCGCCTCCGTCACCACCGTATAGGTGCCCGAAACGTCGGCATAGGTGAGCCCGTTGAGGGAGGATGTTTCCGGCGCCTCGTAGCGGACATCATAGGTGAGCTGCTCGTAAAAGTTTGCGTCGTAGTCCGCTTGCGGGTTCGTATTCCAGTTGCGGCTGAGGGTGACGGTCACGCGCGCGGAGCAGGCTGCAAAGGCAAAGACGCACGCCAAAAAGGCGGCGAGCAGGGAAAGTTTTTTCTTCATCTTTTCGGTAACTCCGTTTTTTACCAAGTTTACCGTAACAGTATACCATAAAATCTGCGCTTTGTACAGATAAAACGGGTGAAAATTGCTTAAAAAAAAGAGAAAAAAATGGTATACTGGTTATATCCATAAGGAGCATCGATCACGTCCGCCCCGCGGGGCGGAAGAAGGACGGGGACAATGCAGGTCAAGATCATTCTCGCGCCGACGGTCGAAGAACTCGTCCGGCGGCTCGCGCGGTTTCCCGATGAGGGGAGGACCGTCATTTTTTGCGAGGACAGGCTCACGCTCGAGGCGGAGCGCGCCGTGGCGGCGGAAAAGGGGGTCACGTTCGGGACTTCCGTCACCACGTTTGCACGTTTTTTGCGGGCGGGGCGGGATAAAAAGGTGCTTTCCAAGCAGGGGTCCGTGCTCGTGGTCGGCACCATTGCCGCGCGCAATGCCGACAAGCTTCGCTGCTTCGGCAAAAATCCGGCGGGGGCGGCGTCCAAGCTGTACGAGACGATCGCCCAATTGCGCGCCGCGCTCGTCACTCCGGAAATGCTGGAAGCGTCCGCGCGCGAGGTGGAGGGCAACCTGTCCGGAAAGCTCGCCGACATCGCGCTCGTTTACCGAGAATACCTCGCCTTTTTGGAGGGAGGGTATCTCGACGAAAGCGGCGCGCTCGCCCTGCTGCCCGCGGTGATGGCGGACGCAAAGCGCGGCGTGGCGGGCGCGCATGCCGTGTTTGCGGGGTTTACCTCGTTCACCCGTCAGGCGGCGGCGGGCATCGCCGCGGCTGTCTCCTTTGCGGATTCTGTGACGGGCGTGTTTTTGGGGGGAGAGGAGGATATCTACACGATGGAGGCGGCGCATGCCTTTGCAAGGTATTGCCGTGCCGCGGGGGCGGAATGCGTGTACGAGGCGCTGCCCTCCGTCCTGCCGCCCGAGGCGGATATCCTGCGCAAGGGGGCGTTCGGCGCGGAGAGGGGGGCGCCGTTCGAGACGAAGGCGGTACACATCTACGAGGCGGCGGACGCGGACGATGAATTGACCTTTATCGCTTCCATGATCAAAAAGGAAGTGTTGGACAACGGCCTTCGCTACCGCGATATCGCGGTGCTCCTTTCCGATGCGGAAGAATATGCCGTGCCCCTTGAAAAGGTCTTTGCGGAATACCGTATCCCGTATTTTTCGGACAGGAAGCGCAGTGCCGCCGCGCACCCGCTCTGCCGCTTCCTCGTGGGCTGGCTGCAGGCGCTCGCCGAGGGATTTCCGTCCGAAGAGACCGTCATGCTCGTCGGCAACGAATTTTTCGGGGAAAGCGCTACGTCGCGCGATCTGTACCGCAATTACCTTCTGCATTACGCCAACTACCGCGGCGGCGTCAGGAGGGCGATCCCGGACATGGGGGACGACACCCTGCTTTTGACGGGGCTGCGCGCCAAATTTTTATCCCTTTTCGAGGGGGCGCAGCCGCGCGCTTCCGTCACGCGTTATTGTTCGCTTTTGCGCGCGGCGATGGAAAAGTGCGGCGCGCGGACGGTGCAGGACGGCCTCTGCGAAAAGCTGCGCTCTGCGGGCTTTCCCGCAGAGGCGGACTTTCTCTCCCGCGGGGCGGACGTTTGCGAGCGGGTGCTTGCCGAGGCGGAATCGCTCGACGGCGGCGAGCCGCTGCGCGCGGAGGAATTTGCCGCCCTGCTGCGCGAGAGCTTTGCGGGCACCGATCTCTCTTTTATCCCGGAATCGCTCGACTGCGTCTTTGTGGGCAGCCTTGCCGAATGTAAAAAGCGGGCGGCGCGGGCGCTGTTTGCGGGAAGGCTGACGGCGGATGTACCCCCTTCGGCGCAGGATACCGCGCTCATTTCCGACAGGGAGATCGACCGCCTGCGTACATTGCGGGTGGAGATCGAGCCGAAACTGCGCGACGTCAACGCCCGCGCGGCGGAAAACGCGGCGCTCGCTTTGGCGGGTTTTACCGAACGGGTGTATCTTTCTTATCCCCTTTCCGCGGGCGGAAAGGAGTGCAAGCGGAGCGAGGCGGTCGACTTTGCCCGCGCAGCCTTTACGCTCGGCGGCAAACCGCTCGCCGTGCTCGGCCGCGCCGCCCTCGAGCGTGCGGAGCGCACCAACGGGGCGGCCTATACGCGCTGGCTGGCATGCGCCGCGAGCGAGCGTGTGCCCGCTCTGCGCGAACTTTTGACCCGCGCGGACGCATACCGCCGCGGCCGCAGCGAATTTTCTTCGCATGCAGCGCTGTATGCTGTGCTGCAAGAAAAGGGGGAAGGGGCGGATCGGGCGCTCTTTTGCGAGCCCGCGCCCCGCTTCGTGCCGGAGGCGGCAAACGTCATTTTCAAGGGGAAGGACACCGTTTCGCCCACGCTCGCCGAGGGGTATTTCGAGTGCCCGTATCGCAATTTTGCGGAGAAAGGATTGTTACTGCGCGAGCGCGAGGAGCAGAGCGTGCGCGCCGCCGATACGGGTATTTTTTTGCATGAGATTTTAAAAGAGCTCGCCGATCACCTCGGCGGTATCGAAAACAGAGAGGCGTGTGCGGATTTTTTGCGCAAAAGCGCGGAAAAGCTGCTGCAAAAGCCGCCCTATTGCTACCTGGCGGACACGCGCCGGGGCGGATATTCCGCCGAGGCGCTGGCGGGCGAGGCGGTCATCGTGGGGCTGCACGCGGCGGAACAGCTGAAAAATTCCGATTTTGCCGTGCTCGGCGCGGAGCAGACGTTCGGCTATCCGGGCTCTCCCTTCCCGCCCGTCGTTTTAGATTCGGGCGCGCGGCCCGTGCGGCTGGCGGGCAAGATCGACCGCGTCGACCGTTCGGGCGATTGGCTGCGCGTCGTCGATTATAAGACGGGCAGCTTTGACGTCAGCGCCAAGAGCTATTACACGGGCAGGAAGCTGCAGCTCGAACTGTATCTGTACGCCGTTTCGCGCGCGGGCAGGCCTGCGGGTGCGTATTATTTCCCCGCCCGCGCCGCGTTTACGGGGGAGGACGCGGACAGTCCCTTCCGCATGCAGGGATTTACCGTCGGAGAGGACGCCGTCGTCGCCATGAGCGAAAGGGGGATCGCCGAGGGGCAGAAGAGCCGTTATATCGACGCGTATTACAAAAAGCGGGGCAAAAAACTCCCCGATGCGGAGGCGTTCGCCGATTTCATGGAATATTCCGTGCTGGTCTCGCGCAATTTCGTGCGGGAAACGCGCGCGGGCTGCATCGCGCCTTCCCCATATGAAGGCGCGTGCGATCGCTGCCCGTACGGCGGCGTGTGCGGCTTTGACGGCACGCCGCGCGCGGCGGGAAGGACGGATGCCGCCGACATCATCGACATCGTGCGCAGGAGAAAGGGATCATGAGCGAAAGAAGACCTACGCCCGAGCAGCGGGCGGCGATCGAAGCGGAGGGAGAAGTGCTCGTCTCCGCATCCGCGGGCAGCGGAAAGACATATGTTATGGTGGAAAAGATGATCTCGCTCATTTCCTCGGGCAGGGCGGACACCTCTTCCGTGCTGGCGGTCACGTTTACCAACCTCGCCGCCGCCGAAATGAAGGAGCGGCTGAAAAAGGCGCTCGCCGCCTGTATCCGCGCGGAAGCGGATCCCGCGCGGCGGCGCATGCTCAAGGACAGGCTGTTTTCCGTCAATACGGCGGATATCTGTACGCTCCATTCTTTCTGCGCAAACGTTATCCGCCGCCATTTTTACCGCATCGACGCGGACGGCGCCTTCCGCATCGCCGAAGAGGGGGAGGCGGACAAACTGGCGGAGCGCACGATCGAAGAGCTCTTTGAGGAAAAACTTGCCGCGGGGGATGAGGATTTTTTGCTGCTCGGCCGCGCCTTTGCGGGCAGCCGCGGCTTTGCCCGCCTCGCCGAGATCGTGAAGGAGGCATACGCGCAGGTCGGCGTGCGCCCCGATCCCGTTCTCTTTTTGCAGGGCATCCCCGCATTGTATACGGAAGAAGGTTTCGCCCGCCTTGCGGCGGAGGCGCTCGCCGCCGCGGTGCGGCGGGCGCGGAAGCTGGAGGAGGAAGCCGTCCGCGCGGCGGAAGAAGCGGCCCCGCTGATCGGGGAGGGGATCATGAACGCAAAGCATGCGGCGTTCTGCGAGGAGCGCGCCGCGTTTGCGCGCGCCGTCACGGGCGCGCCCGACCTCTTTGCGGCGGCGCGCGCCGTCAAAGAGGCGCAGCTCTCTTCCAAGCCGCCCAACACGAAGGTCAAGGCGTCCGGCAGGGCGGACGCGCTCGCTTTGGACGCGCGGATGGCGGCATGGAAAGAACAGACGGACGCCCTCCGCGAAGAACTTGCGGGCATGGAAGAGGAGCCGCTCCTGCGGGAGAGCTTTTTTGCTTCCGGCAGGATCGCCTGCGCCCTGTCTTCGCTGCTCGTCGATTTCGGCTCCGCCTACGCGCGGCGCAAACGGCGGGCGGGCGTGCTCGATTTTTCCGATCTCGAACATAAATGCCTCGCCCTGCTGCGCATCCCCGAAGTGCGTGAAGAGGTGCGCTCGAAATATACCCACGTGTTCGTGGACGAATATCAGGACATCAATCCCGCGCAGGCGGAGATCCTTTCCCTCGTTTCGGGGGAAAACGTGTTCATGGTCGGCGACGCCAAACAGTCCATCTACGGCTTCCGCGGCTGCAGCGCCGCCTTTTTCGCCCGCCGTTACGCGGCGTTGAAGGGAACGGGGCACGCGCTCGAGCTGAACGGCAATTTCCGCAGCGCCGACGCCGTGCTGGAGGGGGTCAACCGCATCTTTTCCGCCGTCATGACCGAGGAGACGTGTTCCGTCGATTATGCGGCGACGTCGGTGATGCGCGCGGGCGGCGCCTATCCCGCAGGGGCGGGCAGGGTGCGCTTCGATCTTCTTCCCGAAAAGGAAGCAAAGGAAAAGGAGACGCCCGACGTCTATTCCGTCGCCGCACATTTGGAGGGAGAGGGAGAAGAAGACCGAGAAGGGCGGGCGATCGCCGCTATCATCGCCGAAGAGCTGACCAAAAAGCGTTACGATGTTTCCCTCGGGGAATATGTGAAGATCGACTTCAAGGACATCGCCGTGCTGACGCGCGGCAAGACCGCCAAAGCGGAGCGCATCATCGGCGAACTCGTCCGCCGCGGAGTGCCCGTTGCCACGGCGGCGGAATACAATATCTGCGACTATCCCGAAGTCAAGGCGATGATCGCCATCCTCTCTTATCTCGACAACGCCGCGCAGGATATCCCGCTCGCCGCCGCCCTCAAAAGCAGCCTGGGCGGCGTGAGCGATGCGGAACTCGCCGAGATCCGCCTGTTCGCTTCCCCGCTTGCGGCAAAGGGGGCGGACGGAAAGAGGACGGAGGTGCCCTTTTTTGCCGCCTGCGAAGAGTATGCCCGCCGCGGTACGGGCGCCCTCGCCGAGAAGCTGCGCGCCTTTTACGCCCGTGCGGAGCGCTACAGGCTTCTTTCCTGCGTCAAGGGGGCGGCGGAGATCGTCATGGCGATCCTTTCCGAGACGGATATGCAGATCGCCCTGCTCGCCCTGCCCTGCGGCGCGGAGCGCCTCGCGCGCGTCCTGCGCCTCGCCGCCGAGGCGGGTACGCTTACGGTGGCGGAATTTCTCGCCAAGCTGAAAGCGGGCGGCTATAAGGTGGGATATGCGGAGAGCGGCGGCGAAAACGCCGTCCGCGTGATGACCATGCACGCTTCCAAGGGATTGGAATTTCCCGTCGTCATCGTGGCGGGCATGAACGACCGCTTTTCGGACGAGGACAGAAAAGGGGACATTCTCTATGACGAGGAATGGGGGTTCGCGCCCGCCGCGTACGACTTTTCGATGAGGAAAAAGAAAGAGACGCTGCTGCGCCGCGTCGTGCGGGCGCGCCTCTTGAAAAAGCGTTCCGAGGACGAGATGCGCCTCCTGTACGTCGCGGCCACCCGCGCCGAATACAGCCTGCACTTCGTCTTTTCCGAAAAAAAGCAGTTCGATCTCTTCCGCGTGCCCGAGGCGGGCTGCTTCGCCGATTTTATCGATTTTGACCGCTGCGAGGAGTACGGCGAAGGGGGAGAAGGGGGGCAGCTGCCCGCCTTTTCGGCGCGCACCCTCGTCCTCGCGGCGCCCGACGGCGAGGCGAAGCGTGAGATCGAAAAGCGTTACCGCGCGCCCTACGCGCATGAAGAAGCGCTTGCGCTGCCCGTTAAGACGAGCGCATCCCGCATCCTGCGGGAAAACGAGGGGATGCCGTTTGACCGCTCTTTCCCCCTTGCGGAGGAACAGCTGTCCCCCGCAGATGCCGCCGTCGGCACCGCGTATCACGCGTTTTTGGAGAGAGCCGATCTGTTTGCTTCGCACGGCGAGGAGGCCGCGCGCGTTTTGGGCGTCCTCGGAAGGGAGGACGCGCCGCTTGCGTCGCTGCTCGACCCGGAAAAGGCGGCGTCCGTGCTCGCCATGCCCGTGTTCGGCATGCTCGAAGGGTATGACCTGTGGCGGGAGAGGGAGTTCCTCTTGCAGGTGCCCGCCGCGGAGATCTTCGGCACGGCATGCACGGACGGCGTGCTCGTGCAGGGCGTCATCGACTTGATGGCGGTCAAAGGGGAGGATTGTGTGATCGTCGATTACAAGTATTCCTCGCACGATCTTGCACGGCTGCAAAGGGAATATCTGCCTCAGCTGCGCGTCTATGCGGCGGCGGCGCGGCGTGCGCCGGGCGTCGCGCGGGTGCGCGCTTTCCTCGTCAATATCCTGCGGGAAGAATGGGTGCAGGTGCTTTGAGGATCTTTCGGCAGCGTCCGGCAAAATACGGCAAAAAGCCCCGCGGTTTTTGACTGTAAAAGGGATATACTTTTTGCAGTACGACCGTGGGGGTTTTTCTATGACGGAAACAGTTCTCGGGCGGGCGGCGGCGTGGGCGGGCGCTTTGCCCGCGCCTGCCGCCGACGCCGTTTTTTGGGGGCTGCTCGCCATCCCGGCCGCCGCATGGGCGGCGGGGATGGCGGCCTGCCTTGCAAAGCGCGGGGGAAACGTGCGCTGGTTTTTGTATCTTGCGGCGGGCTGCGACCTGTCGGCGGCGGCGTTCGCCTGTTATGCGTTTGCCCGCCCCGCCCTGCCGTCTGCGGCGGCCGCGGCGGCGTTTGCGGGGATGCTCGGCTTATACGGCCTCTTGCTTTTGGCCGCAAAGAAGAGGCAGGCGAAAAAGAAGCGCCGCCTGTCTCCCGAAGAATTTTTCGGGAACGAACCGCCCGAACCGCCCGCCTTGCGGGAGAGCGGCGCGGGCATGCACTGTGAAAGGGGGCAGGCGGCGCGCCCCGCGCGGGGCGTGCGCCTCGATTACGTCCTTTCCGTCGCCGAACGGCTGCTTTCCCTGCCGCTCGGGGCGGGGGATCGCCTCGAGGCGGAAAAGATGAACACGCTTTTGGAAGTGTACCGCGGCAAAGAGAAGTTTACCGCCGAAGAATGTGCGGCGCTCAACGACATCCTCGCCGCCCTGCTGAAGATGATGGCAAAATACGGCGTATAAAAGGGGGCGCCCTGTCCGCTTTTGCGGGCAGGGCGCCGTCTATCGGGAAGAGAGCACGCTCAGCGTGAGTTCGAACAGCTTATTATGCGCCGCGGCGCGCCGCAGTACCTCCGCCGTGATCAGCGTATCTTTTTTTACGATCACGTTGCCGCGCGCGTCGCATACGTTTGCGGGCGCGCGTTTGCCTGTCAAAAGGCGGCTGCCCGCCTTTGCGGGGGCGGCTTTCGGCTGCGCCCGCTCCGCCGCGCGGGCGCGGGGAGGGGCCGCCTTGCGCGCGATGAGCGCGTCGCCGATGCCGGCGACGCATTCGACGGGGATCTCTTTGCCGCCCGTCAGCCGCAGCGTCTGTACGGCGTAGCCTTCCAGCAAAAAATCGCATACGTTCCCCAAAATTTCGCCCGCCTGCGTATAGACGGGGATGCCGAAGGGGGCGGGACGGACGTCTTTGGGCGGCGTCGGGGAAGAAAGCCGCACGAACAGCGCGTCCTCTGCCGAAAGCACGTTGCGCACGGGCAGGACGTGTTCGTCCTCCTGTTCGTCAAAATATTCGAAGGCGCGCAACGCCTTCAGGTTTTTGGAAAGCAGCCCGTTTTTGACGGTGCCGACCCTCTCTCCCGCCTTGGTGAAGAGAGGTTTTCCGATCAGATCGCCGAGTGTCTGCATGATCTTGCCTCGCTTTTCTTTTTTATTTTCTATTCTATCCGGAAGAGGAGGAAAAAAGAACGGCGCATGATCGCCGATCCCGTCGAAAGGCGTCGGATCTGCATTTGACATCTTCCTTCTGTTTTTGTATAATAACGGAGAGGAGGCTGTCATGGAAAAGATCGAATTGCGCGCGTGCGAGGATTTTGCCGCGCTGGAAAGGATGGCTGCTCGCTGTTGGCACTCCGCCTACGACGGGCTGCTCGGGGAAAAACAGGTGGCGTACATGCTGCAAAAATTTCAGAGCGCGCCCGCCATGGGCGAACAGGTGCGCGCGCAGGGATACACCTATTATTTTATCCTCTGCGGCGAGAGGCTTGTCGGCTATTGCGGCCTGCAGGGGCAGGGGAAAGACCTGTTTTTGTCCAAACTTTATCTTGCGGAGGAGGAGCGCGGCAAGGGCATCGGGCAGGCGGCGCTGTCGCTGGTCGCAGAGGAAGCCCGCCGCCGCGGCGCGCAGCGGGTGTATTTGACCGTCAACAAGCACAACGCCCGCGCCGTGCGCGCCTATGAAAAGTTCGGCTTTGTCTTCGAAAAGGCACAGCGCACGCCCATCGGGGAAGGATATTATATGGACGATCTGGTGTATGCGTACCGCCTTTTGCGGTAGTGCGGCGCACAGACAAAGAGAGGGAAGCGGGCGGGGGCCCGTTTCCCTCTCTTTGTTCTATTATCCTGCCGGATCCCATAGGATCCGCGTGTAAAAGAAAACGATGTTATTTTGCGTTGACGCCGTCGGGGGTGAAGATATAGATATCTTTTTCCAGTTCCGCCATGCCGCCGCCGAGGGCGTAGATGGCGCCGCTCAGGATATCTGTGACCCGCATCGCCGTTGCCGCGCTCAATTCGTTGACGTATACGATCACCGTCAGCTTGTCTTTGAGGCGGTCGATGATCTCTTCGACGTCCGCAAACGAGCGGGGGTGCCTTAGCTGCATGGGATGGGCGCCTTCCGGTTTTTCGAAGGGCTGCTTTTTCGGCAGTTCTTTTTCTTCGCCCGGTATATGGCGGCGCTTGATGTTGCCGTTGCTTTTTTGCCTGAAAAAATCAAACTTTCCCATAACGCAGCGGCATCCGTCCCCCTTTTTTGCGGAAATATCTCTCCGCAAGTATTATTTTATCATAAAATTTTCGTTTACACAAGCATATTGGTGCAGTTTTTTGTCCGTTTTGCCGACATTATGGCGAAAAATGACGGTTTTATGCTTCCGCGGTAAAATTTTGCGGGGGCAGAGGGGTGCGGCGGGGGCCGAACAACGCCGTGCCGAGGCGGATCATGTTGCTGCCGTTTGCGACGCACAGCCGCCAATCGCCGCTCATGCCCATGGAGAGGCGGTCGAAATTTTCTCTCCCTTCGCGCAGAAGATCGTAAAGGGCGCGCATCTCCTTGCACAGCGCAGTCAGCTTGGCGGTGTCGTCCGTAAGGGGAAGCATCGCCATCAGCCCTCTGACGCGGATGTGCGGGTACAGGCGCATCTTTTTGCAGGCGTCCTCCGCCTCTTCGAGCGCAAACCCGCTTTTGGACAGTTCGCAGCCGATGTTCACTTCCAAAAGGCAGTCTGCCGTCCACTCCGCCTTTGCGGCGCGCTTTTCGATCTCCTCTGCCAATTCGAACCGGTCGAGCGAGTGGATGAGGTGCGTCTTTCCGATCAAATATTTGACTTTGTTCGTCTGCAAATGCCCGATAAAATGCCGGTTGACGCCCTGCACCGCCGCGTATTTTTCGGTGAATTCCTGCACCTTGTTTTCGCCCGTGTCCGTAACGCCCGCGGCGACCGCTTCGTTGATCTCGTCGGGCGTGCGCGTCTTTGTCGCGGCGACGAGCGTGATCTTTTCCCCGAAGGGGTTGCCGCCCGCGATCTCTGCGAGCACTTTTTTTACGTTTTCTGCGATCATATCCTGCCTTTCCTCCGCGGCGATCCCGTCCGGGATATGTCTATTATAATACGCTTTGCGATGTTTGTCAACACGGGAGGGCGGAAGAAACGGCAACAAGCCCGCGCGGGGTGAGCCGCGCGGGCCTGTCGCTATGTTTGCCTTGCCTGTGTTCCGTTCAGATCCGCTCCGCGATGAGTTTGGTCATTTCGCTCCCTTTGACCGGCGTCATTCCTTCGCTCATGATGTCTGCGGTGCGATAGCCCTCGCCGAGCACCTTGTTCACGGCTTCTTCCACCGCCTTCGCCTCGTTTGGCATGTCGAAGGAGTCGCGCAGCATCATCGCCGCCGAAAGGATGGTCGCGATGGGGTTGGCAACGTCCTTGCCCGCAATGTCGGGTGCGGAGCCGTGGATGGGCTCGTACAGCCCGCGCTTGGTCGCGCCGAGGGAGGAGGAGGCGAGCATGCCGATAGAGCCGGTGATCTGCGCCGCTTCGTCGGAGAGGATGTCCCCGAAGATGTTGGAGGTGAGCACCACGTCGAACTGCGAGGGGGCCTTTACGAGCTGCATCGCCGCGTTGTCGACTAACATGTCCGTCAGTTCCACGTCGGGATAGTCCTTGGCGACGCCGTGGACGACTTCCCTCCACAAGCGTGAAGATTCCAAAACGTTCGCTTTATCGATGGACGTGACGTGCTTTCTGCGCTTTCTCGCCAGTTCGAAGGCGATCTTGGCGATGCGCGTCACTTCAGTGACGCTGTATTTTTCGGTATCGTAGGCATATTCGACGCCCTCTTCGCTGCCTCTGCCGCGCTCGCCGAAGTAAATGCCGCCGATGAGTTCGCGCACGACCACGAGGTCGATGCCCTTTTCGGCGATGTCCTTGCGCAGAGGGCATGCCCCTGCCAGCGCGGGGAACAGCTTTGCGGGGCGCAGGTTGGAGTACAGGCCCAAGGCGGAGCGGATCTTCAACAGCCCCGCTTCGGGACGCAGGTGCCCGGGCAGCTTTTCGATGCGCTTGTCGCCGACCGCGCCGCCGACCGCGCCCAACAGCACGCTGTCGGAGGCGAGGCATCGGTCAATGGTGTATTGCGGCAGGGGCTCTCCCGTCTCTTCGATGGCGCAGACCCCCATTAAAAGGTGTTCGAATTCGAATTCGTGCCCGAACTTTTCGCCTGCTTTATGGAGCACGGCGATGGCGCCGTCCGTGATCTCGGGGCCGATGCCGTCGCCTGCGAGAACTGCGATGTGTTTATGCATGAGCGTCCTCCTGTTTTTCCGCCGCCTTGAGGGAGGCGATGAGGCCGCCCTTGTCGATGATGTTTTGGATAAAGGCGGGGAAGGGCTCCGCCTGAAACTTCTGTCCCGTCGTTTGGTTGACGATCTCGCCCTTTGCCAGGTCGCAGGAGACGACGTCGCCCGCTTTTATGTTCTGCACGGCTTCGGGGCACTCTAAAATGGGCAGCCCGATGTTGATGGCGTTGCGGTAAAAGATGCGCGCAAACGAATTGGCGATGACGAGGGAGATGCCGCTCGCCTTGATGGCGATGGGCGCATGCTCGCGCGAGGAGCCGCAGCCGAAGTTGTCCTCCGCCACGATGATGTCTCCCTTTTGCACCTTTTTGACGAAATCCCTGTCGATGTCTTCCATGCAGTGCGAGGCGAGCTCTGCCTCCGAAGTAGTGTTGAGATAGCGCGCGGGGATGATGACGTCCGTATCCACGTCGCTCTTATATCTGAAAACGGTTCCTCTGACAGTCATGCGAAAAGCTCCTTATGTTATTCGATCTCGTCGGGGGTGGCAAGCCTGCCTGCCACGGCGCTCGCCGCGGCGACGTAGGGGGAGGCGAGGTATACTTCGCTGTCTACATGCCCCATCCTGCCCACAAAATTGCGGTTTGTGGTGGCGACGGCGCGCTCGCCCGCGGCGAGGATGCCCATGTGCCCGCCCAGGCAGGGCCCGCAGGTGGGGGTGGAAACGACGGCGCCCGCATCGATGAAGATATCGAACAGCCCTTCGTGCATCGCCTGCTTCCAGATGGTATTGGTGGCGGGGATGACGATGCAGCGCACGCCGGGCGCGACGTGCCTGCCTTTGAGCACTTCCGCCGCGATGCGCAGGTCGGAGATGTGCCCGTTCGTACAGGAACCGATGACCGCCTGGTCGATCTTCACCTCTCCCCACGCCTCGGGCGTCTTTGTGTTTTCGGGCAGATGGGGGAAGGCGACGGTCGGCGACAGCGCGCTCATGTCCACTTCGATCGTGCGCTCGTATTCGGCGTCGGGGTCGGCTTCATAGGCGCGTATCTCCCGCCCGAATCTGCCGTTCAGGTAGGCGCGCGTCACCTCGTCCACGGGGAAGATGCCGTTCTTCGCGCCCGCTTCGATCGCCATGTTGCAGATGGTAAAGCGGTCGTCTATGGAAAGATATTGCACCCCGTCGCCCGTAAATTCCATCGATTTGTACAAGGCGCCGTCCACGCCGATCATGCCGATGATGTGCAGGATGACGTCTTTGCCGCAGATGTATTTTGCGGGTTTGTTTTTCAGGACGAAGCGGATCGCCGCGGGCACTTTGAACCAGCATCGATCGCTCATCATGCCCGCCGCCATGTCGGTGCTGCCTACCCCCGTGGAAAAGGCGCCCAGCGCCCCGTACGTGCAGGTGTGGCTGTCCGCGCCGATGACGAGGTCGCCCGCCCCGACCAGGCCCTGTTCGGGTAGCAGGGCGTGTTCGATGCCCATGCGGCCCACGTCAAAAAAGTTTTCCACGCCGTACTTTGCCGCAAAATTGCGCACCGTTTTGACCTGTTCCGCCGCTTTGATGTCCTTGTTCGGGGTGAAGTGATCCATGACCATGCTCACCTTTTCCGGGCAGCAGATACGCGGGCAGCCCGCCTTTTCGAATTCCTTGACGGCGACGGGCGAGGTGATGTCGTTGCCGAGCACCATATCCAGAGACGCTTCGATCAGCTGCCCCGCTTTGACGCTCTGCAGCCCCGCATGGGCGGCGAGGATCTTCTGCGACATTGTCATTCCCATAAAATCTGCGTTCTCCTTGCGCTTTGTTTTGATTTGACAACATTATAGCACATGTGTTATAATTTGTAAACGATTTATAAAATAGATAATTTTAATTATTCATATCGATAAAACGAATTGTAGGAGGGGAAAGATGAATACCGATTCCATCAAGACGTTCATCATGCTTTCAAAATTAAAGAATTTTACGCGCACGGCGGAGCGAATGTATGTCGCCCAATCTACCGTCACCAATCGCATCGTCGAGCTGGAAAACGAAACGGGCAAACGGCTGTTCGTCCGCCGCCGCGGCGGGGTGGAACTGACCGAGGAAGGGGAGCTTTTCCTCGGTTATGCCGAACGCATCGTCGAATTGGAAGAATCTTTCATCCAGCAAGTCAACGCTTCGGCGAAGTTCGGCGGAAAGATCCGCATCGGTACCATCAATGCGATATACGAAAGCGACCTCTACCCCCTCATCAGCGGTTTTTACCGCGAGCATCCCGACGTCTCCGTCAAAGTGGTGCTCGGGCATTCGGCAGATCTCTTGCGCATGCTGCAGGACGAGGTCGTGGACGTCGCCTTCTCCTATATCCCTCTCAAAAAGGCGGGGTTCGTCAGCCGCCGTTTTTCCGAGGACAGGCTGGTGCTCTTCGCCGCGCCGGGCGCCAATCCGTATAAGGAGGGGATCACGAAGGCGCAGCTCGTCGCTTCCCGCTATCTGATGTGCAATTTTGCCTTCGGCGACGCGGGGGAATTCGTACGTTCCCTCTTTCCGCCCCGCCATGCGTTCGGGTTCGAGATAGACAACAGCAGCAAGGTCATCGATTATTTGAAAGACGGTCTGGGGTGCAGCTTTCTGCCCGCGAAAATGGCGGAGAAGGAGCTCGCCGCGGGCGAACTGGAGGCCATACGCCTGCTCGACTTTACCGCGCCCGAGATCGTGTCGTATTGTTCGTACAAAAAGGGGAACACGCAGGCGGAATTTTTTGCATCGCGCGCCTGAAATGTGCATTTGTGCACGGCGCGTCTGTGGATTGTGTGGATAAATTTTTATAAAATTTGTCAGAAAAGTAATAATTTTGTATTAAATTGTAAAAAAGCTGCGTTTTTGTAGAAAAGTTATGCCCGTCGCCTCTTTTCGGGGAGGGGAAGGGAAAAATGTCTGCCGCGGCGTGCCGCCGCGCGGAGAAGGATCGGCGGAAACGGGAGGAACGGTATGGAAGAGACATGTGAAAAGGCGGAAAAGTTGGCGAACGGGGCGCAGATGATCTCCTTTCGGGCGCCCGCGCTGCACGCGTCGGCGTTTTCGGTGGTGCTGCCCTTCGTGCCGGAAGGCAGGGCGGGGGCGTATCACTGTGCAGAACATCTCTTTTTCGAGCGGGCGGGGGAGAAGCGCGCCGCCGACATCAATGCGGAGATGACCGCGCGCGGCTCCGAGATCATGGGATACACGACCAAAAATTATATGTGTTTCAATTTTACCTGCCGCAAGGAAGTGTTTGCCGACCAGCTGCGGCTGCTCTTTGCCATGCTCACGCAAAAGGAATACGGGGAGGAGGAAGAGGACGCCGTGCTCGGCGTCATCGAAAACGAGATCTTCGAATATGACTTTTACGACAACCGCACGTCGGATATCCTGCGGGAGGCATGGTACGACGAGCGGTTCACCAAGCCCGTTTTGGGCACGGAGGAAGATCTTGACGCCTTCACGGAAGAGGAGATCGCCGCCGCACGCGAAAGCCTGTTCACGGACGGCATGGCGCTCTTTTTGGCGGGAGCCTTTTCGGAGGACGATCTCGCTCTCGTGCGGGAGACGTTCGGCTCTCTTCCTCTGCGTCCGTATTCTTATGCGCCGCAGGTCAAAAAAAGGAAGAGGGAAAAGGAGGTCGTCCGCCGCGGCGGAGGGAAAGATCTGCAGGTGCTCGTCACCTATCATCTCGGCCGGGCGGACGATGAAATGAAGTCTGCCGCCTTTTGGATCAAAAGTGCCCTGTTCGACGGCATGGACGCCGCCTTTTTGCGCTTTTTCGAAAAACACGGTTTCCGTTTTTATTCCGTAGACGGCGCCTATTCCGTCCTCGGGGACGAACTTCTCTTCTCCTATATGACCTATATCAAAAGGCGGGATAAAAAGCGCTTCCTCGCTTTGGCGGGCGAATTCGAAGAGCAGGCGGCGTGGACGCCGTTTTTGCGCCTCGTGCGCCCTTTTTTGTACGACAACAACGTCTTTTTGTACGACAACCCCGAGCGGCTGTGCGCGCATTATGTGGAAGGCTGGGCGGATCTCGGGCGGCCCGTGACTTTGGCGGAAGACCGGGCGCGCGCGGCGGCGTTTACGGACGTGCGGCTGTCCGAGCTTTGGCGCGTTTTGGCGCGTTCGGATAGGCACGTTTATTTTCTCGGAAAGTGATGAGAATGTTTTTTTGTGCGGGCAGGTCTCCGCGGACGAACGCCGCTCTTGTGCGGGCAGGTCTCCACGGACGAACGCCGTTCTTGTGCGGGCAGGTCTCCGCGGATGAGCGCCGTTCTTGTGCGGGCAGGGTGCTTCGCCTTCCTTTTCGGAGAGAAAAGCGGATCAAAAATACGGGCGGGAGCTTGTCGCTCCCGCCCGTGCATTTTAAAGTTTGTTGCGTTTCAGTTCGGCGACGGCGCTTTTGAGGAAAAATTCCGCCGTCGAATCGTGGCAGATGCGCTCAAGCGCCTCGTCGAAAGTGCACCATTCCGCAGACTCGATCTCTTCCGTGTTGAGGACAAGCTCTCCTTCCGAGACCATGACGATAAAGCCGAGCATCAGCACGTTTTTCGGCTCGTGATAGCGTGAACTCATATAACGGTACTTGACGGTGCTCAGCCCCGTCTCTTCGCGGATCTCCCTCACGATCGTCTTTTCCGCCGATTCGCCCTTTTTGACGTACCCTGCGAGCAGCAGATATTCTCCGTTCGTGTGTTTGGCGATGAGAAATTTTTCCTGTTTCCTGTCCACGACCGCCATGCTGACCGCCGTCTTAAAGGGAGGAAAGACGAATTTGCTGCAGTTTTCGCAATAGGGCACCAGCCCCTCGTTTTCACAGAATTTGAGGATCAGTTTGTTTCCGCATTCTTCGCAATGCATACCTTCCTCCTTCGGCGGCGCACCGTCCGCCTTCCTTTTCGATGTTTTCTTTTAAGAATAAACCTTTTTTTTTGAATTGTCAATAGCTGGCGGCAGAAAAACGGATAAAATTGCAATTTTTTTACAATTTTCGTCCGTACATAACTTTTTCGGATCTGTTTTCGGCTTCTTTTCTCCGAAGGCGCGGCGGGTCGTGCGGATCCGGCAGGCAGAAAGTGAACGTTTCGCTCATTTTTTGAAAAAAAATAAATAAAATTTTCGCACATCTATTGATTTTTTCCGTTTTATTCTTTATAATGATAGACAGAATAAAAACCAAGGGGAGAGGAGCGTATGACCCACGACATCAAAAAGCTCATCCGGAGCGGCAAGACCGCCCTCGGCATCGAATTCGGCTCCACCCGGATCAAGGCGATCCTCGTGGACGAGAACAACAACCCCATCGCCTCCGGCGCGCACGATTGGGAAAACCGTCTGGAAAACGGCATTTGGACGTATTCGCTCGACGATATTTGGACGGGGGTGCGCCACTGCTATCAGGAGATGGCGGTGGACGTCAAAAACAGGTACGGCGAGACGCTGACCACCATCGGCGCGATCGGCTTTTCCGCCATGATGCACGGGTACATGGTATTCGACAAAGAGGGCAAGCTGCTCGTCCCGTTCCGCACCTGGCGCAACAACTGCGCCGCGCCCGCCGCGGACGAACTGACGGCGCTGTTCAACTATCATATCCCCGCCCGTTGGTCGGTCGCCCATCTGTATCAGGCGATCCTCAACGGCGAAGAGCACGTCAAAGAGATCGACTTTCAGACGACGCTCGAAGGGTATGTGCATTGGAAACTGACGGGAGAAAAGGTCATCGGCATCGGTGAAGCGTCAGGCATGTTTCCTATCGATATCGCTTCCAAGCAATATCACCCCGGGATGCTGCAAAAGTTCGACGCGCTCATCGCTTCAAAAGGCATCTCTTTGAAGATCGAGGATATCCTTCCCAAAATTTTGGTCGCCGGGCAGGAAGCGGGCAGGCTCACCGAAGCGGGCGCAAAGCTGCTCGATCCGTCCGGGAACCTGCATGCGGGCATTCCGTTCTGCCCTCCCGAGGGGGATGCGGGCACGGGCATGGTCGCCACCAACTCCGTCAAAAAGCGCACGGGCAACGTGTCGGCGGGGACGTCCGTCTTTGCGATGATCGTGCTGGAAAAGGAACTCTCTAAGGCATATCCCGAGATCGATCTGGTCACGACCCCCGTGGGCGATCTCGTCGGCATGGTGCATTGCAACAACTGCACTTCGGATATCAACGGCTGGGTGGACGTGTTCGGGGAATTTGCCCGCCTGTGCGGCGTAGAACTGACCAAGCCCGAACTTTATAACAAGCTGTATTTCGAATCGGAAAACGGGGACAAGGACTGCGGCGGCCTGCTGTCGTATAATTACGTCTCCAACGAACATATCACCAAAGTGGATGCGGGGCGTCCGCTGTTCGTGCGCACCAGCGAGAGCAGATTCAGCCTCGCCAACCTCTTCCGCGCACACCTTTTCTCCGCGCTCGGCGCCCTGAAGGTGGGCTGTGACATCATGCTGAAGGAAGAGGGGGTCAAATTGGACGCGATCACGGGGCACGGCGGGCTGTTCAAGACGCCGCGCGTCGGGCAGAGTTATCTCGCCGCGGCGATCAATGCGCCTGTCACCGTCATGAAGACGGCGGGCGAAGGCGGCGCCTGGGGCATCGCCATCCTCGCCAATTACGTCGTCACCAAGGAAGAGGGCGAATCTCTCGAAGAGTATCTCGACCATAAAGTGTTCGCCGGGCAGGAGGGGATCACTCTCGCGCCCGACCCCGACGACGTCGCGGGGTTCGAAGCCTTTGCAAAGCGGTATGTGAAGGGGCTGCCTATCGTCAGGCAGGCCGTCATAGATATGGATTGAAGGAGATAAAAGCTATGTTGGAACAACTGAAAGAGAAGGTGTTGCAGGCAAATCTCGATCTCGTCAAGCATGAACTCGTGCTCTTTACTTGGGGCAACGTCAGCGAGATCGACCGCGAAACGGGCTTGATCGTCATCAAACCGAGCGGCGTCTCGTATGACGACATGACCGCGGAAGATATGGTGGTCGTCGACTTGAACGGCAAAGTGGTGGAAGGGAAACTGCGCCCTTCCAGCGATACCCCCACGCACATCGAGTTTTACAAAGCGTTCCCCAACGTGGGGGGAGTCACGCATACCCATTCCACCTTTGCGACGGCGTGGGCGCAGGCGGGGAGAGATATCCCCTTCTACGGCACGACCCATGCCGATTATTTCTACGGCGACATCCCCTGCGCGCGTTCCCTTACGCAGGCGGAGATCGAAGGGGAATATGAAAAAAACACGGGGCTCGTCATCATCGAGCGCTTTCAAAAGGACGGCCTCGATCCCATCGAGGTGCCCGGGGTGCTCATCAAAAGCCACGGCGTGTTCGCCTTCGGTAAGGATGCCGACGGTTCCGTCTATAACGCCACCGTCATCGAAGAAGTCGCCAAGATGGCGTTCATCACCGAGCAGGTCAATCCCCGCGTGCAGCGCGCCGATAAGTTTATGATGGATAAGCACTATCTGCGCAAGCACGGCAAAAACGCTTATTACGGGCAAAACCGCGGATAACGGCGCATGCCGCGCC
>CALVHS010000055.1 GCA_944328665.1 uncultured Clostridia bacterium | reverse complement strand
TCTCTGCTGTGGGGGATGATCGCGGCGGGATTCGTGTATCTGCTCTTCGATCCCCTGCATGCGGCGGCTGTATGGGCGGAGGGCAACGTGTGGATGGTCTTCGCCGTCGGCGGCATTTTCGGCATCTTTTTCGTCGATGTCTGCATCAGCTTCCAAGTTTCGCTGCGCATCCGCAGGGCGGCGCAGCAGATCAAAGAGGCGGTGCACTACGAACGCCTCAAAGCCGCCCTCAACGAACTGCGCGCCGAGCGCAGGCAAAAGCGCCGTTTTCTCTTCCCGTTCGCGGGTGCGTCCGTCGCGGATATGCTCGCTAAGATGCGCGAGCGGAACAGGGAAAAATGGCAGTCGCTGCGCTCCCGCAACAAGGGAGACGGAGAATGAACCTGCCTGCCCGAAAATGCTCGACAGGCGCGCGCGATCCGGCTATAATAAAGGGTATGAAAGATCTCGTCTATCTGCGGCTCTTCGACGTGTACGGCGCTCTCTTGACGGGGCACCGGCGGGAGATCTGTGAATTGTATTACATGTGCGACCTCTCTTTGACGGAGATCGCCGAGCAAAAGGGCGTCTCCAAGCAGAGCGTTTCCGATACGCTTGCCAAAAGCAGGCAGCTTTTGGACGGGTACGAGCAAAAACTGCGCGTCGTCGCTACGGCGGGGGCGTTGGAAGAGGCCGAAAGGAAACTTTCGGCGTTTGCCGAAAGGCATCCCGAATTTTTCAGCGAAATAAAAGAGATCGCGTCTGTGCTGAACGGTGCGGACGCAGACAATAAAAAGGACGAGGAGTAAAGTAAAAATGGCATTGTTTTCTTCTCTCTCCGAGAGGCTCAACCATATTTTTTCAAAACTCACCAAGCACGGAAAGCTCACCGAACTCGAGATCAAGGGCGCCATGCGCGAAGTGCGCGTCGCCCTCCTGGAGGCGGACGTCAACATCTTCGTCGCCAAAAAATTTATCGCCGACGTCTCCGAAAAGGCGGTGGGGCAGGAGATCCTCAAAAGCCTCAATCCCGCCCAGCAGGTCATCAAGATCGTCAACGAGGAGCTGATCGCGTTGATGGGCTCCGCCAACGCCAAGCTGGAAGTGGCGGATAAGCCCCCGACGGTCATCATGATGTGCGGGCTGCAGGGCGCGGGCAAGACGACGCTGTGCGGCAAGCTCGCCGTGTTCCTCAAAAAGCAGGGCAAAAAGCCCCTCTTGGTCGCGGGCGACATCTATCGCCCCGCCGCGATCGACCAGCTGCAGGTCGTAGGCGGCAAGGCGGGTGCGGAAGTGTTCGAAAAGGGTACGCAAAACCCCGTCAAAACGGCGAAGCAGGGCATCGAATACGCCCGTTCGATGGGGTACGACACCGTCATCATCGATACGGCGGGCCGCCTGCATATCGACGACGCGCTCATGCAGGAATTGGAAAACATCAAAGCCGAAGTGCACCCGAACGAAATACTGCTCACCGTCGACTCCATGACGGGGCAGGACGCTGTAAACGTTGCCGAAACGTTCAATAAGCGGCTGGACGTGACGGGCGTCATCTTGACCAAATTGGACGGCGACACCCGCGGCGGCGCCTGCCTCTCCATCAAGGCGGTCACGGGCAAGCCCGTCAAGTTCATCGGCGTGGGAGAAAAGCTGACCGACCTCGAGCCCTTTTATCCCGACCGCATGGCGTCCCGCATTCTGGGTATGGGCGACGTGCTTTCCCTCATCGAAAAGGCGCAGGAAGCAGTCACCGAGGAACAGGCAAAAAAGCTGGAAAAGAAGATGCGCGAAGCGTCTTTTACGCTGGAAGATTATCTCGAGCAGTTCGAATCGCTCAAAAAGATGGGCGGCGCGGCGCAGGTCCTCGGCATGATGCCGGGCATGGGCAAATGGAAGATCAAGGAGAGCGACTTCGACGAAAAAAAGATCGAGCGGGTCAAGGCGATCATCCTCTCCATGACGCGGAAAGAGCGGGAAAAGCCGGAGATCATCAATTCTTCGCGGAAAAAGCGCATCGCGGCGGGCTCGGGCACGAACGTGCAGGACGTAAACCAGCTCTTGAAGCAGTTCGAACAGACAAAACTTTTGATGAAGCAGGTCAAAAACGGAAAGCGTTTGCCGTTCATGCGGTAAAAAATTTAGCCTGTCAAGTAAAAATGCTTGACAGGCTCTTTTTATTCCGTTATAATAGGGCGGTACATGCGCAAAGCAGAAGAATTTTCCATCAAAAAGGAGCGAACATCATGGCAGTCAAAATGAGGCTTACGAGGCTGGGCGACAAAAAATCTCCCTTCTATCGTATCGTGGTCGTCGACGCAAGGAAGGCGCGCGACGGAGAATACATCGACAAGGTCGGGCACTACAATCCCACCGCAAATCCCGAAGAGATCGTCATCGACGCGGAAAAGGCGAAAGACTGGCTCTCCAAGGGCGTGCAGCCGACGGAGACGGTCAAAACTCTTCTCATCCGTCAGGGCGTCATCGAAAAGAGCGAAAAGCTTTCCGCCCCGAGGACGAAAACGAGGAAGAAAAAGTAATTTTGAGGGGTGCGGAAAATGCTGGATTTGGTAAAATATGTCGTCGAACAGTTTGCCGAACATAAGGACGAGATCGAATATCAGGTCAACGAGACGGAAAAGGCGACGGAGATCGTCGTTTTGCTCGAAGAGTCGGATATGGGCAAGGGCATCGGCAAACAAGGCAAGATCGCCAAGGCCCTGCGCACCCTCGTGCGCTGCGCTTCCGTCAAGGAAGGAAAAAAATACAATATCGAGATCAAAGAAAAGGCAAAAGCGGAATAATTTCCGCTTCTTTTCTTATTGAGGAGAAGCCATGCCCGATACCATCGTCATCGGCGAAGTTTTAAAGCCGCAGGGCATCCGCGGCGAGATCAAAGTCAAGCCGCTTTTGGACGACGCGGCGGAGATGCGCCATTTTAAAAGGGTGTACCTCGGCGGAAAGGAGTACAAAGTCCTTTCCTGCCGCTGCGACGCGCAGGCGGCGTATCTCGCCCTCTCCGGGGTGGCGGACAGGGACGCGGCGGAGCTGCTGCGCGGCAAAAAGGTGGAAGCCCTGCGCGCCGACGCGCCCGCCCTCGAGGAGGGGCGGTATTATATCGTCGACATCGTCGGGTGCGAAGTCGTTTCCGAAAGGGGAGAACGGATCGGCGAGATCACAGACGTCCTGCCCGCGCATACCGACGTGTACGTTTTAAAAACGGAGGGCAAAGAGGGGATGTTTCCCGCCGCCGACGGCGTCATCGTAGATGTGGATACCGAAAATAAAAAACTGACCGTCAATAAAAAGCGGTTTTTGGAAGTTTTCGCGGAGCAGTAGACCATGCGCATCGACATACTGACCCTTTTCCCCGAAATGTTTGCGCCCCTTTCGGCGAGCATCTTGGGCAGGGCGAGGAAGGAAAACAAAATAGAGATCAACGTCGTCAACATCCGCGACTATACCGAGGACAGGCATTTGAAGTGCGACGATACCCCCTTCGGCGGGGGCGCGGGCATGGTGATGACGGCGCAGCCCATCGGTTCCGCGGTGGAAGCGCTCGACCCCGGGCACAAGGCGCGGCGCATCTATCTGTCCCCCAAGGGCGAAACGTTCCGCCAGCAGAAGGTGTTCGAACTTTTGGGATACGAACATTTGCTCCTCTTATGCGGGCATTACGAGGGGGTAGACCAGCGGGCGATCGATTTGTTTTTCGATGAAGAGATCAGCATCGGCGACTACGTCCTCACGGGGGGAGAGCTGCCCGCCATGGTCATTACCGACTGTCTCTGCCGGTATGTGGAGGGGGTCATCAGCGCCTCGTCTCTGGTGCAGGAGAGTTTTTCGGAAAACAGGCTGGAATATCCCCAGTACACCCGTCCCGTCGAGTACAGGGGGCTGACGGTGCCCGAAGTCCTGCGCAGCGGCAACCACGCCGAGATCGATAAGTGGCGGCGCGAGCAGTCGGAAAAACTGACGAAGGAAAAACGGCCGGATCTGTTCGGCTCACAAAATAAAACGTAAGCGGATAAAATTTTTTCCGTGATCGGAGGGCCCTGCCCCACGTTTAGGAGCGTTATGAAGCACATCCAATGGTTTCCCGGGCATATGACGAAGGCGATGCGCATGATGGAAGAATGCGTGTCCCTTGTGGACGGGGTAATGGTCGTGCTGGATGCCCGCGCGCCCGCCGCGACCTTCAATAAAAAGATCGGGGCGCTCGTGCAGGGCAAGCCGGTATTATATATATTGAATAAGGCGGATCTCGCCGACGGCGCCAAGACGGACGCCTTCCTTTCCCTCTTGAACGGGGAGGGCGCGCTCGCCGTCAAGTGTGCGGCGGCGAACGCCTCGTCCGCGGCAAAGCAGATCTCGGCGAAGGCGCTCGAACTTTTGCGGGCAAAGCGGGAACGCGATGCGGCAAAGGGGCTCGTCCGCCCCCTCCGTTTCATGGTCGCGGGTATCCCCAATACGGGCAAGAGCACGGTCATCAACGCCCTTTCCGGCGGAAAGCGCGCCGTCACGGGGGATAAAGCGGGCGTCACGCGCGGCAAGCAATGGGTGCGCTGCGCGGGGTTCGAACTGTTGGACACCCCCGGTACCATGCCGCCCGCTTTCGAGGACCAGGTGCTGGCGCGCCACCTCGCCTACATCGGCAGCATCAACGACGACATCCTCGACTTTTACGGGCTTGCGCTCGAACTGCTGCGCGAACTTGCGGAAGGGTATCCCGCGCTTTTGCAAGAACGTTACGCGATCGGGGAGTTTGCGTCCCCCGCCGCCATGCTCGAGCTCGTCTGCAAGCGCCGCGGCTTTGTGCTGCGCGGGGGAGAGACGGACAGCGAGCGTGGGGCGCGCGCGCTCATCGACGATTTTCGCAAGGGACGCATCGGCAAGATCACGCTGGAGCGCGCCGCGGACTACGGCAGATTTTTTGACAGAGGAGAAGGGGATGCGACAGGCCGGAAAAGGGACGGATAAACTTGCGTTCGAGCGGGAGATGGAGGCATACGGCGCGAGATATATCGCGGGCGCCGACGAGGCGGGCAGGGGGCCGCTGGCAGGCCCCGTCGTCTGCGCGGCGGTCATCATGCCCTTGGCGGAGGAGGCGCTGATCGAGGGGATCGGCGACAGCAAAAAACTGTCCGAAAGGGAGCGGGAACGGCTGGCTCTCCTCATCAGAGAGCGCGCCGTCGCCTATTGCATCGCCGAAGAGGACAGCGAGACCATCGATCGGATCAATATCCTGGAAGCGACTCGCCTGTGCATGAAGCGCGCCGTCGAGGGGCTGCCCGTCGAGCCGGACATCCTCTTTACGGACGGAAATTTTTCCGTCGATGTTGCCCTGCCGCAGTATAACATCGTCAGGGGAGACGCCCTCTCTTATACCGTCGGCGCGGCGAGCATCCTCGCCAAAGTGCACAGGGATGCGCTCATGCGCGCCTATGACGGGGCGTATCCGCAATACGGGTTCGCAGCGCACAAGGGGTACGGCACAAAGGCGCACGAACAGGCGATACGGGAGTACGGATTATGCAAAATTCACCGCAGGACGTTCACAAAAAAGTTTTGGGACGGGCAGGGGAAAAGAGGGGAGTAAAATTTCTCAAAAAAAAGGGGTATATCATCCTCAAGACAAACTATAAGACGCCGTTCGGGGAGGCGGATATCGTCGCGCTGGACGGAGATACGGTCGTGTTCTGCGAGGTCAAGGCGCGCCTTTCGGACGCGTTCGGCACGCCGGCGGAGGGGGTGGCGCCCTCCAAGGAGAGGCGCTATATCGATATCGCCCGCTATTTTTTGATGCGCGCCGGGAAGGAGACGGCGGTGCGCTTTGACGTTTTGGAGGTGTTCGCGGACGCGATCAACCATATCGAGAGCGCGTTCACGGCATAAAAACGGCGCAAAAAAAGTAAAAATTTGCCCGCCGCGGGCAAAAACGGTTGCGTTGCGGCGGAAAATATGATAAAATAGCAAAAGACTTCGGGCGGTCCTCTGGCAATGCGCGCCATGAACGCTTAGTAACAATGGAGGTAAAGTCGATGAAAGGATTGATCGAAGCGATCGAAAAAGAGAACCTCAAAGACAGCGTTCCCGCTTTTAACGTAGGCGACACCGTCAAAGTAAGCGTCAAAGTCGTCGAGGGCACGCGCGAGAGGCTGCAGGCGTTCGAAGGCGTCGTGATCGCAAAGAAGAACGGCGGGATCAGAGAGACGTTCACCGTGAGAAGGCTTTCTTATGGCGTCGGCGTCGAAAGGACGTTCCCCGTCCATTCCCCCAAGATCGCGGATATCACTGTGATCCGCAAGGGCAAAGTCCGCCGCGCAAAGCTGTACTACCTGAGAGGGCGTACAGGCAAAGCCGCCAAGATCAAAGAAGTGAGATGATCGGCGGGCAGAGGGCTGAAAAAGAGCGCACTCCGTTGGGGGGTGCCTTTTTTTTGCCGTGAACTTTTTGTTTTGCGGGAAAAACAATTTACATATCCCGCGTTTTACGCTATAATAGAGCATACGAATCCAATCACGGAAGAGCAAGACCATGGCTAATATCGTCAACAAAGTTAAAAAACAGAGCATATTGAAGGCGTTTGCCGCGCGCACCTCCAAGTGTGCGCGGGCGGCGTTTTTTCTCGTGCTCGCCTTCCTCGTCGTCGGCCTCTGTACGATCGGCAGCGCGGCGAGCCCGCGCAAAGTGTTCCATGCCATGCCGGATACGTCCGTCGTCTTTTATCTGGCGTATGACGGCAGCGGTTTGGACGAGATCTGGCTGAACGTCGGCTCCGTTTACGCCGAAGCGGGCGCGGATACCGATATCACCCTGCGCTATTCGAGCACCGGCAGCAGCGCGGACAGCATCAGCTGGCTGCGTTCCCGTCTCGGCGACTATGCTTTCGGCAACGTCTATTCCGCAAGCGGGAACGGGTTTTCGGGCGCCAACTATAACTGGGTGCGCGTCGCCGACCTTGAAAACGAAGAGGAAAACACCAAGGCGCTTTCCACCTCGTACCATCTCATCGAGCTGAAGGCGGGATGCGAGATGCTCATCAACGAGATCGTCTTTGTCGATGTGCAGGGGGAAATCATCCCCGCCTATGTCACGGAGGCGCAGGTCAAAGAGCATGTGTCCGATTATGACAGAAAGAGCGGCTGGGGGGATGCCTTTTCCAACAATCCCGCGGGTGCGGAGGCGCTTACGGACGCGCCGCACAGCCTTCGCCGCGGCAGTTCCGCCTGGACGAATTTTACCGAGAGCGAAATATACTCCCTCGTGCAGATCGACAATATCCTGCTCGGCGGGCAGGTCTATGAGGACAGCGTCTATCTGATCGACGCCGACAACGGGCCGCTTTCCGCCCTGTTGATGCTCCCCGGGGTCGCCGTCTTCGGCAGGACGCCCTTCGGGCTGCGTCTGATGCCCCTCTTGTTTACGGCGGCGCTCGTCGCTCTCGCCTATTTCTTCGGCAAAGAACTGTTCGGCAGCGACGGGTTCGGCCTCCTGTTCGCGGGGCTGTTCGCCGCCGGCGGGCTGGCGCTCACGGTAGGGCGGTTGGGGCTGTCCTTCCCTATGACGGCGTTCTTTGTCGTCCTTTCGTACTTCCTCATGTATAAATTCTGGCAGGGCGGCATCTCTTCCGAAAGGCCGGTCTATACCGCGCTTTCCGTGCTCGTTTCCGGGATCGCCTTTGCTTTCGCCTTTGCCGTCGACCCGAAGTCGGTCATTGCGGGCGCGGGCGTCTTGGTGCTGTTCGTGCTGGGCGCGGTACGCCATCATAAGGAATATGCCGCCGCCTGCGGCCGCCTGCGGCAGGAGATGAGCGAACAAAACGCCGCCGACATCCCCGAAGAGGAGATGCGCGCCAACCTCGAGCGGTACGAGCGGGAGAGCGCGTCGCTCGCGGGGAGCACGGCGTACAAGAACAGGCTGATCTATCTGTTCTTTTTCGTCTCCTTCATCGTCGGCACCATCCTCGTTACCCTCCTTTCCTCGCTGGCGTCTTACTTCAGCTACGTCCGCTTCTATGAGGCGGATCCCGAAAACCCCGTGCTCGGCATCTTCAACCTGATCTTCCGCGCGTTGGGGGATGCTTTTACGGTGAGCAACCTGACTTCCTATACGGCGGCGAACGCGTCCAACGCCTTCGGCTGGCTGATCGGCTTGAAGGGGGCGACCCTGCTCTCCGCGTCGGAAGGCGGGCGCTATCTCGCCCTCAACGCGCAGCTCAACCCCGCCCTCATGCTGACGGCCGTCGTCGGATTCCTCTTTATGACCGTCTATGCCGTCCTTTATTCGGCGACGGGCGGCAGAGAGGGCGCCTATGCGACGAAGTATTCCGGCCGCATCCTGCGCGCCTACCTCGCGCTGCTTTTGGGGATGTTGACCTCCGTGCTGAGCGTCGCCTTCTCTCCGAACGTGAGCGCGGCGTACAGCCTGCTCTTCTCCGTCTTTTATATCGGCTTTATCCCGCTGACTTTCTACACGGCGTACGTCCATGACGGCAGCGCCAAGAAAAAGGTCTTGGGGATACAGATGAACAAGACGGCGAGGGTGATCTTCGCGCTGCTCATCGTCTACGCGGTCGTCTTTATCCTCATGCTGCCGATGACGTTCTGCTTCCCCACTTTTACGGAGGCGGCGCGCTATTGCTTCGGTTGGACGACGTTTGTCAACAACGGCTTCTACAGACTGTAAAACAGAGAAAAATTCCGCCGCGCGCGGAGTTTTTCTTTTTTGAAAGGGGAAAAAATATGTTATCCAAGGTCACAAGTTTTGCCCTCGTCGGGCTGGACGGCGTGCCCGTCACGGCGGAAACGGACATCAACAACGGCATGCCCTCTTACGAGTTGGTGGGGCTGCCCGACGCCGCCGTCAAGGAGAGCCGCGAACGCGTGCGCTCCGCCCTCAAAAACAGCGGCAGGAAATTTCCCGTCACCAAGATCACCGTCAATCTTGCGCCCGCAGACATCAAAAAGGAAGGTTCGGCGTTCGATCTCGCCATCGCCGTGGGCATCCTGAAGGCGACCGACCAGCTGCACGCCGATTGCGGCAGGACGGTATTTTTGGGCGAACTCGCCCTCGACGGCGCACTGCGCCCCGTGGCGGGCATTTTGCCGCTGCTCATCTCCGCCAAGGCTGCGGGGTATACGGACTTTGTCATTCCCGCGGGCAATGCGGCGGAGGCGGCGTATATCGAGGGGATCTCCGTCGTGGCGGCGGCAGACCTCTCTTCCGTCATCGATCATCTGAGCGGCTTTAAGCCGCTTCCGCCCGTCGCCGCGCGCGCCTATCAAAAGGGGGCGCGGCGGGAGAGCAAATTCGACATGGCGTACGTCAAAGGGCAGGCGACGGCGAAGCGCGCCATCGAGGTCGCCGTCTCCGGCGGGCACAACATCCTGCTTATCGGGCCGCCCGGCACGGGCAAGACCATGCTCGCTCGCTGCCTGCCCGGCATCATGCCGGATATGACCTTTGAAGAGGCGCTCGAAGTGACCAAGATCCATTCGGTGGCGGGTATCCTCGGCGCGGGCGGTATCGTGGAGGTGCGTCCCTTCCGTTCTCCCCATCATACGGCGTCGACCGTCTCCATGTGCGGGGGCGGCACGCGCACCGTCAAACCGGGGGAGATCAGCCTGGCGCATCACGGCGTCCTCTTCCTCGACGAGATGCCGGAATACAACCGCTCCACCCTCGAGGCGCTGCGGCAGCCCTTGGAGGACGGGGTCATCACCGTCACCCGTTCGGGCGGGGCGGTCACGTTTCCCGCCAATTTTATGCTGTGCGCCAGTATGAACCCCTGCCCCTGCGGCAATTACGGCTCGGCGGACAGGGTGTGTACCTGTACCCCCGCCGCCATCCGCAAATATCGCGCCCGCGTCAGCGGGCCGCTGCTCGACCGCATCGACATTCAGGTGGAGGTAGATTCCGTCAAATACGACGACCTTGCGGGCGTCGCGCTCGGGGAGGGCAGCGCCGCCGTCAAAAAGCGGGTGGAGCGCGCGCGTGAGATCCAACGGGAGCGCTTCGGCGCTTCCGAGACCAATTCGGATATGGGGGAGAAGGAGCTGAAGGCGTTCTGCCCCTTGGACAGGGAGAGCGAAGAGATCCTGCGCCTCTCCTTTGAGAGCCTCAAACTCTCCGCGCGGGCGCGTTCGCGCATCATCAAGGTGGCGCGCACGATCGCAGATATGGCGGAGAGCGAGCGCATCCGCCCCGAACATATCCTGGAAGCGGTCTCTTACCGCAAATACGACAACATGGCGTGACGGGGAGGGACGATGGGTTATACCAAAGAAGAAAAAGCGATGATCTGGCTGGACAGCTTTCCCCTCGACCGCGCCAAAAAGGCGGCTGCGCTGCGATTGGCGCGCGAACCGTACGCCTTGGCGGCGCGTTTTGCCGCACTGGAAAGGGCGCTTGCCGCAGAGCTCGGCGAAGGATCCGTCGCCGCCATGCGCGCTTCCCTTGCGGACGAGGGGTATTTGCGCGGCCTGTTCGCCTCGTACGAGCGGGAAGGGATCGTCTGCGTCACCTGCTTTTCGCCGCTGTATCCGGAGGCGCTGCGCGCCGCGGAGGATCCGCCCCTCGTCCTGTATTGCAAAGGGGATGTCTCCCTTCTCAAAGAGCGGAAGTTCGCCATCGTCGGTTCCCGCCGCACGCCGCCGCACATCCTGCGCCGCACCGAGCGCCTCGCCGAGGGGCTGAGCCGCGCCTTTGTCATCGTCACGGGGCATGCGGACGGCGGGGACAGCGCAGCGATCGCCGGCGCGCTCGCAAGCGGTAAACTCATCGTCGTGCTCGCTTTCGGCATCGCGCGCATCGCCGAGGCGGAAAACGCCGCGCTTTTGCAAAAAGCCGGCGAACGGGGGCTGCTCGTCAGCGAATATCTGCCCGGGCAGACGGCGCGGCGGTATACCTTTCCCGCCCGCAACCGCATCATCGCGGGGCTTTCGGACGGCGTGCTGGTCGTCTCCGGCGGGGAGAAGAGCGGCACCCGCATCACGGCGCACTGCGCTTATGCGTTGGGGCGCGACGTGTTCGCCTTTCCGTATGCGGCGGGCGACCCGCTGGGCGCTGGGTGCAATAAATTGATCAAAGAATATGCAAAACTGGCAGAAGATTTGGTTGACATCTCTTCCGCGTTTGGTATACACTTGTGCGAGGGAGAGAAGGCGCCGCTCACCCCGCAGGAAGAGCGCGTGCTCGCCTGCATGGGCGGCGAGCCTGTGCATATCTCCGCCCTTGCTACGGCGTCGGGCATGAAGGAAGCGGAACTCGCCCCCGTGCTGACGCTCCTCTCCGTCAAAAAGTTGGCGGTCTCCTGCGGAGGAAACAGGTGGGGAAAGGTGTAAGCGCCGCGCCTTTTGCAGAAGGCTGCGCGTGCGGCGGGATTTTTCTGCAAAATGACGGAAACAGCAAAAGGAGCCTCTATGGATCTGATCATTGTCGAATCGCCTTCCAAGGCGAAAACGATCGCAAAATACCTGAAAGGGAAATATAAGGTGGACGCTTCCGGCGGGCATGTGCGAGACCTTCCCGAAAAGCGTTTGGGCGTGGACGTCGCCAACAATTTCGAGCCGACTTACGTCATCACGCCCGAAAAGAAGGCGATCATCAAGCGCCTTTCCGAAGAGGCGGCCAAAGCGGATAACGTCTATCTTGCGACCGACCCCGATCGGGAAGGGGAGGCGATCTCCTGGCACCTGAAAGACGCCTTAAAGCTCAAGGACGGCAAAAACCGCATCGAATTTAACGAGATCTCCCCCAAGGCCGTCACGGCGGCGCTGCAGCACCCGCGCGAGATCGATTATAACCTCGTCGACGCGCAGCAGGCGCGCCGCGTTTTGGACAGGCTGGTGGGATATAAGCTGTCCCCGCTCCTGTGCAAGCGCATCCGTTCCGGCCTTTCCGCCGGCCGCGTGCAGTCGGTGGCGCTCCGTCTGATCGTCGACCGCGAGCGGGAGATCAAGGCGTTCGTCCCCGAAGAATACTGGAACATCAACGCGGAATTGCAGGACGCGCCCAAGGCGTGCGCACCCTTCAAGGCGCTCCTCTCCGAAAAGGGAGGCAAAAAGTATAAGCCGTCGAACAAAGCGGAGACGGACGAGCTGCTCGCCGCCATCGAAGGCAAGCCCTATCTCGTCCGCGAGGTAAAAAAGGCGCTCGCAAGATCGCATGCGCCCGCACCCTTCACCACCTCTACGCTGCAGCAGGACGCGTCCAACAAATTCGGCATGACCTCTCCGGAAGTCATGCTCGTGGCGCAGCACTTGTACGAAGGCATCGATACGGAAAAGGAGG
The DNA here is from genome assembly GCA_944328665.1 of uncultured Clostridia bacterium. GTDB lineage: Bacteria > Bacillota > Clostridia > Christensenellales > Borkfalkiaceae > Borkfalkia. The sequence goes on along the minus strand of CALVHS010000055.1, from coordinate 48,074 downwards.
GGCATATCGCCCTCGTCACCTATATCCGTACCGACTCCGTGCGCGTTTCCGCCGAGGCGCAGGAGCGCGCGCGCAGTTTCATCGCCGAAAAATACGGCAGGGAATATATCCCCGAAAAGCCGAATTTTTATAGATCCAAGAAGGACGCGCAGGACGCGCACGAATGTATCCGCCCCATCGACATCACCCGCACGCCCGAAAGCATGAAAGGCGTGCTCGACAAAAAGCATTTCAACGTGTACAAACTCATCTATGAGCGCTTTATCGCCTCGCAGATGAGCGAAGCGCTCTACAACAGCGTGCAGATCAAGATCGACAACAGCGGCTATACTTTTAAGGCGAGCGGCAGGACGCTGCAATTTGCCGGCTTTACCGCCGTCTACCAGGACGTCGCCAAAAAGGAGGAGGACGAGGCGGAAAACGCCAAATTGCTGCCCGAGCTGAGAGAGGGAGAGCGGGTCGATCTCGTCCGCCTTCTGCCCGAACAAAAATTTACCAAGCCCCCCCAGCGGTATACGGATGCTTCCCTCGTCAAGGCGATGGAGGACAAGGGCATCGGCAGGCCTTCCACCTATGCCTCCATCATTTCCGTTCTCAGCCGCCGCAAGTATGTGACCAAGGAAGGCAAGTATATGGTGCCGACCGAGGTCGCCTTTCAGATCACCGACCTTCTCCTCAAATATTTTACCGATATCATGGACGTCGGGTTTACCGCCAGGATGGAAGACCAGCTCGACCATATCGAGGAGGGCGGGGAGGACTGGCACAAGATCATCGCCGACTTTTATCCGCCGTTTGCGGAGAAACTCGTCTTTGCCTCCAACGACGGGGCGGAAATGACGGACATCCTCTGCGAAAAGTGCGGGCATCCGATGGTGAGAAAGACGGGCCGCTACGGCAGCTACCTCGCCTGTTCCAACTATCCCGCCTGTTCCAACATCAAAAGCGAAGGGGCAGAGATCTCCGAGACGAAGTGCCCCAAGTGCGGCGCGAACATGGTGGTCAAGAGCGGAAAATACGGAAAATTCCTCGCCTGCCCCAATTATCCGGAATGTTCGACCATCCTGCCCTTTGAAAGCGAAGTGTCCGACGTTCCCTGCCCCAAATGCGGAGAAAAGATGATCTACCGCACGGGCAGGTACGGCAAATATCTGAATTGCGTCAAATGCGGCACCAACAAACGCATCGCAGACCTTGCGGGCGTCTGCCCCGTCTGCGGCGCTCCCGCCGAGCGGATGAAGAGCAAGGCGGGCAAGGTATATTACAGCTGCTCGCGCTATCCCGCCTGCAAATTTATGAGCTGGGATCAGCCCACGGGGAAAAAATGCCCCAAGTGCGGCAAATATCTCGTCAAAAAGGGCAAGGCGGTCAAGTGTTCCGCCTGCGACTATGAAGAGCCTTCCCCCGAAGCCGAAAAGGCAGGCGAGTAAATTTTTTTGAAAAATTTGCCGAAATCCTTGACAAGTGCGAGGAGAATGGAGTATAATGCGTTTAGCACTCTGACATATAGAGTGCTGACAATCAAATAGGTAAACTGCCAATTTTGAGCGGAGGACAACGTTTTGAAAGGAGAGGCGCGCGTAAAAGTGATCGGCGCGGGGCTTGCCGGGTGCGAGGCGGCGCATTATCTCGCTTCGCACGGGGTCGGCGTCGACCTCGTAGACATGAAGCCGAAAAAATTTACGCCCGCCCATTCCGACCCGTCCTTTTGCGAACTGGTGTGCAGCAATTCTTTAAAAAGCGCGGACGTGTACGGCAATGCCTGCGGCCTCTTGAAGGAAGAGATGCGCCTGTTTGGTTCGGTCACGATGGAAGCGGCGGAAAAGACGCGCGTGCCCGCCGGGGGGGCGCTCGCCGTGGAACGGCATGCGTTTGCCGCCTGCGTCACGGAAAAACTCGGCAGAACGGAGAACATCCGCTTTGTCTGTGAAGAGGCGGAGAACATCCCCGAGGGCGAATGGACGATCGTCGCCACCGGGCCTTTGACGGGGGAAAAGCTGGCGGCGGATCTCGCCGCGCGGCTGGGCGGCTGCCTCTTTTTCTATGACGCGGCGGCGCCCATCGTTTCGGCGTCGAGCATCGATCGCGGGGCGACGTTTACCGCCGACCGTTACGGAAAAGGGGAGGGCGATTACGTCAACTGCCCGATGGACAGGGAGGAGTACGAGGCGTTTGTGGACGCCCTGCTTTCGGCGGAGCGGGCGCTCGTGCGGGATTTTGACAAGCGGGACGTCTTCGAGGGGTGCATGCCCGTCGAGATCATGGCGTTGCGCGGGAGGGATACCCTGCGCTTCGGCACCTTCAAACCCGTGGGCCTGTACGGTGAAGACGGCAGGCGTCCGTATGCGGTGCTGCAGCTGCGCAAGGAGAATCGCGAGGGCACGGCGTACAATCTCGTGGGATGTCAGACCAATCTGAAATTTCCCGAGCAGAAGCGGGTGTTTTCCATGATCCCCGCCCTGAGGAATGCAGAATTTTTGCGTTATGGCGTCATGCACCGCAACACCTTTTTAAATTCTCCCGCCGTGCTGTCGGCGGACGGCTCCCTCAAAGCGGACGGAAAGATCTTTTTTGCGGGACAGATGACGGGCGTGGAAGGGTATGTTGAGAGCGCGGCGAGCGGCATTTGGGCGGCGGCGAACTGCCTCGCCAAGATGCGCGGCAAGCCCCCGCTGCCTGCGGATACGCGCACGGTCATGGGCGCTTTGGCTGCGTATGTCGCTGCGCCGAACGCCGATTTTCAGCCGATGAACGCCAACTACGGGATCCTGCGCCCGCTCGAACGGGAAGTCAGGGATAAGGCGCTCAAAAAACGCATGTTTGCCGAAAGGGCGTTGCAAGCCGCCGCGCGCCTCGCGCGCGAAGCGGAAAGTTCGTGATCGGAGGTCATTATATATGCCTGAATTCAGGGGAACGACGATATGCGCCGTCAAAAAGGGCGGCAAAACGGCGATCGCGGGTGACGGGCAGGTCACCATGGGCGAATCGGTCGTGTTTAAAAACAATGCGGTCAAAGTGCGCCGTATCTATGACGGCAAAGTCATTTTGGGGTTTGCGGGCAGCGTTTCGGACGCGTTTTCCCTCTCCGAGCGGTTCGAGGGGATGCTGAACAAATTTTCCGGCAACCTGATGCGTTCGGCGGTGGAACTCGCCGAGCTTTGGCGCACGGACAGGGCGCGCAAACTCGAGGCGATGATGATCGTCGCCGATAAAGACCAGCTGCTCGTCATCAGCGGCGGGGGAGAGGTCATCGAGCCGGACGGCGGCGTCTGTGCCATCGGCAGCGGCGGCAATTATGCGTTGGCGGCGGCGCGTGCGCTCGCGAAAGAGACGGACTATCCCGCCGACGAGATCGCGCGGAAAGCGCTCAAGATCGCCAGCGAGATCTGCGTATTCACGAACGATCATATCACGGTCGAATCGGTATGAGCGGAGGAAACGGTATGAATCAGCTTTCACCCAAACAGATCGTCAATGAACTGGATAAATATATCATCGGGCAGGATAAGGCGAAACGCGCCGTGGCGATCGCCCTGCGCAACCGCTACAGGCGGAGCAAACTCTCCGAGGCCGACCGCGAGGAGATCACGCCCAAAAACATCATCATGAAGGGCCCGACGGGCGTTGGCAAGACGGAGATCGCCCGCCGGCTCGCAAAGCTGGTCAAGGCTCCTTTTATCAAGGTGGAGGCGACCAAGTATACGGAAGTGGGCTATGTCGGCAGGGACGTGGAGAGCATGATCCGCGACCTCGTCGAATGTTCTATCCGCCTCGTCAAAGAGGAAAAGATGAAAGAAGTCTCCGTCAAGGCGGGGGCTGCCGCCGAAAGGAAGATCGTCGCCGTTCTTTCCGAGATGAAAAAGGGAGAGCGGGGCGAGATGGCGAAAGAAGTGTTCGACGCAAAGCTTGCGGAAGAGCTGCGCGCGGGCAAGTATAACGATACGCAGATCGAGATAGAGGTGCTCGACGCTCCCAAAAGCATGGAGATCGTGCCGGGCGGTGCGGAGATCAACATCGGCTCCATCTTCGGCGACATGCTGCCGAAAAGGAAAAAGCGCCGCAAGATGAGCGTCAGGCAGGCGATGCAGCAGATCGTCAACGAAGAATCGGAAAAACTCATCGACGACGACAGCGTGACGGCGGAAGCGCTCTCCCGCGCGGAAGAGCAGGGCATCATCTTTATCGACGAGATCGACAAGATCGCCGGCAAAGCCAACCAAGGGGGCGCGGACGTCTCCCGCGAGGGTGTGCAGCGGGATATCCTTCCCATCGTCGAGGGGTGCACGGTCATGACAAAGTACGGCGCCGTCAAGACGGATTTCATCCTCTTTATCGCGGCGGGCGCCTTCCATATTTCCAAAGTGGAAGACCTCATCCCCGAATTGCAGGGGCGTTTTCCCATCAACGTCGAGCTGGAAAGTTTGAGCAAAGAGGATTTCGTCAAGATCCTGACGCAGCCGCAGAACGCCATCACGGTGCAGTACGGCAAGCTGCTGTCCGTGGACAACATCGATCTGAAGTTTACGGACGACGCCATCGAGGAGATCGCGCAGATCTCCGCCGATATGAACGCGACCAGCGAGGCTATCGGCGCGCGCCGCCTGCACACGGTGATGGAATATCTGTTGGAGGACATCTCTTTCAACGCGGGCGGAGATTATCCGACCGTGCAGGTGACCATTGACAAAAAATATGTCGACGAGCACCTCGAAAAGATGATCAAAAACCGCGACCTGAAAAAATACGTATTGTAAAGAGGCAAACGAAAGAGCCGGGGACGCTTTCGGCATTTTGCGGCGCGCCGCGCGGGCGCACACTTTTTGCAGGAGTTACTATGATCAACATCCCAAAGGGAACGAAAGATGTTTTGCCCGCCGAGGCATATAAATGGCATTTTGTCGAAAATACGGCAAGGCGCATCGCGGCGCTGTATGACCTGAAGGAGATCCGTACGCCCGTATTCGAACATACCGAGCTCTTTCTGCGCGGCGTGGGGGATACGACGGACATCGTCAACAAGGAGATGTATACGTTCCTCGACAAGGGAGAGCGCTCCGTCACCTTGAAGCCGGAAGGGACGGCGGGCGTCGTGCGGTCGTTTATCGAAAACGGCCTGGCGGGCGGCGTCATGCCCCTCAAAATGTATTATATCACCCCCGTGTTCCGCTACGAGCGGCCGCAGGCGGGAAGATTGCGCGAACATCATCAGTTCGGCGTGGAGATCTTCGGCGGCAAGGGCGCGGAGACGGACGCGGAAGTCATCCTGCTCGCGCGCGATTACATCGCGGCGCTGGGCGTGGAAAATATCCGGCTCAAACTCAATTCTATCGGCTGCCGGCATTGCCGCCCCAAATTCAACGAGGCACTCAAGGAATACCTGCGCCCGCATCTCGCGCAGATGTGCCCGACTTGCAATGCGCGCTTTGAAAAGAATCCCCTGCGCATCCTCGACTGCAAGGAGGAGGAGTGCGCGGCGATCAACGCGGGCGCGCCCCGGCCGGAGGATTACCTGTGCGCGGAATGCCGCGAGCATTTTGAAGCGCTCAAAGAATTGCTCGGCGCCTGCGGCGTGGCGTATACGGTCGATCCCGCGCTCGTACGCGGGTTGGACTACTATTCCAAGACGGTGTTTGAATTTGTCTCCACCGACATCGGCGCGCAGGGCACCGTGCTCGGCGGCGGCAGGTACGATACCCTGATAGAAAATTTGGGCGGGCCTTCCGTTCCCGCGGTCGGCTTCGGCAGCGGCATCGAGCGGATGCTGCTGGTGCTCGAAAATACGGGCAGGCGCATCCCGGAGGAGCCGCCGCTCGGCGTGTATGCCGCCGGGCTGGATGAGGCGGGCAGGCAAGCTGCTTTCGCGTTGACGGACAAGCTCAGAAAAGCGGGCGTTTCCGCAGACTTCGACCATGCGATGCGTTCGGTCAAGGCGCAGTTCAAATATGCGGGCAAGGCGGGGGCGCGCTACGTCGTCGTCATCGGCTCAAACGAACTCGAAAGCGGCGCCTACACCGTCAAGGATATGCAAAACTCCTCTTCTTTGACCGTAAAAGCGGAGGACGTCGTTTCATTTTTGAAGGAAAAGCTGCAATGAAAGAACGAGCGCTGGTCGTCAAGACGGCGGGCAGGATCTGTGTCGTGCAGATCGAAAAAAAGCCGGAATGTGAAAGCTGCAAGGTGTGCGCGTTCAAGGCGGGCAAAAGCCGCGTCAAGGTCAAAGCGCTCAACGTCTGCGGCGCCAAGGCGGGGGATGAGGTGATCGTGCGGGCGGAAAAGGATAACCGCGCGCTCGCTTCCTTCATCGTCTATATCGTCCCCGTACTGTTGGCGGGGCTGGGGGTGCTGATCGGCGCGCTCTGCTTCGAAAAGGAGCTGTGGGTCGCCCTTTTGTGCATTGCGGGGCTGGCGCTCGGGTTCGGCGCCGTGTTTACGGCAGATAGATTTTTGGCAAGGTCGCGCGGCTTCGGCATAGAAGCCGTAGAAATATGCGATACTGAAAATAAAACCACCGAGGAGGGAATTCAAGATGGTCAAACAGTTTAAGGGCGCGGATTTCCGCGCCGCGATGCAGGAGAAAAAGACGCTCGTTGTCGATTTTTATGCGGATTGGTGCGGCCCCTGCCGCATGCTTGCGCCCGTGCTGGAAAAACTTTCCGGCTCGTATGAGGGCAAGGCGGAGTTCGTCAAGATCGATGTGGATGACAATCCCGATCTCGCGCGCGAATATTCGATCATGAGCATTCCCTGCATCATGGTTTTTAAAGACGGCGCCGTCGCGGGCAAAAACGTCGGGTTTGCCCCCGCCGCGGCGATGCAGGAATTTCTTGACAGGTATCTTTGAGCGCGTTTAGCCTCCGCCTTGCGGCGGGGGCTTGCTTTTTCCGTGCGGATATTGTATAATATAGTCGATTTCCGCGGGAGGTACGCAGCATGACGGGATCGGATGGCGCGCGCGAGGACATCGCGCAAAAGAGGGGCGCACAGCTATGGGACGCCGTCTGCGGCGCCGTGCTGTTCGCGTTGGCGGCGGCTGCCCTCGTTTCCGTGTTCGTCAACGCGGACAGGGGCGCGGGGTTTATCGCCGTGGGCGCGGCGGCGGCAGCGATGCCGATCCTGTTCGGCGGGTATTGCGTCGCGCGCTATATCGCGCAAAAAAAGCTCCCCGACGTCTTGATCTATCGGGAAGGGGACGCGCTCTTTTGTTACGAATATAAAAAGAAGGGATATACGCGCATCCCCCTCGCCGATATCCGCTCCGTGGAGGGCGGCGCCCTTCCGCGCGATGTGCGTGCGGGCAGCCTGCGTGTTTGCACGCAGCAGGGAAGGACGGAAGTCGTCGAGGTGGCAGACCCCTTCGCCGCGCGGGAACACATCCTGCGCCTTTGCGTCGGCGAAAAATGCGGACAGGAGGAAGAAGATGCAGGAAAAGGTCATCGCCAATAAATACGGCGGCAACTTATATTTGGTCTCCGCCGTTATGTGCATCGTTATGGCGGCCGCCGTGCTGCTGTTGGGGGTCTTGATGCAGCGCGGCCTTATGACGGTGTTTTTTATCGTCGTCGCCGTCTCGTTCGGCGTTTTCGGCGGGTTTTCCCTCCGGAAGGGGCTGCGCATCCGCAAACTGCCGCAGCATCTTATCGTCCTGCGCGGGGGTACGCTGTGCATTCACGCCAAAGAGGGGTATACGGAGATCTCCCCGCAGAAGATCTCTTCCGTAAAAGAAGTGTCCAGGTTCAACGGTAGGAACACGTACGATTACGGCGAGCTGTGCATCGTTTTGCAGGGCGGGCGGACGCTGCATGTCGAATATGCCGGCGATCTGGCGAAGGTCAAGCAAAGATTGACCGAATGCAGGGCGCTTACCGAAAAAAAAGACGGTTGAACGGCGTACTTTATGGGGATTTTTTATAATTTCCCCCTTCGAACGGTTTGCTTTTTTGCGGATATGTGCTATAATAATGCCAACAAATAAACAGGAGGAATACATATGGACAAGCAAGTGATTGCGATGCGGCGCAGTCCGAAGACGTATTTTATATGCGGCGGCATCACGGCGGCGTTGGTGGCTGTGATCTTTGGACTGAGCATTTGGATGCTTACATTGGGGAGCGCAACGGTCGCGGCGATCGTATTCATGGTCGTGGCTGTGCTGTTTGCCGTGTTTGTTGCCTTTACGTTTGTTTACGGGGCACATCTCAACAGGGCGCCGAAGGAGATCATTTACTGCGAGGACGGCACGCTGTACGTTTACGCGGGCGACGGCTATGTCGAAGCGCCCGTGAGCGAGCTGGGCGAAGTCAGCCTGCATAAGAGCGGGTTCAGCCATACGGGCACGGTGGCGCTGCAGTCCAACGAATCGCTCGAGCTGCATATGGGCGGGCGCACGCTGTCCGTGCAGGCGGCGGCAAACGCGGAGGACGCCGCCAAAAAGCTGACGGAGCTGAAAGGACAGGACAGCGAGGCGTGATCCTGTCAAAAGAAAAGAGAGATCACGGGCGGCCCGCAAGTTTTTCTTGCGGGCCGCCTTCATTTTCTTGTAAAAAACATAAAATTGCGCTATAATAAACGGGAAGAATCCCTTACAACGGAGAAATATCATGATCGATCTTACCGCAATCAAAAGTACCGACCCGGAAGTATACGAGGCGATGAAACTCGAACTCGACCGCCAGAGGAACAACATTGAACTGATCGCGAGCGAAAACTTCGTCTCTCCCGCCGTGATGGCGGCGGTCGGCTCGCACCTCACCAACAAGTATGCGGAAGGGCTGCCCGGCAAACGTTATTACGGCGGATGCCAGTATGTGGATATCGTGGAAAATCTCGCCATCGAACGCTGTAAGCAGCTGTTCGGGTGCGACCATGCCAACGTGCAGCCGCACAGCGGCGCACAGGCGAATACCGCCGTGTACTTTGCGCTGCTCACCCCGGGCGATACCATCCTCGGCATGAACCTCTCCCACGGCGGGCACCTCACGCACGGTTCGCCCGTCAATATTTCGGGCAAGTATTTCAAGATCGTTCCCTACGGCGTATCCGAGGCGGACGAGCGCATCGATTACGGCGCCCTCGAAAAACTCGCCCTCGAAAACAAGCCCAAAATGATCGTGGCGGGCGCCTCCGCCTATCCGCGCATCATCGATTTTGCCCGCCTGCGCGAGATCGCGGACAAGGCAGGCGCCTATCTCATGGTGGATATCGCCCACATTGCGGGCCTGGTGGCGGCGGGGCTGCACCCGTCCCCCGTGCCGTATGCGGATATCGTGACGACGACCACGCATAAGACGCTGCGCGGCCCCCGCGGCGGCGTCATCATGTGCAAGGAACAGTACGCAAAGGCGATCGACAAGGCGGTGTTCCCCGGCATGCAGGGCGGCCCGCTCATGCACGTCATCGCGGGCAAGGCGGTCGCCTTCAAAGAAGCGCTCTCTCCCGCGTTCAAAGAATACCAAAAGCAGGTGGTCAAAAACGCCGCGGCAATGGCGGACGAGTTCACAAAATGCGGCGTGCGCCTCGTTTCGGGCGGCACGGACAACCACCTCATGCTCGTCGATCTGCGCGATAAAAACATGACGGGCAAAGAGCTGGAAAAGATGCTCGACGAAGTGAACATCACCGCCAATAAGAACACCATCCCGTTCGAGACGACCAGTCCCTTCGTCACCAGCGGCATCCGGCTCGGCACGCCGAGCATTACCACCCGCGGCTTCGTCGAAGAGGACGCACGCCTCGTCGCCCGCTTGATCGCCGAGATCATCGAAAAGAAAGAGGACGCGTTCGGCCATGTCCGCGCGGAAGTGAAAAGGCTGTGCGAAAAATATCCTCTGTATGCGGAGGACGTACGATAAAGGGGGAACATATGACCAAGGAAGAAAAGAAGAAGGCAAAGGAAGAAGCCAAAGCCAAAAAGAAGCAGGAAAAACTTGCCGCCAAACAGGCGAAACTTGCCGCCAAGGAGGCAAAAAAGAAGGGACAAGCACCGCAAACAGAGACTGTCAAGGCGCAGCCCGTTGCGGAAAAAGCCGCGCCCGCCAAAGAAAAGCGAGAGGAAAAGCCCGCGCCGCAGGCGGGGGCTGCCGAGGGCAAGGCAAAAACGGCGCCCCGCAATTATCACGTCGCGCGCCGCCCGGACGGCAAATGGCAGGTGAAATTCGCCAAGGGCGAAAAGGCCATCAAACTCTTCTCCACGCAGGAAGAGGCGATCGCCTATGCCAAAAAGCTCGCCGCCAATCAGGATGGCAGCATCACCATCCACAAAAAAGACGGCAGCATCCGCAAGCAGAAATATTGAGATCTTGTCCTCCCCGCACCTGCGGGGAGGCGATTTCGTTATGCGCAAGGCAAAAAAGGGGGAAGCGTTATGGGCACGACCGACAGGGAAAGATCTCTGCGCCGTTTGATCGCCGCGGGGGGCTGGCTGGATATCGCCCTCGCATGTTCGTGCGTCGCGTTTATCGCCGCGGCGCTCGTGTACCTTACGGCGGGGCAGGGCAGCATCACGGCAGACAGCATCGGGGAAGCGATCGGGATCACCTTCGCGTTGCTGGTCATTTATGTCATCTTATTTATATTTTTCTTTTTATTGTTGATCGCGGCGGGGTTTTCCGCGTTTGTCGGAGCGCGTTCGATCGTCATGGCAAAGCGCGCCCCGGAAAGGAAGGCGGTCAAAAGGTATCTCGTATGCCCGATCGTATCGGCGTCCGTGTTTTCCGTCGGAGCGGCGGTGCTCCTGCCCATCCTGCTCCCGGCGGCGCTCGCGGTCATGCTCGCCGCCGAAACGGGCGTGTTTATCGCCTGCGCCGTCTCTTCCGCCGTCGTAAAAGGCGTTGCGTTAAGCCGCCTGAAAGGCGGTGTCGGCGGGAAAGAGGAGCTTCTGCCGCCCGCATAGGCCGCGGCGGGCATGCTCGCGTTTGCCGCCTCTCTCGCCTTGAAAGCGGTCTGCTGCCTGCGGCGCACAGAATTTTCCCGGTAAGGGGGCGGAGAAGGCATAAATTTATTTGACTTTTCCCTTCCCGCGTACTATAATAAATATAATTTCAAGCGATTCTTTGGGGCGGGGCGCAATTCCCCACCGGCAGTATAGTCTGCGAAAGGCTTCGGCCTCCGAACGGGTGAAATTCCCGTACCGACGGTATAGTCCGGAAGAGAAAAGAATGTTTTTGGAACTTTGACCGCGCTCTTTTTTGCGCGCGGAAAATTTCAAAAAACCGCCCCGTTCTCTGAACGGGGCTATTCTTTATCCCCTTGGAAAATATTTTTTCGAGGTGTTGTATCATGAAGGAAGAAGCTGTTTCCCGCAAGGAACGGGAGAATGCAGGCGGCAGCCTGCCCGACGGGCAGAAGGGCGTGCAGGGCGCGCCGCGCAAGCGCAGGCTCTTTTCCGCGTCGGGCATCGCAAAACTCGCCGTTTTGTCCGCGCTCGCTTTTGCGGTCACTTTTTTGGAGTTCCCGATCTTTCCCGCGGCAGATTTTTTAAAGCTGGACTTTGCCAACGTCTTTGTGCTTCTCGGCGGGTTCATGTACGGGCCGGCGGCTGCCGTCATCATCAGTTTCGTCAAAGAGTGCCTGTGCCTTTTCAAGTCGTCCACGGGCGGTATCGGAGAGATCGCCAATTTCGTCATCACCTTCTGCTTCGTGCTTGTGCCCACCCTCGTGTACCGCTATAAAAAGGGGCTGCCCACCGTCATCTGGACGCTCGCCGTGGGCGTCGTCTTGCAGGTGGGCGTGTCCATGCTCTCCAACCGCTTTATCAACTTTCCGCTGTTCATGGGGGAGAGCGCCGCGTCGATGTTCGCGTCCTTGTGGTGGTATGTGCTTTTGTTCAACCTGATCAAGGGGGTCGCCGTCGCTCTCGTCACCGTTTTGCTGTATAAGAGAATTTCCCGCCTTTTGGATAAGTTTTAATTGCAAAATGCGCGCGGTTATATTATAATAAGAGAGGCGTGGAAAGCGCCTCTCTTATTATAATGAGGAAAAAGGGTATGATCTCGAAGAGCGAACGGGAAACGATGGAATATGCCGAACGGTTTGCGGGGACGCTCGTCCCCGGCGACGTTCTCCTTTTGGAAGGGGAAATGGGCGCAGGCAAAACGGTGTTCGTCAAGGGGCTCGCCAAGGGCCTCGGTATCGAGGAGGAGATCACCAGCCCTACGTACGCCTATATGAACGATTACGGCGGCGTCTTGTATCATTACGACTGCTATCGCCTGAAAAGCGGCGCGCAGGCGGAGGCTTTGGGGCTGACCGACTATTTTTATGCGGGCGGCATCTGCGTCATCGAGTGGGCAGAAAACATCGCCGACGTTCTGCCGGCACATTGCAAGCGGGTGACGATCGCCGTGCGCGGTGCGGAAGAGAGGGAGATCTTGCCATGAATTTTCTTGCCGTCGACACATCCAACGAATATCTTACCGTCATCGCTTCCAAGGAAGGGCGGGCGGAAGTGCTCTTCGAGCCGCAGTGCGGCATGCAGCATTCGGTGCGGCTGATGGGCGCCGTCGAGGAGACGCTCGGCAAGGCGGGGCTCTCTCCCGCGGAGTGCGACTTTTTTGCCGCCGTCATCGGCCCCGGCTCGTTCACGGGGATACGGATCGGCATTTCCGCGGCAAAGGGGTTTTGTTCGGCGTTGGGCAAACCTGCGATGGGCATAACATCTTTTTGCACCCTTGCATATAATGCAGAAGGCAGGCTGCTGGCGGCGGTGCCCGCGGGCAGGGGCTTTTATTATGTATGCCCCTTCGGTGAAGATAAGCGCCCTTCGGGCGAGGCGCGCTGCATAGACGGCGAGGCGCTTGCCCGTCTGGCGGAGAAGGATGCCGTCTGTTCCTATTTTCCGCTGCCCGTGCCCTTCGTCAAGGCGGATCCCGCGGCGGGGCTTTTGGCGGCGATCGCGGCGCGGGGGACGCGTTTTGGCGCGCTCTCCGCGTTTTATCTCAAAAAAAGTCAGGCGGAAGAAGCGCGCGAGGGGGAAAGGGCATGACTTACCGCAAGTGGGCGTACGGAGACATCTTTGCCGTCGCCGAACTGGAAAAGCAGTGCTTTTCCGACCCGTGGAGCTTTCAGATGCTTGCGGATACCTTCATCAACGACCGCGCGGCGACGCTGGCGGCGGAGGAAGGGGGCAGGATCGTCGGCTATGGCTTTTGCGTGACGGCGGGGGAAGAGGCGGATCTCGCCAATATCGCCGTGGACGCGGGCTTTCGGCGGCGGGGCATCGCGGCGGAGCTTTTGCGCCGCCTCGAAGGGGAAGCGCGCGCCGCGGGCGCGCGGAGGATGTTTCTCGAAGTGCGCGTTTCCAACGCGGCGGCGATGATGCTGTATCTGCGGGCGGGGTATGTCGGCAGGTATGCCCGCCCCCGCTATTACGGCGACGGCGAGGACGCGCTCGTCATGGAAAAAAAGTTATAACGGCTCTGCCGGGAGGCGGCATTATTCTGTTTGAAGGGAAAGAGATATCCGTCCTGCGCGCGGGGCGGGGGGAAGACCTCGTGTTCTTCCACGGTTACCTCGCGTCCAAGGAATGTTTTACTTCCCAGATAAATTATTTTGCAAGGTTTTACCGCGTGACCGCCTTCGACTTTGTCGGCTTCGGCGGGAGCGCTCCGCTGACGGAAGCATGGTCGGTCGGCGACTATGCGGCATTTGCCGCCCGCTTGCTGCGGGCGCTCGGCATAGGGGAGGGGGCGCGGCTCATCGCTCACTCTTTCGGCGGCAGGGTGGCGCTCAAGCTGCTCGGCGGCGGGGGAGCGCCCTTTTCCAAGGCGCTGCTTGCGGGCTGCGCAGGCATCCCCCCGCGGCGCGGGTTCGGCTATCATGCAAAGGTGCGCGCTTACCGCATCGTCAAAAAATTTGCCCCGCGCTTTGCGGAGGCGCGGTTCGGCTCTGCCGAATACCGCATCCTTCCGCCCGTCATGCGCGAGAGCTACAAAAAGATCGTCAACGAAGATCTTTCCCCCTGCCTCGGGCGGATCCGCGTGCCCGTGCTGTATGTATGCGGAGAAAGAGACCGCCAAACGCCGCTGTATATGGCAAAGCGCCTGGCGGCGGAAACGGCGGACGGCGCGCTTGCCGTCATGCCCGGATGCGGGCATTTCTGCTTTGCGGAAGACCCGGCGCGCTTCAATGCGATCGCGCGGGAGTTTTTCCGATAATTTTTCCCTGTGAAGGATAGGGTGACATATGTTTACACTTGCCAACGTCACGGAATATGTGCTCATATCTGTCGGGCTTGCCCTGCTTTTGCCCCTCTGTTCCTTTCAGATGCTGGGCGTCTTGCAGCAGTCAGGTTATGACGGCGGCCGCTTTGCCGCGTGGGTGAAGAGGAAGGGGAATATGGCGCGTTCCCGCTATATCCTGTTCGCCTTTCTCGTGGCGCTCTCTTCGGCCGTGCTCGCCGTCCTGTTTTCTTTTGCGGGCAGATGGGCGGCGTATATCGCGCTGCTGCCTTTCCCCGTCTTTGCCGCCGTCTACAGCCGTGCGTGCAAAAGGGCGCTTAAGGTGCCGCTATCGACCACAAAGCGCGCCGAGCGCATATATGCGTTGGAATGTACCGTCATTTTCGCGGCGGCGGCGATCCTCACGCTCGCCGTCAATGCCGTCTCTTATGCTGCGGAGATCGAACTTCTGGCTCACCTGCGCTATCTGCCCCTTGCGGTGCTGCCCGTTCTGCTGCCCGAATTTCTCCGCCTCGCCAACGCGATCGACGCCCCCCGTTCGGAAAAGAAGAACCGCGCCTTCATCGCCAAGGCGCGCGAAAAGCTGCACGCTGCCGAATGTGTCAAGATCGGCATCACGGGCAGCTTCGGCAAGACGAGCGTGAAAAGATTTGCCGCGGCGCTCCTTTCGCAGAAATACAAGGTATTCGCCACGCCCGAATCGTACAATACCCCCCTCGGCATCGCCAAGGCGATCGAGCATACCGACCTCGACGCCTATGACGTGCTGATCGCCGAGATGGGCGCCCGCCATACGGGGGACATCGCCGAACTTTGCGGCCTGGTCGCGCCAGACCACTGCGCGGTCACGGGCATCTGCCCGCAGCATGTCGAGACGTTCGGCTCCCTCGAAAAGGTCATTGCCGCCAAAGGAGAGATCCTGGCGGGGACAAAGGAGGGCGGCTATGCCTTCATCGCCGTCGATGAAAATACGGAAAAGCTGCCGCCGCCTCCCGGAAAATTGAACAGGGTGCTCGTGGGCGAACACGGGGAATGCGGCGCGCACAAGATCGCCGTAAGCGAAAACGGCACCGATTTTACGTTGGCGCTGGGCGTCACGGAGATCAAAGTGCACACCAAGCTGCTGGGCGCGCACAATGCGCGCAACATCGCGTTGGCGGCGGCGATCGCATATAAACTGGGGCTGACAAAGGAGCAGATCGCCGAGGGGATCGAAAAACTCGACTATGTTCCGCATAGGCTGCAGCCCTTCCGTGCGAACGGCGTCACGATCCTGGACGACGCATATAACGCCAATGCGGCGGGCGCGGCGGAAGCGGTGCGCGTGCTGCGCGCCTTTTCCGGCAGGAAAGTCGCCGTCACGCCGGGCATCGTCGAACTCGGTATTTTGGAAGAGAAGGAAAATTTTGCCCTTGGCGAAAAGCTGGCGGGGCTCGACCTCGTCGTTTTGGTGGGGGCGACACTCGTCCTTGCCGTCAAGCGCGGCTATCTCGCCGCGGGGGGCGCCGAAGAGAAACTGTTGCTCGTGCCCGACCTTCGCGAAGCGGAAAAAGTCTTGGCGAAGCGGCTTTTGCCCGGAGACGCCGTGCTGTTTTTGAATGACCTTCCGGACATATATACCTGAAAAGCGCGCAGGCTGCGGGCGGCGCGCGGTCACGTTTTTGAAGATGCATGCAAAACACCAAAGCAAAAAAATTTTTGCGGAGGTGTTTTTTTATGCAAAAGGGGGTGCGCAGCATCGCCGTCGTCTTTGGCGGCATGTCGTCGGAGAACGAGGTCTCCGTCGTCACGGGCGTGATGGCGCTGAATGTCCTCGACCGTGCAAAATTCCGTCCCGTCCCCGTCTATCTTTCGCAGGGCGGAAAGATGTATACGGGCAAGGCGCTTTTCGATGTGGCAAATTTTCGCGGCGGCATTGAAGAAAAGGCGGACGAAGCCTTCTTTTTGGACGGAAAATTGTATACCGTCAAGGGAAAAAGATGTAAAGAGGCGGCCGCCATCGACTGCGGCATCAATTGCTGCCACGGCGCCGGCGGCGAGGACGGCCTTGTCTCCGCGCTCTTCGCCCTCAACCGTATCCCCAACGCATCCCCTCCGATGGCGGGTTCGGCGCTCTTTATGGATAAGACGCTGACCAAACTCGCCGCCAAGGCGCTCGGGATCAAGGCGCTTCCCTTTCTGCGCATCGGCGAGGCGGAGTATCAAAAGCGCGCCGCCATGGCGATCCGCTGCGCGGAAGAGCGGCTGGGTTATCCCGTCATCGTCAAGCCCGCGCGGCAGGGTTCGAGCATCGGCGTGCTCGTCGCCGAAAACAGGGGGGAACTTGTGCGCGCCGTGCAGTCGGCTTTTGCCTTCGACAGCGTCCTGTTGGCGGAAAAATATCTCTCCGGCTGCCGCGAGATCAATTGCGCCGCCTATAAAAAGGGGAGCGAGATCGTCGTTTCCGAATGTGAAGAACCGATCACCGCACATAAAATTTTGACCTTCCGCGACAAATACATGGCGGGCGGCAAAGAGCGGGCGCGCGCCTTTCCCGCCGATCTTCCCGCGTCCGTTTCCGCGCGCGTCCAAGGGTATACGAAACTGTTATACCGCCGCCTCGACCTCGTCGGGGTGGTGCGCGCGGATTTTCTCCTCGCGGGGGAGGAGGTGTACTTCAACGAGATGAACACCGTGCCCGGTTCGCTCGCCTATTATCTCTTTTCGGAGAGCCTTGCGGGCTTTTCCCGCCTGCTGGAAGAGCTGATCGGGCAGGGGATCGCGGAGGCAAGGGCGGCGTCGGGCAAAAAGATGCTCAAAAATTGCGGGGTGCTCACGTCGCTGCGCGCGAAAGGGGGCAAGCGGGGGAGATAGCATGGGGCAAAGTCCGCTCCGTCCGCGGCAAACGCTTGTATTTTTCCGAAAAATCTGTTAAAATAGACGGGAAATCTGTTTTTCGAGGGAAATGCCATGCAAAACAAGATCGCCATGAAGACCCCGATCGTCGAAATGGACGGCGACGAGATGACCCGCGTCCTTTGGCAGTGGATCAAGGAGATCCTCATCTGCCCCTATGTCGATCTGAAGACCGAGTATTATGACCTCGGGCTTGTCAACCGAGACAGGACGGACGACGAAGTGACCGTGCAGGCTGCCGAAGCGAACAAGAGGTACGGCGTGGGCGTCAAGTGCGCCACCATCACCCCCAACGCGCAGCGGATGGAAGAATATAAACTCAAACGGATGTGGAAGAGCCCGAACGGCACCATCCGCCGCATTCTGGACGGCACCGTGTTCCGCGCGCCCATCCTCGCAAAGGGCATCACGCCCTACATCCCCGGCTGGAAAAAGCCCGTCGTGCTTGCGCGCCACGCCTACGGCGACGTGTATTCGGGCGTGGAGACGCGCGCGGCGCAGGGGGACAGGGCGTACCTTCTCGTGGAGGGGGCAAACGGCGAAGCGAAGGAAAAACTGCTCGTGCAGGACTTTAAAAACGGCGGCGGCATCGTGCAGGCGGTGCACAACACGGATAAGTCCATCGAAAGTTTTGCCCGCGCCTGTTTTTCGTACGCCCTCGACGTAAAAATGCCCCTGTGGTTCGCCACGAAGGATACCATTTCCAAGACATACGACCATCGCTTCAAGGACATCTTCAACGGCATTTACGAAAAAGAATATAAAGAAAAGTTCGAAGCCGCGGGCATCGAATACATGTATACCCTCATCGACGACGCCGTTGCGCGCATCGTGCGTTCGGAAGGGGGCGTGCTGTGGGCATGTAAAAATTACGACGGCGACGTGATGAGCGACATGGTCGCCACCGCGTACGGTTCCCTCGGCATGATGACCTCCGTGCTCGTTTCGCCCGAAGGCAAGTCTGAGTTCGAAGCGGCGCACGGCACCGTCACCCGCCATTATTATAAATATCTGCGGGGAGAGGAAACCTCCACCAATTCCGTGGCGACCATTTTCGCGTGGACGGGCGCGCTCGCAAAGCGGGGCGAGCTGGACGGCATCCCCGAACTTGCGGCTTTTGCGAAGAAGCTGGAAAGGGCGACCGTGCAGACGATCGAAGAGGGGAAAATGACGGGCGATCTCGTCCCGCTCTTTCAGGCGGAGGGCATCGTGCCCGTCAAGCTGGATTCGGAGAGCTTTTTGCGCGCCGTTGCGGAAAAACTGTGACGGGACGCGGCTCCGGAGGATAAGCGGATGTATCAGAGGCATGATTTCGAGATCTTTCCCGTCAGCGCGCTGGAAAAGGTGCGCGGCGGCGTCCGCCCGATGCTGTATGAGGCGGAGGGAAGCGTTCTTTCGGGGGAGCGCGCAAGTTTTCAGGTCGCTTACCGCAGCATCGGCAGGACGCTGACAGACCTTCGCTATACGCTGACGGGCGTTCCGGAGGGCTGCGCGGAGGTGCTGCTCGTCGGAGAGGTGCCGTGCAGCTATCCCGCCGTCGAGGGATCGGACGATTACATGCTGGAGCGCACGCCCTGCATGATGCCGGATGTGCTGTACCCCGTCACCGCCGCGGGCGTCGGGGCGCGCTGCGGGCTGTGGCAGGCGTTTTATATCGCCTTCGACGGGCTGCCTGCCGGAGAATACTCGATCTGTTTTTCCATTTCGGACAGCGGCGGGACGCTGCTCGGCAAGACGGAGTACGCCTTGCGCGTCTTGCGGCAAAAATTGCCGGAGAGCGACGCCGTATGTTCATTTTGGCTGCATTGCGACAGCCTTGCGGACTATTACGGCCTGCCCCTCTTTTCCGAGGAGTATGACGCCGTCTATGCGTCTTTTCTCGACAGCGCGGTAAAACACGGGCTGACCATGCTGCTCACCCCCCTCTTTACGCCGCCGCTGGACACGCAGGTCGGCAAGGAGCGGATGACGGTGCAGCTCGTCGACGTCGTCCGAGAGGGCGGCGCATATCGTTTCGGCTTTTCTCGTCTGGAGCGTTTTCTGCGCTTCGCGCGGGAGCACGGCGTACGATATTTTGAGATGTCTCACCTCTTTTCTCAATGGGGGGCGCGGTTTGCTCCTAAGGTCGTCGCCGCGGAAAACGGGGTGCAAAGGCGCATCTTCGGCTGGGATACCGAGGCGCTTTCGGAGGAGTATACCGCCTTTCTTGCCGCTTTTTTGCCTCGCCTGCGGGAATGGCTGATCGAAAAGGGGTGGTACGATCTCTGTTTTTTCCACATCTCCGATGAGCCGGGCGAGCAGGATTTTGAGCATTATAAAGCGTGCAACGCCTTCGTGCGGCGGTTTTTGCCGGACGGAAAATTCATAGACGCCATGTCGCATTACGAATTTTACGCGGAAAAGGCGGTGGATCGTCCCTTTGTGGCGTTGGACGCGACGGACAGGTTTATCGAAGAGGGAGCCGAAGGGTATTTTGTCTATTATTGCACGGCGCAGCGGGACAAGTTCGTTTCCAACCGCTTCCTGTCCATGCCGCTCGAGCGCACGCGCATCCTCGGCATGCAGATGTATCTAAACGATGTGCGCGGCTTTCTGCATTGGGGATATAATTACTACTATTCTTTCCTGACGCGCGAACCGGTCGACCCCTTTTCCGTCACCGACTGCCGCGGCAAATATCAAAGCGGCGACGCTTTCGCCGTCTATCCCGGCAAGGATGGCGCGCTGGAGTCGCTGCGCAGCGAGGCGTTTTTGCAGGGCATGCAGGATCTGCGCGCGCTCAGGGCGCTGGAAGAAAAGATCGGCAGGGAACGCGTCTGCGCGCTCCTGACGGAGAGCGGCATGGCGAAAAATTTCACCGATTATCCGAAAAATCCGCTGTGGCTCACGTCGCTGCGGCAAAAGATCAACAGACTGCTCGAAAAAGACTGAGCGAAAGGGCGTTCCCCGGAGCGGGGAACGCCCTTTCGCTGCAATGCGGTATCGCGGAGGGGTGTTTTACCAACTTCTGCCGCCGCCTCCGCCGAAGCCGCCTCCGCCCGAAAATCCGCCGCCTCCGCCGAAGCCGCCGCCCCCGCTCCTTCCGGACGGGGCGGGACGGGAGACAAACGCCGTCGCCATGCTGCGCGTTGCCGAACGCATCATCGAGTTTAGGAGCAGGAAGTCCAGCAGCGTATCGTTCGGGGCGATCGCCCAGGCGGGCGGTTCCGTCCGAAGTTCTTTGAATTTGTCTTCCCAGATGTCCGAAACGCCCAGTACCTGCGCATAGGGCAGGATATGGTAATAAAATTCGGGATCTTCTTCGAGCATCATTTCCAGCCTGTCTTTTTCGGCAAGGCGGATAAATTCGCGGAAGCCGAGCAGCTCGTTCAGCGACTCGACGTATTCTTTTCTGCGCCGCAGGGCAAAAGGAGCGGCGATCGCCGTTGCCGACACGAGCAGGCTGAAAAAGACGGCGGGCAGCCGCAGCATCAGCGTCTGCGGGATGAGCAGGACGGCGATCGCCGCCGTAGCTGCCGCGAGGACGATCTGCCCGATCAGCACGCCCGTGCGCACTTTGGAAGAGATGCGCAGAGAATTTTTCTGTGACCAATATCCGATCGCGCAGATGGCGGCGAGGGGCAGCGCGGCGGCAAGCCCCCAAAGAAAATACAGGGAAGTTTGGATATGCAGCCCGCGCGCGAACAGGGTCGCCGCAAACAGAAGGACGGCGAGTATGGTCAGCGCCCAGGCGGTAAAGACGGAACTTTTCGTAAACATCGCGGGGACGAGCTGCTCCGCTTCGCGCTTCGCCTTGTTCGCCGTCGTATAAAAGACGTTCGTCAGGGATCGGATATCCACTTTGTCCGATAAGAGGAAGATCCGCTCAAATACCGTGCGCTCGTGTGGGGGCGCGTCCGCGGGGAGGTCGCCGATCTTGTGCAGCAGGGGATCGCTCTCATCGGTGAAGTCGATGGTCAGGATCCCTTTATCCGCCCAGTAATAGATGAGGGAAGTGATGTCTCCGTTCTGCACGCTTCCGTCTATCATCGCGCCCGCGAGCAGGGGGTCGATCCCCTTCGGAGGGGAAAAGGAGGTGACGGGCGTCGGCTCGTTTTTGGACGGAAGGACGGCAAGGACGATCGCCGCCGCCAAGAGAGCCGCCGCGACCAGCAGCGCTGCGATCTCTCCGCCGGACAGCGTCATGCCGCCGAGGGCGCCCGCGGGCAGGGTGCATCGTACCGTCACGGGCGTAAAGGGGGCAAGCTGCGCCGCCGTGACCGTCACGGTGTCGCCGTCGACGGCATGCTCTCCGTTAAATTCGTCATCGTTGACGAGCAGATCTCCCTCAGGCGGGGCGGGCAGAACGAGAGTCAAGACCGCGTTTTCGATCTTTGCCGTCCAGCCCCCGCCGATCAGGTTGATATACACTGCATCGCTGCCCGCGGAAGCGGGCAGGGTGAATTTGTAGGTCAGCGTATAGGTGACGGGGATATTTACCGGCACGGTGCGGTCGCTCTCGCCCAAATATACGCTGATAAATCCGGATCCGATCTTGGTTTTGAACGCGTCGTCCGAATCGATCTCGGCGTATACTTCGCCGCTGTTATAAGGCAGGTCGCGGATGATGCCGTGTTTGCCGGAAACGCTGAACACCGCCGTGATTTTTTCCGTCACCCGAAAGGTGCGCCCGCTTTCGTATTCGTAGCGCACTTCATAGTTTTGCAGAGAATAGGTATTGTCCGGCTGCTGCGTGCCGCCGCCGGTAAAAAAGTTGAGGCCGAGAACGAATGCCGCGGCGATCAGCCAGACGATAAAGCCGGACAGGACGGGAACGACTCTTTTAAAAAAGCTCATATTCTCACACCGCGTACGATCAGAATTGCACCTTTACGTTTTGGCGCGCTTCCTCTTCGATCTCGTAATAGTCGAATTTTTCCAGATGCATGAACTTCGCCACGATGTTGCTGGGGAAAGTCTGCATCTTCGTGTTGATCTGCTTGACGTTCGCGTTATAGAATTTGCGCGCGTTGGCGAGCTCCGCTTCGATCTGTTTGAGTTGGTTTTGCAGGTCGAGGAAGTTCGTGTTCGCCTGCAGCTGCGGATACGCCTCCGAGAGGGCGAACAGCGATTTCAGGGTGCCGGAAAGGGCGTTTTCCGCCTCGATCCTGCCCCGCGTATCCGTCGCGGTCATGGCGGCGTTGCGCGCGGCGATCACCCTTTCGAGCGTCTCGCTCTCGTGCTTGGCGTAGCCTTTGACCGTCTCGACGAGGTTGGGGATGAGGTCGTAGCGCTTTTTCAGGTAGACGTCGATGGTTGCCCATGCTTCCTCGCAGGCGTTGCGCATCTTGACGAACTTGTTGTAGGTGCCGATCAGGCTCGCGACGAGGATGACGACAAGCAGCACGACGACGATGGCGATGACGATGCCGACGATCGCGCCCGTGGAAATCAAAAGCTGGAACATGGTTTGTTTGCCTCCCGGATAGATTTGCGGATAACTTCCGCATTTTTATTATATAATAACGGAGAGGTGTTTGTCAATTTATCGGCGGAAAATGCTTTTTTTCGTTTGATTTTCATCTCCCTCACCCGCGCCGCATCCGCAAAAAGTTGTCATTCGCGGCAGGATATGGTATAATTTTACCGTTGTAAAGGAAAAAACAGCAAGAAGGCAGGTCATTCATGAGACGGATTTTTAAGATCCTCAAAGCCGGAGAATGGGCATATTTCGCCTGCGGCGTGGCGTTTATCGTGCTGCAGGTCTTTCTCGATCTCAAAATGCCCGATTATATGTCGACCATCACGGTGCTCGCCACTTCCGGCGCGGCGGCGGGAATGGGCGAGATCTGGAAAAACGGCGGATTGATGCTCGCCTGCGCTCTCGGCAGCGCCGTCAGTTCCGCCTGCGTCGGTTTTTTCGCCGCGCGCATCGCGGCGGCGGTCGCCTTCCGCCTGCGCAGCATGATCTTCGACAAGGTGGAAAGTTTTTCGATGGAGGAGATCAACCGCTTTTCTACGGCGAGCCTCATCACCCGCACCACCAACGACGTCATGCAGGTGCAGATGGTCATCTCGATGGGCATGCAGGTAATGATCAAGGCGCCCGTCCTCGCGGTGTGGGCGATCGTCAAGATATCGGGCAGGCAGTGGCAGTGGTCGGCGGCGACGGCGGGCGCCGTCGCCGTCATGGTGCTGATGATGCTGGTGCTGCTCATCGCCGTCTTTCCGAAGTTCCGCAAGATGCAGCGGCTGACGGACGATCTCAACGCGGTCACGCGCGAAAACCTGACGGGCGTCCGCGTGGTGCGCGCGTATAATGCGGAGAAGTATCAGGAGGAAAAATTCGCCCGCGCCAACGAGGCGCTGACAAAGACGCAGCTGTTCACTTCGCGCGCGATGGCGATCCTCTCTCCCGTGATGAACCTGGTCATGACGGGGCTGTCCGTCGCCATTTATTGGATGGGGGCATATCTTATCGAGGATGTGGAGACGGGCGCGGCGCGCTCGGCGCTGTTCGGGCAGATGACCGCCTTTTCCGGCTATGCCATGCAGGTGGTCATGGCGTTCATGATGTTGGCGATGATCTTCATCATCCTGCCCCGTGCGATGGTCTCCGTGCGCCGCATCGGCGAGGTGCTGGACACGGAGGCGTCCGTCCGCGACGGGCCGCTCGCCGCTGCGCCCGCAGGTTCCCCCGTCGGCACGGTGGAGTTCAAAAACGTCTCTTTCAAATATCCCGACGCGAGCGAATATGTGCTGCACGGCGTGAGTTTCAAGGCGGAGCGGGGGCAGACGGTCGCGTTTATCGGCTCGACGGGCAGCGGAAAATCCACCGCCATCAACCTCGTGCCCCGTTTTTATGACGCGACGGAGGGGGAGGTGCTCGTGGACGGGATCAACGTCCGCGACTACACCCTCGCCGCGCTGCACGATAAGATCGGCTATGTGCCCCAGCGCGCCGTGCTGTTTTCGGGCACGGTGGAGAGCAACGTCGCCTACGGGGAAAAGGCGGGCTTCGCCTTTGACGGAGAAAAGGTGAAAGAGGCGGTGCGCATCGCACAGGGGCAGGATTTTGTGGAAAAGATGGAGGGCGGCTACGGGGCGCATATCGCCCGCGGCGGCACCAATGTGTCGGGCGGGCAGAAGCAGCGCCTCGCCATCGCGCGCGCCGTCTGCCGCGATCCCGAGATCTATATCTTCGACGACAGTTTTTCCGCGCTCGATTATAAGACGGATAAACTTTTGCGCAGGGCGCTCAAAGAAGAGACGGGCGGGGCGACCTCCCTCATCGTGGCGCAGCGCATCGGCACCATCCGCGACGCCGATCTCATCATCGTCCTGGACGAGGGCAACGTGGTCGGCAAAGGTACGCACGACGAGCTGATGCGCTCGTGCGGGGTCTACCGCGAGATCGCCCTTTCGCAGCTTTCCGAAGAGGAACTGAGCGGCATGGCGAAGGAGGTGCTCTCATGAGCGAAGCGCCGAAAAGAAGGCCGACGGGCGGCCCCGGTCACGGGCCGCGCATCGCGGAGAAACCCAAAGATTTCAAAAAGGCGATGCAAAAGCTGCTCGCCTTCGTCAAGCCCTTTTTGGCGGCGGTCGCCGTCGCGCTTTTGTTCGCGGTAGGGGGTACCGTGCTCAATTTGTTGGGGCCGAACGTCCTGAGCGATCTCACCGACTTGATCGGCGCTTCCTTTGCCTATGTGCCGCAGCAGGGGATCGACATGATATTCCCCCTCGACACGGACGAAGTGTTCCGCCTCTGCATGTCGCTGGTCGGCATCTACCTCGGCGGGTTGCTTTGTTCCTATGTGCAGGGGCTGATCATGGCGACGGTCACGCAGAAAAATTCACGCCGGCTGCGGACGGCGATCTCCGAAAAGATCAACCGCCTGCCCCTGCGGTATTTCGATTCCAACAGCATCGGCGACATCCTGTCCCGCGTGACGAACGACGTGGACATCATCGGTCAGACGCTCAACCAGTCCGTGACCGCCCTCGTGACGGCGGTGGTCATGCTGTTCGGCAGCGTCGTCATGATGTTCGTCACCAACTGGGTCATGGCGCTGACGGCGATCGGCGCGAGCCTGATCGGCTTCGCCTTCACCTTCCTCATCATGGGCAGGTCGCAAAAATACTTCGCGCGGCAGCAGGCGTACCTCGGCGACATCAACGGGCACATCGAAGAATCGTACGCGGGGCACAACGTCGTCAAGGCGTACAATGCCGAGAGCAAGGTCAAAAAGGTCTTTAACGAGATCAATTATAAACTGTATACGAGCGCGTGGAAGTCACAGTTCCTTTCGGGGCTGATGATGCCGTTGATGAACTTTATCGGTAATTTCGGCTACGTCGCCGTGTGCGTGGTGGGGGCGGTGCTGGTCGCGGAGCAAGATCCCGCCTGGCATATCGGGTTCGGCACCGTCATCGCCTTCACGCTGTATGTGCGCCAGTTTACGGCGCCGCTCACGCAGCTGTCGCAGGTGTTCACGAGCATGCAGTCCGCCGCCGCGGCGAGCGAGCGCGTATTCGCTTTTTTAGAGGAAGAGGAGCTTTCCGACGAGAGCAAAAAGGCGCGCCGCCTGTCGCCCGACGAGGTGAAAGGGGATGTGACGTTCGAACATGTCCGCTTCGGGTACGACCCCGGGCGCATCATTATCCACGACTTTTCCGCCGAGGCGAAGGCGGGGCAGAAGATCGCCATCGTCGGCCCCACGGGCGCGGGCAAGACAACGATGGTCAACCTGTTGATGCGCTTTTATGAACTGGACGGCGGCTGCATCCGCATCGACGGCATCCCCACAAGCGAACTGACGCGGGAAAACGTGCACGACCTCTTCTGCATGGTCTTGCAGGATACCTGTCTGTTCGAGGGCACCATCCGCGAGAATGTCGTATACAGCAAAGAAGGGGCGACGGAAGAGGACGTCGTGCGCGCCTGTAAGGCGGTGGGGCTGCATCATTACGTGATGACGCTGCCCCGCGGCTATGATACCGTGCTCGACGACAAGGCGAACCTTTCCGCGGGGCAGCGCCAGCTGGTGACCATCGCGCGGGCGATGATCGAAAATGCGCCCATGCTCATCCTGGACGAAGCGACCAGCTCCGTCGATACCCGCACGGAGGCGCTGATCCAGCGGGCGATGGATAAGCTGACGGAAGGACGAACCTCCTTCATCATCGCCCATCGCCTTTCCACCATCAAAAACGCCGACCTCATCCTCGTGATGAAGGACGGCGACATCGTGGAAAAGGGGGATCACGAACAGCTGCTGGCGAAGGGCGGCTTTTATGCCGACCTATACAATTCTCAGTTCGATCCCGCATGACGACGGGGCGGGCGCCAAGGCGCCCGCCCCGAAACGCTTGCTTTTTTTGTGTGCCTGCGGTATAATCTTTCTGTTTACGCCGCATTGCGGCGGGAGGGGGTGCTATGTTTGCCGAGATCGCCGATATCCTGCTCGACGCGCTCATAGACAGCGTCAAGGTATTTCCGTTTTTGTTTTTGATGTATGTGCTCATCGAATTTTTGGAACACGGCACCAGCATCACGAAAAACAAAAACATCCTGCGCGGGCGGCTGGCGCCCCTGCTCGGCGCCGCCACGGGCATCGTTCCGCAGTGCGGCTTTTCCGTCATGGCGGCAAAATTGTATGACAGAAAACTCATCCGCACGGGTACGCTGCTCGCCGTCTTTCTCGCTACCTCGGACGAGGCGCTCATCATCCTGCTTTCCTACGGCAGCAAGGCGTTTGCCGTCATGCCCGTCATCGCCGTCAAATTTGCCGTCGCCGTGGGGGTGGGATATCTCTTCAACGGCATCCTCTGCCGCCGCGAACGGCTTGCGGAATTGGAAGAGGGGGAGACCGTCTACGGCGCGCCCTGCGGGCACGACCATGAAGAGGACGGCAAGCTGCACCGCTATCTCGTGCATCCGCTCCTGCATTCGCTCGAGATCTTCGCCTATATCTTGCTCGTCAACCTTGCGTTCGGCTTTGTCATGCACTATGCGGAGGAGGCGGTGACCTCCTTTCTCGAACAGGGGCTGTGGCTGCAGCCGCTCATCGCGGGGCTCGTGGGGCTGATCCCCAACTGTGCGTCCAGCGTGCTCATCACCATGTCCTATGTGCGGGGCGCGCTCTCTTTCGGCGGGCTGATCGCCGGACTTTGCGCCAACGCGGGGTTGGGGTTCGTCGTCCTCTGCAAAAACATGCGCGCATGGCGGCGCAATTTAGCCCTGCTCGGCATCGTCTTTGCGCTCAGTGTCGCGGTCGGCTATGCCGTTCTCGCCGTCATGCAGCTCTTCCCCGCATTGTAATATTTTTGTAATAAATTTTGTGCGGGACCCCTTCTCTATGTGTTTTTTTTGTCAAACGGTTGCATTCTGCGCACCGTCATGTTATAATGTTTTTATAGAAAGAGGCGGGGCACGATCCGCCGAAGGGGGGCAGTTATGCAAGATAAACGGAAACGTGCGTTTACGATCACCCAGCTCGTCATCACGATTGCCGTCGTCACCGTCTTAGTGATCGTCTTTGTGCCGATGCTTTCGAGCATGTCGGACGGCAAGGCGTCCACGGGCGGCGCGCTCGACCGCATGAATTTATACCTTGAAGCGGAAGAAGAACTGCACGGCAAACCGCAGACCATGTCGGAAGTGGTCGAGTTGATGGAAGGGCACGGCTATACGCTGGAACGGCTGGCTGGCAGCGACGGCAAGACGATCGCCTGGAACGAAGAGGCAAACCGCTTTTTGTATCTCGACGATGAAGACGGCGAGGACAGGAACGATCTTTGGCTGATCGCGGACGAAGTGCCCGAGATCACGGAGGACAAAGGGGAAGGGTTCTATTACAGCTATTATCTTGCGCCCGGCTTTACGGGCACGTCCGTACACGTGCGCAGCGGGGTGGACGTC
This sequence comes from uncultured Clostridia bacterium, assembly GCA_944328665.1. Classification (GTDB taxonomy): domain Bacteria; phylum Bacillota; class Clostridia; order Christensenellales; family Borkfalkiaceae; genus Borkfalkia. Next base: position 20,105 of record CALVHS010000055.1, on the reverse strand, counting down.
GGCGAACATGCGGATATCGACGTCTTGTACGATTCCGCTGCGGCGGAGCAGGTGACCATCCGCACCAACGGCGGCACGCTGACGGTGGACGCCCTCAATGCGTCCGTCGATCATTACGGCATGGCGGACGATGTGCACGTGCAGCGCGTGGCAAAGGAAGGCGCGTACAGCTTGTACGGGCAGGTGCGCGGCAGGGTGACGCTCGTCGAAGGGCGCGCCGTTTTGGCGGGGGGCGCAAGCGCGGATACGCTGCTGCTCCTTCCTATCGGCGCGAACGCCGCGACCGTTGCCGTGGAAATGAATGAAGCCGCTTCCCTTTCCGTCTTGGCGGCGCGGGTGCAGAGCGTATTGGACGGCGCGTCCGTCGATGTGTCCGCATCCGTGGAAAAGGTGCTCGTCGCCGATTGAAGGATGTAAGATCGTCTATTATTTATTAAGGAACAAGGAAAGCCTGCTTGCGGGCTTTCCTTTGTTTATGCACGGAAAATTGACCGCTGTGCGATAGATGTAAAAAAATTGTAAAATCTTGTCCGAAGGGCCGGTTTGCCCTTGTATTGCCGAAGGCCGAGTGCTATAATGAGTGCGTTCGAAAAGCCGCGGCTTTTCTTTTTTGCACAGGCAAAAAAGAAAAGGGCTTGACGGCAAAAATAGAAAAAAGGAGAGAAAAAAAATGGCAAAGAAGCTGAAAAAGGCATTTACGATCACAGAACTTGTCATCGTCATTGCCGTCGTCGCGATCCTCGCGGCGGTGCTGATCCCGACGTTTTCCAACGTCGTGCGCCGCGCCAACCAAAGCGCGGACACGCAGAACGTCAAGAGCATGAACGAGACGCTGAGCGCCGCGGAGCTGTTGGAAGAGAGGCCGACGACCATGTCCGAGGTGATCTCCATCGTGGCGGAAAGCGGATACCTGATCGAAAATCTGTCACCGACGGGCGACGGGTACGATATCGTTTGGGACGAAGAGCACAACCGCCTCGCTCTGCTTTCGGACAGCGGCGAAGCTGTATACAGCGACGGCGACGTGACGGGCTCCTCTTGGAAGTTGTGGAAGATCGCGGGCGAGATCCCTGCGGATGCCGAGGAAGAAGGATACAGTTATTACCTCACATCCGGGTATGCAGGCGGTGCGGTGACGGTATCGGCGGGCTTTGACGCAGGCGAAAACGCAGACGTGGACGTGACGTTGGCAACGACGGCGGCGAAAGACGTGACGATCAACACCAACGGCGGCGACCTGACGGTGAACGCGCCGAGCGCGTCGGTCGATCATTACGGCAGCTTGCAAAGCGTCTCTATTACGGCGGTGGCGGGCAATTCTTACCACGAATACGGCACGGTGGCGGAGCAGATGACGCTGGTCAAAGGGCGCGTGGTTTTGGAAGGCGGCGCCGACGTCAAGACGCTTTCTCTCGCTCCCGCAGCCGATAACGCGTCGGATATCAAGGTAGAGATGGACGCGAACGCCAAGCTGACGTCCGTGACGGCGCCGGATGCGGGCATCCTCAATTCCGAGAATGTCGACCTGTCCGATACGGTGGAAGAGACGGTCGCCTCCGGCGAGACGCAGGGGCTGTTCGCCGGCGGCTTGGGCACGGAAAAGAACCCTTATCTGATCGAAACGGCGCAGCAGTTTGTCAACATCGGACAGCTTTCTAATGAGATGGTAAGTGTTCCGTATTACTTCCGCTTAAACGCCGATATCGACTTGAAAGATCGTTCCGTCGGTATTATCTGCAACTATTTTCGGGGCGTCTTGGACGGCAACGGACATTCTGTGACTTCTCCTGCCGATAAAAGCGGAGGTGCCTTTGCGACATATGGCGTAGGAGATGTGACATTTAAAGATCTCACGATCGTACAGAGAGGCGGAGATAATAACGAGAGTTTTACCTTGTTGTTGTATGCAAATTTTTATCTCGACGAAGCATATAGAGGGGATGTTACATTCGAAAATATTTCCATGATCCCGGAATCGGCCAGCACGGTCGTTACACAGGGGACGAACAGTTCCTTTTTTGTGGCTCAATTGAGCGGCAACGTCAGTTTTATTCACTGCGTCAATGAAGTCAATATGAACTTTTCGCAGTATGCGGGTATTTTTATCGGGGGATATGTATTCACGTATGGAGAAACGAGGCTGACGTTTATTGACTGCGTCAACAAGGCGACGGTTTCCGGGTCTGCTGTAGGATTTTTCACGGGCAATGCGAGTCAACAGCCGATCAAGCAGATCGTCGAAAAAGCGGATTTCAGCGACGATACGACTTCGGCGAGTGAGGCGGCTGCATATATTGAAAACTGCAGAAATGAAGGGACGATCATATATTCTCTCTGTTACGGTGCGTTTGCCGGAGGAGCTTTAACGCCTAAACCTGACTTCAATGCAGGGGCAAACGACGCTTTGCAGGGCAAGACAGACAAGTACGAACCGGGGACGATCATTAACGTTGGTCAAACGGTCGGTTTGGTCTATGAAGAAGAGAACGGAAACAAGCAGATCAAGATCGAAGAAAAAGAGATGCCCGATCCGAATCTCAACGTAACGTCCTATAAATTTTCTTTCTATGCGTCGTTGAGCTATAAGCGTCCGGATGGGAGCAGTGCGGGCTCGTCGTATTTGATGATCACGCTGCCTGTGATCGCTGCCGAAAGCGCGGGTTCTTGGTCGACGCAATATGTCACTTCGTTTGTCATGGAAGCGTCTAACGAGACGTATGATGCCTTGGATGCAGAGGTGCTGACGGATGATCGTACCCATAATTACAAACTGCATCAAAATGCGGAAGGGGAATGGGAGGTCGTAGTCGATTATCAGTCGGTCATCGATGATGAATCGATGCTCGAAAACGGAGAGGGCAGCGCGTCGATCGCAGCCAATGCAACGTATCAGATCACGGCGATGAATAATGTGGGGCAGATTGTCGGCAGCAAAGTATATACAAGCGCGGATCCGATCCCTGTCCTCGGATAATATCGTTCATACCACCATTTTTCCATGCGTGCGTCGTCCGAAAGGGCGGCGCACAATTTTTTATTCAAACATTTAGGTTCACACTTTTTTCGCGCAAAGGCACGAAAAAAGTCGTGATTTTGAGGAAAACAATCCGCAATATAGCCTTCCCCGCGTAGGGGAAGGTGTCAGCCGCCCGCAGCGGCTGACGGATGAGGCGTTGATTCCCAAAAAGTTCTTCGATACTTTTTGGGAACCCTGTTGAAAATAAATCACGATGCCCCCTCATCAGTCACTTCGTGACAGCTTCCCCCCAGGGGGAAGCCTTTGGAAATTGTTTCCCCTTACATCACGAAATTTCTTTTAAGCAGAGGGGGCGATTTTTTGCGGGGATGCGGGCTTTGGCGCGCTGTAAGGGGCGAAAAAAGTGGTCTGCATGGAGTTTTTTTTGAAAACTCTTGAAAAATTTGCACTTTTATGATATGATAATGACAGCATATCGGCAAAGGTGCATTTTTGCACTTGTGCCGTTTCCGCCCGCGCGGCGGAAGAATTTTTCTGAACGGGAGAATGTTATGACAATCAGAGATGTGGTACGGTTGCTGAACGCGGAAATTTTGTGCGGGGCAGACCGCCTCGACACAGAGATCCATACCGCCTGCGGTTCGGACATGATGAGCGACGTGCTTGCCTATGTCAAAGACCAATCTGTTTTGCTGACGGGGCTGTTGAACCCGCAGGTCGTACGCACGGCGGAGATGATGGATATGCTCTGCATTGTCTTTGTGCGCGGCAAACGCCCCGAACAGCCCGTCATCGACCTTGCCGAAGAGAAGGGGATCGTCCTGCTGACGACGGAAAAGCGCCTTTTCGTCGCCTGCGGCATTTTGTATACCAACGGGCTCGGTGGCTGATATGTCTGACTGTATACGGCTCGAATATGACGTGGACGGCGACAACTTTTCCTCCGCGGGGCACGCCAGCGAAAGCGTCAAGCGCACTTTAAAGCAGATGGGCGTTTCGGCGGCGTCCGTGCGGCGGGTCGCCATCGCCATGTACGAAGGGGAGATCAACATGGTCATCCATGCGCACGGCGGCAAAGCTATCGCCGAGATCTATCCCGAACGCATCGATATCACCCTGCAGGACAGCGGCCCCGGCATCGCGGACATTGACCTCGCCATGAAGGCGGGCTATTCCACGGCGTCGGAAAATATCCGCAGCCTCGGCTTCGGCGCGGGCATGGGGCTCCCGAATATGAAAAAATACAGCGACGAGATGAAGATCGACTCGACCGTCGGCGTGGGTACGACGGTGTACTTAAAGATCGGTTTCTGACGGGCGTACCCCGCGGAAAGGGTATAAGGAGACGATATGGCAGTGACACTCAAGACGGTCGTTCTCGACAGCGACAGGTGCATCGGCTGCATCACCTGCATGCGCAGGTGCCCGACCGAGGCCATCCGCATTGAAAACGGCAAGGCAAAGATCCAATATGATAAGTGCATCAACTGCGGCGTCTGCGTCAGAAGCTGCAAGGGGGGCGCAAAACGCCCCGTATACGACAGCTTTGACCTCGTTGCCAGTTATAAATATAAGATCGCGCTCCCGTCGCCTTCCCTCTTCGGGCAGTTTAACAACCTCGACGACCCTAACTACGTCATCGAGGGGCTTTTGGCGCTCGGGTTTGACGAGGTGTTCGAGGTGGGGCTGGCGGCAGAACTGGTCACCGATTGCACCAAAAAGCTGATGGCGGACGGCGGCCTCGTGCGGCCGGTCATCAGTTCCGCCTGTCCCGCCGTCGCGGAACTCATCCTCTTGAAATTTCATGAATTGGCAGATCATCTTCTGCCCGTCTATGCGCCCGCCAAGGTAGCGGCAAAACTCGCCAAAAGGCAGGCGCTGGAAAAGGGCATCCCCGCCGACGATATCGGCATCTTTTTCATCTCTCCCTGCCCCGCCAAGGTGTATTCTCTCCATCGGGAGGAGGTCTCCAACGAAAAGAATATTTCCGGCGTGCTGGCGCAGAGCGACATCTATTTTCGCCTGGTGGATAAGATGAACAAGATCGAAAAGCCGCGCAAACTCGGCAAATGCGGCTATTCCGGCATCGGCTGGGGCTCGTCCGGCGGGGAAAGCAATTCGCTCGGCCTCGGCAATTATATCCATTGCTCCGGTTCTCGCAACGTCTTAGAACTTTTGAAGGAGATGAGCGACGGCAAGCTGGACGGCACGGATTTTGTGGAGATGAATATGTGTTCGGGCGGATGCGTGGGGGGCGTGCTCAATGTGGAAAACGCCTTTATCGCGCGCAACCGCATGCGGCAGCTTGCCGACAAGATGAAGATCCCGCCCGCCACGATGGAACAGTACGGTTTGGACGAAAAGTTTTTTATCTGGGACAAGGCACCCGAACTGTCTACCGCGTTCCAGCTCGATCCGGACCGCTTCAAAGCGATGCAAAAACTTTTAAAAGTACAGGAATATCTCAAAAAGCTGCCCGGCATCGACTGCGGCGCGTGCGGCGCGCCTTCCTGCCGCTGCCATGCGGAGGATATCGCCATGAACGGCGGCACGCTCGACTGTGTCAGATTGGAGGAACGCAAATGAATGTCAGGGAGTTTGCACAAAAGGCGGGGTATGCCGTCTTTTCGGAAGGAGAGGACAGGGAGATCGAGAGCGGCTATTGCGGTGATTTTTTGAGCAACATCATTTCCCGTGCGCCCGATTCCTGCGCATGGCTGACGGTAATGAACAACGTCAACGTGGCGGCGGTGGCGACGCTCATCGACTGCGCCTGCATCATTCTCTGCGAGGGGGTCGCCCCGGACGACGCGCTCGCCGCCCGTGCAAAGATGCAGTCCGTTTGGCTGCTCGGCGCCAAAGGGAACGTGTACGAAGAGGCAAAGCGGGTCGCCGCGCTTTGCGGGGTATAGAGGTTTGCGGTTCACGGGGATCCGCTTCTGACGGATGAACGTTTTTGCGAGGAAAGAGTGAATTTGCGCGGCTGCAAAATAAGAGAGCGCCGAGGGCCGCGCAAAGAGAGAAAACGCCGCCGACTTGCGGCAAAGCCGTAAGCCGGCGGGTTGTCTCTCAAAGTCGCGCTTTCCGCAACAACTCTTTTGCGAGGAAAGCGCGAAATGAAATTATTTTATGACTTACATATTCATTCGTGCCTGAGCCCCTGCGGCGACGAGGACAATACGCCCAACAATATCGTCCATATGGCGATCATCAAGGGGCTCAACGTCATCGCCCTCTCCGATCACAATACCGGCAAAAACTGTCCCGCCGCGATGGCGGTCGGCAAAAAAAGCGGGTTGGTCGTTCTGCCCGCCATGGAATTGACCACGTCCGAAGATATCCACATCCTCTGCCTGTTCGAGAGGTACGAGGATCTGCAAAAGCTGGAAGCGCACATCCAAAAGACCCGCCTTACGATCAAAAATAAGCCGGAGATCTTCGGCAGACAGCGCATTTTGGATGAAAACGACGAACCGGTCGGCGAGGAGGAAAATTTGCTCATCGTCAGTTCCGGCGTCTCCGTCGAAGAGGCCGCCTCGCTCGTCAAGGGGTTTGGCGGTATCCCCGTGCCCGCCCATATCGACAAGCAGGCGAACGGCATTATCGGCGTTTTGGGCGCGTTCGATCACGGCCTCGGTTTTGAAATGGTCGAAAGCGCTTCGGATACGGGCGTCGGCCTGCCGCGCATCACAAATTCCGACGCGCATTATCTTTGGGACATTTCTGAGGCGGAACATTACATCGAGGCGGAGACATGCAGCGCGCACGGCGTGTTCGCGGCGCTCAAAAGGATGTGCAGAGAGGGGAAATAAATGTTTGCCGTTTCCGTTTTTTACATTGTTATTACAAAAAACGGACAAAAAGTTTGCAACTTTGCTCTATAATGATCCATGTAGGGGCGGCAAGGGGAAAAGAAAGCCGTGCCCCGTATTCCCGCCGAGATGCGGGCGAGGCTCTGCGAAGGAAGGAAAATTCCGCGCAGGGATGAGCAAGTTCCGGACAGCGCACCGCTGTCCTTTTTTTGTATAAAAACAGAGAGCGGCCCGCGATCGGCCGCTCTCCGTTTCAGATAAAATGCACCCGCTCGCTGTCGTAAAATCCCTTGGCGGAGGGTTCTTCGTCGGGCACGCCTACCGCGATGAGGGCGATGGGCACGGAGGCGCAGGCGAGCACCTTTTGCACTTCGTCCGCGCGCGGCTGCGCGGGATAGCAGCCGCACCAACAGGTGCCGTAACCCAAATTCTTTGCAGCCAACAGGATATTTTCGATCGCCGCGCCGCAGTCTTGCTGCCAAAATCCCCGTCCCGGCTGCAGGTCGGGGCGTGCACAGACGGCGATCACCCAACTTGCCGTTTCCAGCATGCGGCAGGAGGGGTGTACCGCCATCAAGGCGCTTTTTACTTCCTCCTTGTCCGAACAATAAAATTCCCACGGCCGGCTGTTCACCGCGCTGGGCGCGCGCATCGCCGCATCCAGCATCTTTTCGATGTCCTCTTTGGGCACGGCGGCGCCCTTTTTGTACTTTCTGACGCTGCGGCGGGCAGCGATCGCTTCCAAGACGTCCATTTTTGTATCCTCCCGTTTTTCTTTTATTATAAACGATGGGGCGGCGTCTTGTCAACCGTCCGTTTTGTTTGTCATTTTCTTCTCTTTGTGGTATGATAGTACGGAGATATTTTGCGGGAGGGGCGTGCGTGCTGCGGGAAGGAGAAGTCGTCGAGGAATTGCTCGAAGGGGATCTGAAGATCATCCAAAACAAGTCGCTGTACCGTTTTACGAGCGACGCGGTGCTGCTTTCTCGCTTCGTAAAGGGGAAAAAGCGGGACGTCGTCGCCGATTTTTGCGCGGGCAGCGGCATCGTCGGGCTGCACTTTTTTGCCCTGAATCCGCATATATCTTCCGTCACCCTCTTTGAAATGCAGCCGGAACTTTCCGAAATGAGCGCCCGTTCCGTCGCCTGTAACGGCTTGCACAATTTCACCGCCGTCTGTTGTCGCATCCAGGACATCGGCAGGGAATACGACGACGCTTTTTCTCTCATCCTCTGCAATCCCCCGTACGAGACGGGCGGCTTTGCAAATGAGGACTATAAAAAGGCGATCTGCCGCAAGGAGATCACCGTCACCCTCGGCGAGATCGTGGATATCGCCTATAAAAAGTTGAAATTCGGCGGCAGGCTTGCGCTCGTTAACCGCGCGGACAGGCTCGCCGAGGTCGTATATTGCATGAAGATGCGCGGCATCGAACCGAAGCGCCTGCAATTCGTGCGGGGCAGGGCGGGGGCGCGGCCCTATCTCTTCCTCGTGGAGGGGACGAAGGGCGCCAAGGCGGGCGTCGACATTTTGCCGGACGCCGTCAATGTCAAAAATTGAACAGGGTTTGGAGGGACGTATGGTCACTTTTGTAGCAACACCGATCGGCAATCTCGGCGATATCACGCTGCGCGCGCTCGAGGCGCTCCGCGGGGCGGACGTCATCTTCTGCGAGGATACCCGCCGTTCGCTCAAACTCCTCAATCACTTCGAGATCAAAAAGCCGCTCGTCGCCTGCCATAAATTCAACGAACAGTCCGCGGCGGAAAAACTTGCAGATCTCGCGGAGGAGGGAAAAGAGGTCGCCGTCGTCACCGACGCGGGTACTCCCGTCATCTCCGATCCGGGCAGTATCCTCGTCAACGCGCTGCGCCGTCGGGGCATCCCGTATACTCTCGCGCCCGGCCCCTGCGCCTTTGTGGCGGCGCTCGTCTTGTCCGGCCTTCCCGCGGATACGTTCGCTTTTCTCGGCTTTTTGCGGGGAAGGAGGGGCGAAAAGCGCGCATTCTTGCGGACGTATGCCGATTTTTGCGGCACCCTCTGCTTATATTCCGCCCCGCAGGACGTAGATGCGGACATCGCGCTTTTGTATGAAGTTTTCGGCCCGCGGGAGGGATGTGCCGTGCGCGAGATCACCAAGGTGCACGAGAGCGCCGTCCGCTTTTCCCTCGCGGAAGGGCTGCCGGGGGAAAAGCGGGGGGAATATGTCCTGCTCGTCAGGGGGGCGGAAAAGCGGGAAAATCCGCTCAACTCCCTTTCCGAACGGGCGCACATCGACCATTATATGGCGCAGGGCATGAGCGAAAAGGAAGCGCTTAAGGCCGCCGCGCGCGATCGGGGCGTCCCCAAAAGCGCGCTATACAAGTTTACCGTGCGGCCGAAAGAAGAATGACAGAAGATCGGGCGGGGCTTTGCAAAGCCCCGCCCGCCCGTATTTAGTCCCGTTCGTCGCCGAAGAGGCGCGCGTATTCTTCGTCGATGGCGGCAAAATGCCGCACGAAGCATCTGTAAAACCCGCGGCTTTCCTCCGTGATGTACGGTTTCGGCGGCGGGCCGGCTTCTTCCAATTCTTGCAGGCGGTAGTCGCCGTTGACCTTCCATCCCTCCAAAAAGCCGATGCGGATTGCGTTCCGGGGGCAGAAAAATGAGCAGCGCATGCACATGTCGCAGCGGTGCCCGAAGCGGATCTTGCCGCCTTGCAGGCGGATGTTCTGTTCCGGGCATGCCTTGACGCAAAGGCCGCAGCGGGTGCATTTTTTGTCGTCGGCGCGGTAAAAAAAGGAATTGACGGCGCCGCCGATCTTCTGCACGGAGACCGCCGCGGAGGCAAAGTTGTAGACGGGATTGGAGGGGATAGAGGAAACGGTGCCCTCCTGCAGGTGCCGCAGCATGATGCGCAGCAGTTTTTTGTCCTTGTCGAGGATCTCGCGCACGAAATCGCGTGCAAAAGGGAAATGGATGTTGTAGGGCATCACATAGTGATATTCCCCCGCAAAGACCGCCTTGCGCCTGCGCATGCGGCGCAGCAAAATGCGGCTGGAGGCGTTGTTCATCGCAAACGTTTCGCCGCTGTTTTTATAGATGAAAAATTTTTGTCCCTCGGCGACGGGCAGCTTTGCGACGTAGCGGTTGAAGGGCAGGGGAGAATTGAAGCCGTAAACGGGGTAGCCGAAGCCGATCATATCGTAGCCGTCCGTGTCGGCGGCGGGGACGCCGCGCCGGATCTCTACGCGGCAGACGGCGTGCCCTTCCGCACGCAGCGCCTTTTCCAACATGTCGGTCAAAAAGCGGGTATTATAAGTGCCCGTATAATAGACGAGTAAGATCTTCATGCTTTGACCATGTTATGCTCGATAAGGAAGTTGACGTGGTCGCGCACCGTCTCTTCCAGCGGGCGGGGCGTATAGCCGAAAGCGCGTTCGCTTTTGCCGAGGGGGAAATCCGTGCGTTCGCGCAGGGAGGAAAGGGCGGCCGCCGTGTACAGGGGGCGCTTTTTGCCGATCTTCGCCGCAAGGAAGAGGAAGGGCAGCCCCGCATAGGCGACCCAAAGGGGAAGGGTGGGTATTTTTTTGCAGCCCGTCATTTCAGAAATGACGGACAGGCATTCATTGATCTTGTCCGGTTTATTGGCAAAGATATAGCTTTCGCCGCGGGCGGCATTGGCGAAGATCGCGGGGAGGACGTCCGCCACGTCGCGGATGTCGAAGTCGTTGTAGCCTGCGTCGACGGAGGCGGGCAGCCTGCCTTCGATGTAATCGATGAACACCTGCGTCATATGGCTGCGGCTGTGATCGCCTGGGCCGAGCACGCCCGCCAACATCAGGATGCTGGCATCCAGTCCGCGCGTGCGGACGGCGTCCAGCACGATCTTGTCCGCCATGCTTTTGGCGCGCGCATATCCCTTTTTCGCCTTTGCGGGGTCGGGTACATAAGTGCGCAGCTCTTCGTCGGGGAAATAGCCGCGGGGGAACGCCTCCGTAGAGGAGATGTGGAGCAGCTTTTTGGCGCCGTGCTCGCAGCAGGCGTCGACGACATTCTGCGTGCCGCGCACGGTGACGTCGTACAGCTCTTGCGAAGAACCTTCCCCGATCGTGACCTTCGCCGCGGTGTGCAGGACGGCGAAGGGCCCTTCGCCCGCGAACAACTTGTCTACGTCCTCTTTCGAGGCGATGTCGCCGTATACGAACACGGGCGCGTCCTTTTTGAAGACGGCGGCGGCTTTTTGCGGGTTCCTCGCAAAGCCGACCACGCGGCAGCCTTCGGCGAGCAGTTTTTTCGTGAGCACGTTGCCGACGTATCCCGTACAGCCCGTTACGATGTAGGTCATGTTTTTATCCATATCCCGTATCCTCTGCATGATTTGTCATATGTTTTTGTGATCGATATGATTTTATCATGATCCATGCAAAAAGTAAACGGTTTTTTCAAGGAAAATCGAGATCGGCGCAAAAGAAGGCGGCCCGATCCCGCGGCGGAGGAAATTTCCGGCGGCCGGGCGGGCAAAAAAAGGGAACGCCCCGTAACCGGGCGCTCCCGCAAATTAAGATATCCGATCATACCGTGTGTTCGCCGCGGCGGTCTTTGCCGTCTTTTGTCAGGCGCTCTCCGCAGAGGTTGTCGCAAAAGGCAGAAACGCCCTTTTCGCGCAGTGCCCGGACGGCGAAGTACAGCGGCACGCCCAACCCGTAGACCCATACCGTCTGCGTCAGGGCAAGGGAAGCAAACATGAACCAGTATCCCGCATAGGCGCTGCCTCCCAAAATAAGTACGGACGGGATGACGAAGGCGTTGATCAAAACGGGAAGCAGCCCGCCGACCGCCAATTTGAGGGGGGTGTTTTTGATCGACCTTCCCGCAATAAAGGTGCCTGCCGCCGCGACGAGAGAGCACAGGCTCCCCAATCCGATGTCCCAAACGTTGCCCGTGATGACATTGGCGATCAGGCATCCCGCATACAGGGCGGGGATGGCTTCCGGATAAAAGAGGGGAAGCATGGTCAGCGCTTCGGCGGGGCGGATCTGAAATCCCAGCGTCCCGAAAGCGAGCGCGCCGAGCGGCCAGGTGAGTACAACGTACAGCGCGGCGACGATGCCCGCCCTGCACAGCGTCTTGGTGGGAAACCTCTTCATGATTCAGTTACCTCGGTTGTTTTTAGGTAGTGTTTTCCGAAAACCTACCGCATGCAATGATAGCAAAAGCGCGCGCGTTTGTCAAACAAATTCGGCTATACGACGATGTTTTCCAGCAGCAGGCAGTCAAAATCCGTCGGTTCTACAAAATCGCGGGGCAAAAAGCGCACGTGGTTGAACTTGGCAAAATTGAAGATATGCGTCTTTAAGAGCACGGGCGTGGAGATGTCCATCTCGTGGCAGATATCGAACAGATAGTCCAAAAAGTGAGAGTAAGTCAGCTTTTCCGGATTTTCGTAGACCATTTGCCGCGCGATCTTGCCGTCTTTGACGATCTTTGCCCAAATTTTCATGGAAACTTTCCCTCCGCGCCGAATTTTTCTTTGATTATACTTGAATTTTTCAAAAAAGTAAAATATAATGGATATGATACGAAAAAAAAGCGCCCGCACGACGGGATCGGGCGGAAGGGAGGGATCGCCATGCAAAAATCGGAAGAGGATATCTTGAAGATACTCGAGGAGGACTGCCGCTATACGCCCGCAGCCATCGCCGTGATGCTCGGCCGCACGGAAAAGGAGGTCGCAGCCACCATCGCCCGCATGGAGGAGGCGGGCATCATCGTCAAATATACGGCGATCGTCAACGGCGAGCGCCTGTCCGAGGAGACGGTGCAGGCGCTCATCGAAGTCAAGGTCACCCCGCAAAAGAACAACGGGTTCGACGCCATCGCCGAGGAGATCTACCGCTTCGAGGAGGTCAAAAGCTGCTATCTGATGAGCGGCGGGTTCGATTTGGCGGTGTTTATCGAGGGCAGATCTCTGCGCGAAGTGGCGCGCTTCGTTACCGAGCGCCTGTCTACGCTGGACGAGGTGCTCTCCACCGCCACGCACTTTATCCTCAAAAAATACAAGATCGAAGGGACGGTCGCCGACGCCGAGGACGAAAACGGCAAGCGGCTTTCGGTGCAGCCATGAAAAAGTTTGTCAACAGGCGGGCGGAGGAGCTCAAACCGAGCGGGATCCGTAAATTTTTCGACATCGTTTCCGAGATGAAGGACGCCGTTTCTCTCGGCGTGGGAGAGCCGGACTTCGTCACCCCTTGGAACATCCGCAACGCCGCCATCAGGAGCATCCGGAGGGGGTATACGCAATATACGGGCAACCGCGGCCTGCCCGCGCTGCGCGAGGAGATCGCACGCTATATGCGGGATCGTTTTGCCGTCGATTGCCCGCCCGACAACATCCTCGTCACGGTGGGGGCGAGCGAGGGCATCGACCTCGTCATGCGCGCCGTGTGCGACGCGGGGGACGAGGTGCTCGTCCCCGATCCGGGATACGTTTCCTACTTTCCCTGCGTGCAGTTGGCGGGCGGCACCCCCGTCGCCGTGCGCTGCCGCCGCGAAAACGGCTTTATCCTCACGCCCGAGGCGCTGGAAAGGGCGATCACGCCCAAGACGAAGGCGTTGGTCATGCCGTACCCCAACAACCCGACGGGCGGCATCATGACGCGCGCACAGCTCGAAGCGATCGTGCCCGTCATCGAAAAGCACGACCTGCTCGTCATCTCCGACGAGATCTACGCCGAACTGACGTACGGGGCGGGGCACGTCTCCGTCGCTTCTCTGCCCGGCATGCGGGAGAGGACGGTGGTCATCGGCGGCTTTTCCAAGGCGTTTGCCATGACGGGCTGGCGGATCGGCTTTGTCTGCAGCCCGCCCGAGATCGACGAGGCGGTGCTCAAGATCCATCAATATACGCTGCTGTGCGCCTCCACGGCGTCGCAGTATGCCGCGCTCGAAGCGCTGCGCGACGGTTTTGCGGACGGGTTTGCTTCCGTCGAAGCCATGCGCGAGGAGTACGACAAGCGCCGCCGCTTTATGGCGGATTTTTTCAACGGCGCGGGCATGTCTTGTTTCGAGCCGCGCGGCGCCTTTTACATCTTTCCGTCGACGGAAAACCTGGGCGTCACGGGCGAGGAATTTGCCAACGGGCTGCTGCGGGCGGAAAAGGTGGCGGTCGTACCGGGCGACGCCTTCGGCGAAGCGGGCAGGATGCACGTGCGCTGTTCGTACGCGACGAGCATGGCAGACCTCGGCAAGGCGGCGATGCGCATCGAAAAATATATCAGAGAGCGGTTCTGACCGGGCGGGCGGCGAATGGCTTGACATCGCGGCATAAAAGGGCTATAATAATGCGGTACGGAAAAGTGATTCCGCTTTTTTTCGGCGGGATCACTCATTTTACAGAAGAGCGGGCGCGCCCGTCCGCGGAACAAGGGCGCAAATCGGGAGAAGGAGATATAGATCATGGCGGAAGAATTTATCATGACCCAAAAAGGGTATGACGAGGCGGTGGAACGCCTCCGCTATCTGCAGACGCAGAAGAAGAAGGAGATCACCGAGCGCATCAAAGTGGCGCGCGGCTTCGGAGACCTTTCCGAAAATGCCGAGTACGACGCGGCGAAAAACGAGGAAGCGCTCAACGAAAGCGAGATCCGCGAACTGGAAAACAAGATCAAAAACGCGAAGATCATGGAAGAGAGCACCGACAACAGCAAGGTGCACTTCGGCAACGTGGTCAAGGTGTACGACTGCGACCTCGAAGAGGAGGAGACGTATACGCTGATGGGCTCGACGGAGGCAAACCCGGAAAAGAACATCGTCAGCATCGATTCTCCTTTCGGTTCGGCGCTCATCGGCGCCAAGCGCGGGGATACCGTCACCGTGCATGCCCCCGGCGGCGATTACGAAGTCAAGATCTTAGAGATCGAATAAGTGCCTGCCGGCAGGCAGCAAGGAGCGCAAAGAATATATGGATGCAAAGATCACAAAGGCGCGCATCGGCCACATGCTCTCCTACGACTGGATCAAGATCGTGGCGCTGTGCGCGATAGCGGTCGTCGTCTGGATCCTGCTCTTCACCACCCTCGCGCCCCGCGCGACGGAAGGGCAAAAGCTGGAAGTGTACGTCTACCCCAACGTCGACGTCGATTCGCAGGCGTTCGGCGGCCTCGACAAGCTGCACAGGGAAGGGGCGCTCTCTTATAACGCGCTCGATTACAGCGTCAACGAGCTGACGGACGAATCCGTCTCCGTGGTGCTGCCCGCCCATTTCGGCGCGGGGCAGGGGGATATCATGTTCGTCAGTTCTTACCGCTACGATTCGGGGCAGAAGGACGAAGAGGGCAACGCCGTCATGACGTCCGACCTCGAAAAATTCGTTTCCGGCTATGTGGGCAACTGTGTTTGGCTGGGCGGCGAAGCGCAGCATCCCTTTGCAAGCGGCGCCAACGCCAATACGCAGGATTATTTGGGCGGCTGCGGGGCGTACCTCGGGCGCTATTTCCCCGACGGGTTGGAAGGGGCGTTGGACAGGCAGGCGGCGGAGGAGGATTTCCGCGCCCGCATCGGCGGGGATAACCGCTATAAAACGGAGGAGCAGACCCTCGCCGGCATCGAGGATGAATGTGCGCGCCTGGAGGCGCTGCGCGACGCCTACCTGCGCGTTTGCGGTTATCTCAAGGACGGTACGATCTCCGTCACCAAACTGGAAATGCAGATGGAGACGGGCGAGGACGAAAACGGGGACGGCGTCGTCGATTCTTCCGACGTGCAGACGGTCGAAGTCTATTTTTCCTTTGATCTGAGCGATGTGCCCGGACTGGAAAATCTCATCGCGACGGATCGCAGCGAGGAGGGTACGACCACGGCGCAGTCCGTCAATATGGTCATCCTCAACACCCGTTTACAGGAAGAATGCGCTCGGTACGAACAGGTCACTTATCTCGATTATATCGTGCGCGAGAGCGCGCGGCTGGCCGATCTCGCCGCTTGAAAAGGGCAAGGGGGAAGTATGGAATACCTCATCTGCGAAGCGTTGAAAAAGTACAGGCGGCTGCACGCCGCCCGCTTTCATATGCCCGGGCACAAGGCGGACAGAAGGCACTTTCCCTTTTTTAAAGATGCTGCCTACGATATCACCGAGCTCTCCTTTGCCGATTGCCTCGAAGAGCCGGACGGGCTGATCGCCGCGGCAGAATCGGACGTGGCGGAGCTGCTCGGCGCCAAGCGCAGCTTTTTTTTGACGGACGGTTCGTCCTGCGGCATTTGGGCGATGCTTTATGCCGTCAGCCGCAGAGGCGGAAAACTTGCCGTGGCGCGCGGCGCGCACAAGAGCGTCTATAACGCCTGCGGCGTGCTCGGCATCGAGCCGTGCCTGCTCCGCGGCAACGAACTGAACGGCATCCCGCTGCCGCCCACCGCCGCAGAGATCGAGGATGTGTTCAAAAAAGAGAAGGACGTATGTGCGGTTTTGGTCACATCGCCCGATTATTACGGCAATATTTCCGATTATGTCGCCATCCGCAGGATCTGCGACGGTTACGGCAAATTGTTTTTGGCGGACGGGGCGCACGGCGCCTATCTTCGCTTTGACCCGGACGAGGCGCACAGTTATGTCGGCGGATATGCCGACGCATGGGTGGACGGAGCGCACAAGACGCTTCCCACCCTCACGCAGGGCGCCGTCCTCAACGTCAACAGGGAAGATCTGCTCGCCGACATCCGCGAGGGGGCGGGGCTGTTTCGCACGACGAGCCCTTCGTATCCCATCATGGCGAGCATCGAATACGGCGTCAAGTATCTCGCGGAAAAGGGCGCCGCGCTGACCGATCCGCTCAAGAGGGAATTTTCTCTCATGAAGATGCGCCTCAAACGGCGGGGCGTCCGCTTTTATGAAGGCGGAGGCGCGCTCCGCTTCGCCGTCGATTTCGGCGGCATGGGCATCTCTCCTTATCTTGCGGAAGAACAGCTGGAAAGGCGGCGCGTTTACCCGGAAATGAACGACGGGCGGTATATCCTCTTTTATTTGTCCCCGCTAACGCGGCCCGCGCAGCTGCTCCGCCTGGAGCGGGTCATCCGCCGCATCGCGCGCATGCGTCCGTTGAAAGAGACGTATGAGCCGAAGCCGGAGGCGGTCAGCGGCGTCAAAAAATTCAGTTATCTTACGGCGCTCACTTTCCGCAAGGAGAGCGTGCCCCTTTCCGAAAGCGTGGGGAGGGTCGCCGCGCGCAACGCGGGCGTCGCGCCGCCCTGCGTGCCCGTCGTGGTGGCGGGCGAGCAGATCACCGAACGGGCGGCAGAGCTTTTGCAAGAGGCGAAGCACACCTTCGGCATCGCGGACGGCAAGATCGAAGTCATCAAAATAGGCGGAGGAACATGAAAGGGAAATTTATAGCCTTCGAGGGCTGCGAAGGCGCGGGAAAATCTACGCAGATGCGCCTGCTGTCCGATTGGCTCACCGCGCGCGGGATACCGCATATCCTCACGCGCGAGCCGGGCGGCGGCGCCATCTCCGAGGCCATCCGCAAGATCATCCTCGACGGAAAAAACAGCGCCATGACGGACGAGTGCGAGGCGCTTTTATATGCCGCTGCGCGCGCGCAGCATTTGGCGGATACCGTCCTGCCCGCCCTCGAGCGGGGCGTCTCCGTCCTCTGCGACAGGTACGTCTGTTCTTCTTTTGCCTATCAGGGCTACGGACGGGGGCTGCCCCTCTCCTTTTTGCGGGAGATCAACGCCCGTGCCTTGGAACGGTGCATGCCCGACGTGACCTTGTTTTTGGACATTACGCCCGAAAGCGCCTTCGAACGCAAGCACGGCGCCGATCCGGATGACAGGATGGAACAGGCGGGGGCGGCGTTCCATGCGAGGGTATACGAGGGATACAGGGCGCTGCTTGCGGCGCACCCGGACGGTATGGCGGCGATCGACTGTACGGGGACAAAATTTGAAACGAGCGCGCGCATCGTGGCTTTTCTCACGAAGCGCGGGATCTTTGCCTGACGGTATGCGGATCTTTAGCAGGAGCGGGGCGTACAGGATCGTCGAAGGAGATGCGGCGCAGGGCAGGCTGTCGCACGCTTACCTGCTCGTCTGTCCGGACGGGCGCAACCTGCGCGCCTTTTTGAAGGAGCTCGCCTGCCTGATCCTCGGCGCCGACCGCCGCGCGCGGGATCTGATCGGGCGAGAGATGTTTGCGGACTGCCTCGTATTGCCCGCGCAGGGCGAAAAGTTCACCGTCGCCGACGCGCGCAGGGTGACGGAAGAGAGTTATATCCGCCCCGTCGAGGGGGAGAAGAAGCTGTTCGTCCTGGACGGCGTGCAGGACATGAACGCGAGCGCGCAGAACAAGTTGTTGAAAGTGTTGGAAGAGCCGCCCGCAAGCGCCTGTTTTCTGCTCGGTTCTCTCAACGATTTTGCCGTGCTGCCCACCGTGCGCTCGCGCGCGAAAAAATTGGAACTGTACCGCTTTCCCGAAAAGGAGATCGCGCGGGAACTGGAGGCGGAATATCCGCACTGCCGCAACGCGGCGGAGATCGCCGCCGTGTCGGGCGGCGTATGGGGCAGGGCGCAGTTGCTCGCGGAAGAGGGCGGCGCGGCAAAGGCCGCCGAAGAGGCGGCGCGCTTTGCGGCGGAGCTGACCGTCACATCCGCCGTCACGGCGGCGCGGCGTTATACGGACAGGGAAAAGGCGTCGGCTTTTCTCGCCGTCATGCGCCTCGTTTACAGGGATATACTGATGGTGCGCTTGGGCAGGGAGGACTTGCTTTTGACGCGCGGGCAGGAAGAACTTCTTTCCCGTGCCGCCGCGCGCTATTCGCCTGCGGCGCTCGTACGAGCGCAGGATAAGATCGCAGAGACGGAGCGGGGGCTGAAGTTCAACGCCAACCCTTCCGCCGCGATGGAAACGCTGTTTATCGGCATTTTGGAGGTACGATGAAAGTCATAGGCATCCAATTTAAGGAGGGGGGCAAGGTGTATTACTTTGCTCCGCAAAAAAACACGGAATACCGCGAGGGCATGGAAGTGGTCGTGGAGACCGCCAAGAGCATCGAGATCGCCAAGGTCGCCTTTCTCCCCCGCGAGGTAGAGGACGAGACGGTGACCCAGCCCTTAAAGCCGGTCATCCGCGTCGCAACGGAAAAAGACCGCGCCCAGCGCGCGAAAAATATCGAGCGCAAACCGGAGGCGATGCGCATCGCGCAGGAAAAGATCGCCAAACACGGACTGAAGATGAAGCTCATCGACTGCGAATTTGCCTTTGACGGCAGTAAAGTCATCTTTTACTTTGCGGCAGACGGCAGGGTGGATTTCCGCGAGCTCGTCAAAGATCTTGCGGGCGCGTTCCACATCCGCATCGAGTTGCGCCAGGTCGGTATCCGCGATGAGACGAAGCTGCTCGGCGGCATCGCGCCCTGCGGACGCATCTGTTGTTGTGCGGGCGCCATGCAGGACTTTCGCAAGGTGTCCATCAAGATGGCGAAGGTGCAGGGGCTTTCCCTCAACCCCGGCAAGATCAGCGGGCTGTGCGGCAGGCTGATGTGCTGCCTCAGCTACGAAAACGACTATTACAGCGAGATCTATAAAAAGATGCCCAAGATGGGCGCGGAAGTGTCCACGCCGGAGGGGAAGGGCACCGTCGTGGGAGAGAATATGCTCAAACAGACCCTCCGCGTCAAGATCGAAAAGGACGGCAGCCTCGTTTATAGGGATTTCCCCCTCAAAGACGTGCGTTTTAAGGGGGGCAGGAAAGAAGCGGACGACAAGGCGGACGCCGAACTGAAGGGGCTGGAAGATTAAAGCGGCGGCAATATGCAAATTTTTGCGGAAAAAGTAAAAAAATCCGCAAATATTTCCGCAAGAAATCTTTACGAAAATAAAAAAGTATGATATAATAGATTGGCAAGGTCGGAAAAGTTTTCTCCTTGCCGACGAAAGTTATTTGGAGGTAGAGGTCATGGCACATAAAATTTCGGAAGATTGCATCTCCTGCGGCGCTTGCGCGGAGACTTGCCCGGTAAACGCGATCTCGCAGGGGGATACGCAGTACCAGATCGATCCGGACGTCTGCATCGATTGCGGCGCTTGCGAAGAGGGCTGCCCTGTCGGCGCTATCAAGCCCGAAGAGTAAAAAAAGAGCGAAAGACCTGCGCGGAAGCGATTCCGCGCAAGTTGATTCCGGGGATATAGCTCAGTTGGTAGAGCGCTTGAATGGCATTCAAGAGGTCATGGGTTCGATTCCCACTATCTCCACCAAGTCAAAATAATCCGAACCTTTTGGTAACAACCGATTGGTTCGGATTTGTCGTTTATCTGAAACAATAAAAAACGAGGGGCTTGCGGAA